>JADZDL010000108.1 GCA_020851075.1 Planctomycetota bacterium | reverse complement strand
TGCTGCGTCTGGGCATGAAGGCGCGCTGCATCGATCGTAAGTTCACGTTCGAAGGCGTTGAGTATCCGGCCGGTTCGTTCGTCGTGAAGGTGCAGGATCAGCCGGTGGACTTGCATGCCAGGATGCGCGAACTCGCGGCTCTGCATGGGGTGGCCGTGCGGTGCGCGGACAGTTCGTGGGTCGACAGCGGCCCGAACTTCGGCAGCAACAACTCGCTCGTGCTGAAGGTGCCGCGGGTGGCGATGGCGTGGGATCGGCCCGTGAACGCAAACTCCGCGGGCTGGGTGCGCTACCTGCTCGAGCAACGGTATGGCGTGCCGGTGTCGCCGTTGCGCACGCACGACCTGCAGCGCGTGGATCTCGATCGTTTCACCGTGCTGATCCTGCCGGAGGGTAATGGTTACGGTGGGATTCTCGGCAAAGGTGGTGCGGAGGCGATCAAGGGTTTCGTCGAGCGCGGTGGCGTGTTGATCACGCTCGGATCGGCAACCCGGTGGCTCACCGAGGCCAATGTAGAGCTGCTTGCGAGTGAGGCCGAGTCGCGGCAGAAGGCGAAGGAAGAGAAAAAAGTGGATCGTAAGGTCGAGAAGGGTGGCGACGGGGATCGGCCGGTGGTTGCGGCAGAGAAACCCGCCGAGAAGCCCACCGAGAAGCCCGCGACCGAGCCGTTCGACTACCAGAAGGCGATCACGCCGGACAAGGAGTCGCCGCCGAACACGCCCGGTGCGATCCTCGGTGTTTCGATCGATCCCGACCACTGGCTCGGTTTCGGCTATCGCGGCGCGACCAACGTGGTGCACGACAGCAGCAGCATCTTCACGCCCGTGAAGCTCGATCGCGGCACCAACGTGGCAATCTACGCGCCGGCGGAGCAACTCGTGAAGGCCGGCTTCGTGTGGGACGAGGCGAAGAAGCAGTTGCCGCAGAAGGCGTATCTCGTGCACCAGCCTTTTGGCAAGGGGCACGTCGTCGCGTTTGCCGAAGACCCCAACGTGCGCGCGTTCGCGGACGGGCAGAACCTGCTGCTGCTCAACGCGGTGCTGCTCACGGCTGGGCGGTGAGTCGGCCCCGGCTACGCACAAGAGCTGGCTGGTCGTCGGTGAATTATGGACGACGATGTCCAGAAAGATTCCGGAGCCTTGCATGTCCTACGAACTGAACTTGCCTTCCCCGTCCGAGATCCACCCCGAAGCGATCCTTGCCGATCTGGCGACGCGCTGGGCGGGCGCGTCGCGCGTCCTGCAGCAGCACGGGCTCGACTTCTGTTGTCGCGGCCAACAGAGCCTGCTCGCGGCGTGCGCGCAGAAGGGGCTGGATCCCATTGTCGTCGTGGCGGAACTGCGCGCTTCGACCGAACCGGTGCCGCGGGACGAGTCGTGGGAGACGCGCCCGACGGAGGCGTTGGTGACCCATGTCCTGGATCGTTACCACGCGGGCCATCGGGCCGAACTGCCGCGGCTGTTGCAGATGGCTCGGCGCGTCGAAGCGGTGCACGGCGAGAAGGCGGATTGCCCGCGGGGCCTTGCCGACCACCTGCAGTACGTGGCCGGCGAACTGGAATCGCACATGCAGAAGGAGGAGCAGGTGCTGTTCCCGATGCTGCTGGCCGGGGCGAGCCTGAGCGTGCGTGGCCCGGTGATGGTCATGGAGGCGGAGCATCTGGAGCATGGCCGTAATCTGGAGCGACTGAGGCAGCTCGCGCACGACTTCGTGCCGGGCGAAGGGGCGTGCGGCACCTGGCGAGCGCTGTACCTGGGGCTCGCCGAGTTCGAGCGCGAGGTCATGGAGCACATCCATCTCGAGAACCACGTGCTGTTCCCTCGCGCTGCTTCCGCTGGTTCTCACGGTTGAGGCGGCTCGGGGGTGCTCTCGCGGCGGCGGGCGCGTAGGATGCGGCCGTGAAGCCTCCCTCGTCGCTGGTGCGGTTCGCCGCGTGGTCCGTTCTGTTCGCGCCGTTGTGGGCCCAGGATCCTGCCTGGGCAGGCAAGGTCGACGCACTGGTGGCCGAACGACTCGCGGTGCCCGACGCGGTCGGGTTCTCGGTTGGCATCGCCCAGCACGGCAAAGTGCTGCTCGCGAAGGGTTATGGCCTCGCCGAAGCCGAGTTCCGCGTCCCGGCCAAGGCGACGACCCGGTTTCGCATCGGCTCGATTACGAAGCAGTTCACCGCGGCGTTGATCCTGCGCGCCTTGGCGGCCGAAAAGCTGGCGCTCGGCGATGGCATCGAACGGTACGTGCCCGACTTTCCGTTGCAGGGCCGGACGGTGACGCTGCGGCAGTTGCTGACGCACAGCAGCGGGTTGCCCAACTACACGGATGTGGGCGAAGCGTGGGAGCGCACGACGCCGCTCGAACTCAGCGACCACGAACTGCTCGCGTATGTCGCTGGCAAGCCGTTCGACTTCGAGCCTGGCACCGATTGGCGTTACAGCAATACCGGCTACTACCTGCTTGGCATGGTGCTCGAGAAGGTTCATGGCAAGCCCTACGCGCAGATCGTGCAGGACGAACTGGCGCTGCCGCTGCTGCTGTCGAATACGCGCTACGACAGCAATCGGGACCTCATCGAGAATCGCGCGCAGGGTTACACCGTGCGCGATGGCAAGCTCGGCAATGATGACCTGCTCGGCATGAGCCAACCGGGCGCGGCGGGCGGCTTGTTGTCGACGGGCGAGGACCTTGTGCGTTGGTCGGTGGCGCTCGCGGCTGGCAAGGTGGTGCCGCCGGAGCTCTATAAGTTGATGACGACGCCGCTCGTGCTGACGAACGGGCGCGACACGGGTTATGGGTTTGGCGTGATGCGGGGCGAGGTGCTTGGCAAGCCGGCGATCCTGCACGGCGGCGGCATTCATGGCTTCAATTCGCAGTTGTTGCACGTGCTCGATGCGGACCTGCATGTCGCCGTGATCAGCAACTGCGAACGGGCGTCGAGCGACAAGCTCGCCAAGGCGATCGTGCGTGTGGTCCTGGACCTGCCCGAGTTCGTGGCGAAGGACCTGCCGGTGCCCGTGGCCACGCGTGCGCTCTACAAGGGCGACTATGCGTTCGCGGACATCGGACTCACGCTGCGCATCGACGAGAAGGGCGAGAAGCTGCGTGGTGTCGGGCAGGCGGAGGGGCAGCAGCCCTTTGATCTGCTGTGGCAAGGCGAGCAGGAGTTCCGCGCTTCGTTTGATGCCGAGGTGCGACTCGTGTTCTCGGCGGACGGCAAGGAACTCGTGTTGCATCAAGGTGGCGGCCTCTTCGTGGGCAAACGCAAGTGAACGCGCCGGCCGCCAGTCCCATGAAGGAGCAGAACGGCGCGACCCACACGTGGGTTGCGCTGTTGTCGCTCGGTGTCGCCGTGGTGCTGCTATGCGTGAAGTTCTGGGCCTATGCGGCGACGGGCTCGCAGGCGGTGTTTGGCGACGCGCTGGAGTCGATCGTCAACGTCGTTGCGGCCGCGTTCGCGTTTGGCGTGTTGTCGTATGCAGGGCGCCCCGCGGATCGGGACCACCCGTTTGGACACGGCAAGATCGAGTTCTTCTCGGCCGTGTTTGAAGGTGGGCTCATTTCGTTCGCGGCGCTGCTGATCCTCTGGCAGGCGGGGATCACGCTGTACCAGGGCGCCAATGTGCGCGAGATCGATTTCGGCCTCGTGCTTACCGTGCTCGCGGGGCTCGGCAACGGGGCGTTAGGGCTGTTTCTCGTGCGGTATGGGCGCGCGCATCGTTCGGTCGCGATCGAGGCGGATGGCCACCACGTGCTGTCGGACTTCTGGACCAGCGCTGGCGTCGTGGTTGGGCTATTGCTGGTGCGCCTTACAGGGCTCGTCTGGCTCGATCCGGTGGCCGCCGGCTTGATGGCCATCTGGCTGCTGCTCACTGGTTGGCGGCTCGTGCGCCGCGCCGCCGGTGGGTTGCTCGACGAAGAGGATCCCGAGTTGCTGAAGGCGCTTGCCGAGGTGCTGACGAAGCGAATGCGCGACGGCGTGATCCGCGTGCATCACCTGCGAGCCATTCGCGCGGGGCGTTTCCACCACGTCAGTGCCCACCTGGTCGTGCCCGAGTTCTGGACCGTCGAGCGTGCGCATGACACGGCGGAGGCTCTAGCCGCGAGCGTGATGCGCGAACTGCCGGGCGAAGGGGATATCACGTTCCACACCGACCCATGCGAACGCGCCTACTGCCGCATGTGCGATCTCGAGGCGTGTTCGGTGCGCGTGCAGCCGTTCCTTGGCCTGCAACCTCTCACCGTCGACGAAGCGGTGCGGCCCGATCCTTCGGCGCACAGTCCTTCGGCACACTGATCTTCGGCAATCGGGCCCCGATCACGCTGCGTGCTTCGTCAGGGCGCGCCGATTAGAAGCGTTGGCGGGCGGCGGCACCGCTGGCGGCGTAGCCGGTGACCGGGTCAAAGCCGAACGCCTGCGTGCGCACTTCGAGGCCCCGCACGGCCGGGCTGTTGGGCACATTCCAGAGGATCTGCGCAATGCCCTCCTGGTTGACGAAGGACAGGCCCAGGCCCACGAGGTTGATGGGCGAGAGGTGCAGGATCGCATTGCCCGGCGACAGCACGATCCAGGGCTGGAACGCGAAGGGTTGGGTCGAGCCGAGCAGGAACACGGGGGAGCCTTCGCCGATCGTGCCGTTGCTGCGGAACACATAACCGGGCACGTCGTGGCGGCTCGGCTGGTTGGATGGCGAAGCGCTGTCCGGGTGCAGGCCCGAGTAGAAACTCGCCGTGGGCGCCTGGCCCGGTCCGCGCGAGGCCACCGCGACGCCGCTGCTGCCGTCGACGAGCAGTTCGATCATCGGTTGCCAGCCGATGGTGCTCGAACCGAGCGAGGTCATCGTGCCAAACTGGGTGCCGCCACCCGTGTGGCTGAAGGCGAACGCCTCGTTCGTGTTGAGGCCCGCACCACAGGCGTCGAAGAGGCTGGTCACGAAGCCGGGCACGCTGGAGCCGCCGACGGTCCGGATGACCAGGCCCGGCGTGTGGTAGACCACCGAGATGAAGAGGTCGCTGCCGATCGGCACGTCGATGCCGTTGCCGAACAGCACCTGGACGTCGTGGTTGGCAGTGCCTGCGGGGGTCTGCAGGTCGATCGCGCTGAAGATCGCCGTCGTGCCCGGCGCATCGCCGCCGTTGATCGTCGGAAGGTTGGTGGTGCCGTTTTCCAGGTAGACGTGCACGGAGAAACGTTCGCCGTCGCCGAGGGAAGTATCGCGTAGCAGGATCACGGCGCCGCGGAGGCGATGCGAAGCGGGGGGCACGTAGGTGCCAATGCCGCGGTAGGCGTCCGCGGGAATGCGCGCAATGAGCTCACTCTCGACCCCCGTGCCCAGGGTTGTGACCTGGACTCCAGCGGGGGGCATGCCGGTGAGCAATCCGGCGGGTTGTTGGGCAGCGCAGATGCCGGCGAGGAGCAGGGGGAGAGTGAATGCGAGGGGCCGATCTTCCATGCCGCCAATAGTACCGAGTTGCAGATCCGTCACCGGAACTTCGCGGGGGCCATGGCGGGACATACGCCGAGCAAATAAAAGGGCTAGGTTGTCGTCGAATGCGCCCCGCCATGCCGTCCCAACCAACTCGCGCCATTGCCCAGTTCTGCCAACGGGTTGCGATCGGCGCGTGGCTGGGGGCTGCCCTGCAGGCCGCGGCCGCAACCGGGCTCGCCGCCGCGGTTGCTCTGGTGACGTTACGTGTTTGTGGGGGCTATGTTGCGCCAAGTCCGTGGTGGGCCTTGGGCGCCGTTCCGGTGGTCGCCTATGCATGCTGGCGGCTGCGCCGCGAACGTATGGCTCCGGCGATTGCCGCCGCCCACCTCGATAGTCGCCTCGGACTCGACGGGCTGTTGCTCGCCGCCCACGAAGGGCAGGAACTCGATCCGGCGTGGCAGGAACGGTTGCAGCAGGGGCTCGTTCGGCTGCCCGAAGTGCTGCCGCAGCCGCGGTGGCGGCGCCTGCTGCCCATGCCGCTGCTGGCGCTCGCGTTGGCGTCCGGCGTCGCCATGTTGCCAGCACCCGTGCTGCCCGGGGCCGTCAAGATGCCCGCGCTGCAGTCGGACCTCGAGCAGCTCGCGACGGTGATGCGCAGCCTGTTTGAGCGCGGCGCGATCCCTGACGAGGTGAAGCAGGAACTCGAACAGAAGCTTGCCGACATGCAGCGCAAGGTTGCGGCCGGCGAAGCGCCGGAGTGGCGCGATCTCGACCAGCTCGACCAACGGCTCGAGCGCGAGGAGTTGTTGCAGGCGGCCCGCGACCCGGGGCAGGCGCCTGGTGGGGCGGGGGCTGCGATCGAGGCCGAGAATGCGTCGGCGCCGACGCCGGGTCAGCTGGCCGCGGCGGCGAAGGCGCTCGCGGATGCGGGGTTGCTCGATCGTTTGCCGCCGAACCTGCTCGAAGCGCTGCAGAAGGCGCAGCGGCCCGATGGCACGTTCGACGCCGACGCGCTGCCGCAGGATCTGAAGGCACTGAAGCAGCTCGCCGAAGCGATGGCGGGCGCGGCCGGCAAGTTTGGCGCGGGCCAACTCGGGGCGGGACTCGATGGCAAGCAGCTCGCGGACTTGAAGAAGGTGCTCGAACAGTTCGGCCAGCAGCCCGGGCAGACGCCAGGCCAAGGCGCGAACGGGCAGGGGCCTGGTCAAGGGCCGGACGGCGACGGTGAGCAGGGTGGGCGTGGCGGCGTGAATCGAGGCCCGGGTCATTCGGCGCTGTCGATGACCGAGGATGCGGAGGGTGGCGCCAACTCGGCGTTGCCATTGCCGCCTGGCCGCGCGCTACCAGGCGATTGGGTGCCTCTCGGCAGCAGCAAGAGCGAGCCGCAGGTGCAGCCCGAACGCAATCGTGGTGCAGGTGCTACCGGCGCCGCGGGCACGGCCGGGGCCAGTTGGCAATTGGATCTGGCACCTCGCCATCGCGCGGTGCTGCGACGTTTCTTCGGGGATGCGAACGGCGAACCGGGCAAGGACAAGCGATAAACGATGACGACGATGTTGACGGCGGCGCAGGTGCTGCGCGGCAAGGAACTGCTCGATCGGGTGCGCAGCGGCTGCAATGCCGTGTTGCTCGGCCAGCAGGAACTCGTGGATCTCTCGGTGATCGCGCTCTGCGCGCGTGGCCATCTGCTGCTCGAAGGTCTACCAGGGCTCGGCAAGACCGAACTCGTGAAGGCGCTCGGCCGGCTGCTTGGCCTGTCGTTCCGGCGCGTGCAGTTCACGCCGGATCTGCTGCCGGGGGATATCACGGGCGGTCCGATCCTGCAGGAGCGCGGCGGTGAACGGCAACTGGTGTTTTCGCCGGGGCCGTTGTTTGCCAACGTCGTGCTCGCCGACGAGATCAACCGCGCTTCGCCGAAGACGCAATCGGCGCTGCTCGAGGCGATGCAGGAACGCAACGTCACCGTGCTCGGCCAGACCCACGCGTTGCCGCTGCCGTTCTTCGTGCTCGCGACGCAGAACCCGATCGAACTCGAAGGCACCTACCCGTTGCCCGAAGCGCAGCTCGACCGGTTCCTGTTCAAGGTCGAGGTGCCCGGCGTCTCGGCGGACGTGATGACGCAGATCCTCACGAGTCGTCGCCGCGGACAGGCGCCTGCCCTGGAGGTGGCACTCACGGCGAAGGAGATCGACGAGTTGTTCGCGTTCGTCGATGGCATCTTCCTGCCGCAGGCAGTCGCCAACTACATCGCGCGCCTGGTTGCGGCGACGCATCCGCAGCGCTCCGACAGCCTCGCTGCGGTGCAGAAGAACGTGCGCTTTGGCGCGTCGCCGCGCGCGGCCATCGCCATCGGCGAAGCGGCGCGTGCCGCCGCGTTGTTGGCGGGGCGCCCGAACGTCGACTTCGCCGATGTGCAGCGCGTCGCCCTGCCGGCCCTCGCGCACCGTGTCGTGCTCCAGCACGCCGCGGTCGTGAACGGCATCACCTCCGCGAAGCTCGTGCAGGATCTGCTGGAGACCGTGCCGGCCGTAGCCAAGGCATTGCCGGGGGCGGTGCAGTGAGGCGCCTGTTCGCGCTGGTTCTCGCGCTGGTGTCGGGGCTGTCCGCGTTGGCGCAGGAGAAGGTACTTGTCCACAGCGATCGCGACCGCCAGATCTGCACGGTGCGGATGGCGCCGTTCGTCGGCAGCAGCCGACTCGGTGGGTTTGGTTGGATCGTCGTCGATGTGCAGAACCACGAACGCGTCCCGCACGTGATGTCGCTGCGGCTCACGAGCCGTTCGTGGGGCAGCAATGATCTCGAACTGCGCCGTAGCGTCGCCCTTGGCCCGGAAGAGCGCGCGCACTTCGTGCTGCCGTTGCCCAACGTCGCCCAGGTGGACTTCGAGTCGCGCATCACCTTCGACAACAAGACCTACCTCGACGATCTGCGCGCGGCCTCCAGCGCGGGGGTGACTGCGCTCCTGGTCAGCGATCGAGCGCAGTTGCAGCCGCAGGCGCTGGCGCTCATGCAGGCGATTGCCGCGGCCGACAAGCCGGGCGTGGTCACCTGCAGTGGACTTGATCTGCCGGCCGATTGGCGCTTGTTCACGGGCTTCGAGCTCGTGCTGCTCGATGCACGTTCGCCGCTCGAGTCGGGGGCCCAGGACGCGCTGCGTCGGTTCGTGCAGGCCGGCGGTTGTGTGCTGGTTGCCACGCCGCAGAGCCTTTCGGCCGGGCCGGTGCGAGATCGTTTGCAGAAGGCGGCGTCGCCGTCGCAGTTCCAGGATGGACTTGGCTACTGGGTGGTCGTCGACGATCTCGAACGCAATCTCGGCCAGGCGAAGGAACAGTGCGAGGGGCTTGGTCGCTTGCGGCTTGGCCTCTGGCCGATGCCGAATGCGTTGCTCAATCTGCAACCAGTGCCGGGCCTTGGGCGGCCGCCGGTGCTCGTGTTCTTGTCGGTGATCCTGCTGTTTGCGGTCCTCGCCGGGCCCGTCAACTTCCTGCTGCTGCGGCGCTGGCGGCGACCGATGCTCGCGCTCGTCACCGTGCCGGCACTGGGTTTTGGCACGACGTTGCTGATCCTCGGGTTTGGCGTCTTCCACGACGGTTTCGGCGTGCGCGGCACTTTGCGCAGCTGGACGCTGCTCGACCAGGAGCGCCACGAAGCGGTGGCCTTCTCGGCCCGCACGCTGTTTGCGGGCCTCATGCCGGCCTCATTTTCGTTGCCGGCGGATTCGCTCATGGTCGTGCCAGACGCCTTTGCGCGCGATCGCAGCCGGAGTTCGCACCGCTGGGCGTTCGATGCGGACCGCTCGACCCTCGATGGTGGCGTGTTGCCCTCGCGCACCTTGACCGCGTTCGCCGAGGCGCAGCAGGGGGTCGCGCGGCAGCGCTTGCGATTTGCGGCGCGCGGCGATGGCGCCCTCGACGTGCTGACGGATGGTGGCGTGCAGGTCGTTGGCGATCTGTTGTTGTGCGATCGCGATGGTAAGTTCTGGGGCGGCGATGCGCGCGGTTTGCGGCCAATGCCTGAATCGGATGCGCAGCGTGCTTTGCTGAAGATCTCCCAGGCCGCGGCTTCGCATACGATCGAACGCCGCGTCGACGACTATGGTCGAAGCATCCTCGATACCCAGGTGATGAACCTCGGCGAGCTCGTGCATCGCCTTCTCGGTGGCGGCAGCCTGTTGCCGGGAACCTGGATCGGGCGTGTCGCGAATGCACCGTGGCTCGATGCCCATGGCCTCGCCGTCGACTACGACTGGCAGGAGCACTTCGTGGTTGGACGGCTCGCGGCGGAGGACTTCGTACGATGACTGTGCCTTTGCTCGAAGTGAAGAACCTGCAGCGCTACTACGGCAAGGTGCAGGCGGTTCGCGACCTCTCGTTCACGATGGAGCGTGGTCAAGTGACCGGCTTTGTTGGTCCCAACGGGGCTGGCAAGACGACGACCATGCGCATCGTGGCGACCCTCGATCTGCCCGATGGCGGGGACGCGCTCGTGGATGGGGTTTCCGTGCTGGTGGAGCCGCGCGAGGTGCGCATGCGCATCGGCTACATGTCGGACCAGTTCCATCCCTACCCCAACCTCGACGTGATGCAGTACCTCGATTTCTTCGCGCGCGCCTACGGGCTGCGCGGGCGGAAACGACTGCACACGGTGCGCATGGTCGCGAGCTTCTGCGGGCTCACGTCGTTTGCCGAACGGCCGGCGACGGGGCTCTCGAAGGGCATGGGCCAGCGTCTGCATCTCGCGAAGACGCTGCTGCACGATCCGCTGCTGCTCATTCTCGACGAGCCGGCGTCGGGCCTCGATCCGCGCGCGCGCATCGAGTTCCGCACCCTGCTGAAGGAGCTCTCGGCGGCCGGCAAGGGCATCTTGATCAGTTCGCACATCCTGCCCGAACTCGGTGAGACCTGTGACTCCGTCGTGGTGCTCGAAAAGGGGCAACGCATCGTGTCGGGCTCGATCGCCGAGATCCAGCAGAGTGTGCGCCACGAGCAGGCGGTGTCGATGCGCGTGCTCGGGGATGTCGCCATGGCCGAGCAGTTCCTGCTCGTGCAACCGGGCGTCGGGCAGGTGTTCCCGGATGGCCAGCAGTTGCGGTTTGCGTTCGCGGGCGACGACGAGCAGATGAGTGAACTGCTCGCTCGCGCCGTCGGGCAAGGTGTGCGCATTCTCGAGTTTGCGCGCGTGGAAGCGGATCTCGAGGACATCTTCTTGAAGACGACGAAGGGGAACCTGCAATGAGTGCGCTCGATCCAACGATGGTGCCGGCCGAACTCCCTGTGGGGGAGGAGTCGGCACCGAACCGCTGGTCGCGTTGGTCCGACCTGCTGAATCCGATCCTCGTGCGCGAGGTGCAGCAGGCGATCAAGGGCCGCGTCTTCATGCTCACGGTGGTGGTGGCGCTGGCGATCAGCGTGGTGATCGCGGTAGCCGTGGCGGGCGACCAGGACGCCGGCCTGCAGAGCGGCCGCAGCGCGTTCGACGCGGGGCTCGCGACGCTCGTGCCGCTGCTCATCTTCGTCGTGCCGATGCAGGCTTACCAGTCGATGCGCATGGAAATGCGCGCGGGCATCGTCGAGCAATTGTTGCTGTCCGAACTGCGCCCGCGCCGCATCGTCGTCGGCAAACTCGCGGCGGCGATGGTGCAGTTTGTGCTCTACATCTCCGTGATGTCACCGCTGTTGGCGACGAGTTATCTGCTGCGCGGCGTCGACCTGCCGACCATCGGGCTCAGCCTCTTGTTTGCGCTGGTGTTCTGCATCGCCGCCACGTCGTTTGCGGTCTCTTCGGCCGCGCAGGGCGCCTTGCCAGCGATGCAGGGACTCGCGAATCTCGCCGTGGCGGTGGGGCTTGGCATGTCGAGTTTTGGCCTCGTCGGGTTCGTGCTCAGCGGCCAATGTTCGCGCAGTCTGAGCTGGCTCATGAGCAGCAGCGAGTTTGGTGTCGCGACCTCGTTGATCGTGCTTGGTTGCGCCGCAGGGTCCGTGTTGTCGGCATTGATCGCCCAGTCGTTCCTCGCGCACGGTTTCGAGAATCGTTCGACGCCGTTCCGCATCTACCTGCTCACGTTCGTCTTGCTGGCGTTTGGGTGGATATTCACGTTCGTGCCGGGGCCAATCTGGGATCGCTTCGTGATCGTGGTGGTTACGTTCCTGATGCTGCTCGGAGCCGTGTTTGGCGTGTTCATGGTCACCGAACAACGGGACCTCAGCCCGCGCGTGCGGGCACATGTGCCAACCAACCCGCTGCTCGCGTTGCTGGCGATCCCGGTGTTGCCTGGTCGTGACCGCGGCTTGTGGTGCCTGCTGCTCTACTACGCCCTGGTTGCAGCGTTTGCCATTCCGTTGTGGCCGACGGTCACGACGATGGGGTTTGGCCGGTATGGCCAGGGCACGATCAACATGAACGTGATGATCGGCTGTTACACAATTCTCTACGCGACCATGGGACGCTGGCTGCGGGCGCGAATGCCCGCCGGTGTCGCGGGCAACCACATGGCGCGCGTCGGTGTGCCGTTGCTGCTGTTCTTGTTCTGTGTGCTGCCGCTGTTGCTCGACGCTTTTGTGCAAGGTGGTGTGAACGGTTTCCACGCCGGGCATGTGATGAACCCGTTCTTTGCGATCGGGGATCAGGCTTTTGGCGCCATGGGTACGAGCTGGGCGACGGGTCTCCTCCTGGCGGCAGGGATTGCCATCGTGCTGCAGCTGCCGGTGTTGCTCGGCGGCGCCCGAGAAGTGCTCGTGGCAGCGCGGGAGCGCCGCGCTCGGATTGTGCGCGCGGGGCCGGAGGCGCATGGCGTCGCCTGACACGCAACCGGAGACGATCGCCGCCGAAGTTGCCGGCATCGCCGGGCGCTATCGCCTGGCGTTGGGCGCGCAGCGCTTCCGAGGCCGCATGGGTGGCCGGCGTGGCCATGGGGTCGGCAGTTCGATGGAGTTCTTCGACTTCCGTGACTATGCGCTGGGCGACGACCTGCGCTACATCGACTGGCGCAGCTACGCGCGCACCGAGCAACTGCGCATCCGTCTGCACCAGGAAGAAGTGGCGCCGTACGTGGACGTGCTTGTCGATACTTCCGCGTCGCTGAGCGCTACGTCCGGCAAAGAACGCGCCGCACGCCTACTCGCCGCCGCGTGTTTGCAGTGGGCGAAGCGCGAAGGGGCGATGGCGCGGTTGTCGGCGCTCGGGGGTAGCGAACTGCTCGCCGAGCAACTGGTCTTCGACGGTCCGGCGGGCGCGCCGCTGCCGCCGGTGGCGCCGCTGCGCCCAGGTGGTGTGCGCATCTTGCTTACCGACGGTTTGTGGCCCGAGGATCCGGCGCCAGGCCTGCTGCGCTTGATGACCGGAGCGGCGCGCTTCTTCTGCCTGCAGTTGCTCGATCCTTGGGAACTCGAACCGACCGCCGAAGGCGCGATGACGCTCGTCGACTGCGAAACGGGGCAACGCGCCGAAGTGCAGCTCGATGCGCGCGCGGTGGCCGCGTACCGGGGCCGCCTGCAGCGCCTGCTCGACGAGTTGCGTCTGCTCGTGATCGGTCACGGCGGAGACCACGCCGTCGTGCGCGCCGATATCCTCGCTTCGATGTGTGCTCGCGACCTGCTGCCAGCCGGAGTGTTGGAGCCCGCATGAGCTTTGCCACGCCATGGGGTCTGCTCGGCTTGCTCGCGGTGCCGCTCGTCGTGTTTGTGCACCTGTTCCGTCGACATCTGCGCGAACGGCCCATCGCCGCTTTGTTCTTGTGGACCGAACAGCGCCTCGTCGCCGATGCCGGGCGCACACGCACGCGTCTGCTGCGCACCCCTTCGTTCTGGCTCGAATGCCTCGCCGCCGCGACGTTGGGGCTCTGGCTCGGTGGGCCCTCCCTGGGAGGGGCTGTGGCGCGCCACGTGGTATTCGTGCTCGATGACTCGGCGTCGATGAGTTCGGGAGCAACCCTGGCTTCGGCGCGGGACGAAGTTGCCAAACGTGCGAACGGGCTGAGCAGCGGCGACCGGGTCACTGTGTTGCGCACGGGACCCCACCCCGAAGTACTGCTTGGGCCCAAAGCGCTGCCCGGCGAAGTGGCGTCGGCGCTCACCCGCTGGCGGCCCGTGCAGGCGCGCCACGATCCGTTGCCAACCCTCGACCTCGCGCGCGAACTCGCCGCGGGACCCGGGGAGGTGGTGTTCTGCACCGACGAAGAGCCGCCAGGGGACTGCAAGGACCTCACGGTGGTGGCGCTGGGGCAAGGTGCTCCCAATGTTGCGATCCTCACCGCCCAACGTGGTGCCCGCAGCAACGGAGCGGGCGAAGAACTGCGCCTGCGGCTCGGCGGCTACAGTGGGGCTGCGGGCAGCCAGCTCACCGTGCGAAGTGGCGAACAGGTGCTGGCGCAGCAGGCGGTCGAATTGCGCGATGGGTTTCTGGACCTCGCAATCGAGTTGCCGGATGGCACGGCCGCCGTGCAGGTGCAGTTGGCTCCGGATGCGCTCGCGGTCGACAACGAAGCCTGGTTGCTGCCGGCGCCGGCCCGCGTGGTGGGGGTTTGCGACCTGCTGCCAGCGGCGCAGCGACCGCTGCTCGAACTCGACCGCGTGATGCTCGCGCTGCGCGGGTTTCGCCGCGAAGTCGACGCTTCGCGCGCGCAGCTCGTGCTCAGCGACAAACCTGGCCAACTCACCGCGGGGCAGACGGAGATCGTCGTCGCGCCGGCAGAGGGCGAACGCGACGCGTGGCGCGGCCCGTTCGTGCTCGATCGTGGCCATCCGTGGCTCGCTGGCCTGCAGCTCGAAGGTGTGGTCTGGCTCAGCAGCCGCCGCACGTTGCCAGGCCACGTGCTCGCTGCAGTCGGCAACCAGGCGTTGCTCAGCGAAGAATTCCTCGACGCGGGGCGCCGGCTGTGGGTCAACCTGGACCCGAGTGCCGGCAATGCACCGCGTTCGCCCGATTGGCCACTGTTGCTCGCGAACGTGCTCGAGAGTTGCCGCGCCGAGGTGCCCGGCGCCGAAATGCCCAACGTTGTGCTAGGCAACGAAGCGCGCTACCGGCGTTCGCTCCTGGCCGGCAACGGGGATACGGCGCTGCAGCTCGAAGCTCCCGATGGCACGCGCCGGCCAGGGCATGGCCTGCGCACGGTGGGGTGGCTGCTCGAACAGCCGGGACTGCATCGTGTGCTCGGCAGCGACGACCGCGAACTCGACCGTTTTGCGGCCCGCTTCCACGATCCGAGCGAGTCCGACTTGCGCGGCCTGCGCACGTTCGTGGCGCCGGCAACGCGCGCCCCTGGTGGCGAAGGGCGCGAAGGTTCGCTGCGCGATATCTCGCTCGAACAGCGTGTGCTCGGCTTGCTGTTGCTCACGTTCGTAGTGCTCGATTGGTGGTGGTTGGCGCGGAGGGCACGATGATCCACTTTGCGACGCCCGAAGCGTTCCTGCTCGTGCCGCTCGCGGTATTGCTGCTGCGACGCCGGTTGTGGACGCGGCCGTTCGTCGGCACGCTGCGCGTCTTGCTCCTGCTGGCGATCGCGGCGCTGCTGGCGCAGCCGTGGTTGCCCGGCGCGGTCGAAGGGCGCGACGTCGTGATCGTGCTCGATCGTTCGCGTTCGATGCCGGCCCAGGGTGGTGCGGAGGCGCGCGAACTCGCCACGCAACTCAGCGAACGGCTGCTGCCGGGCGATCGCATCGGGCTCGTCACGTTTGGCACGAAGGCGGCAATCGAGGTCGTGCCCGAGTCGCCGTTCGCGTGGCGCGAGGGCACCAACGTCGTGGTCCCGGATGGCAGCGACCTGGCGGCGGCGGTGACGGCGGGACTGAGCCTCGTGGCCCCCGGGCGACATGGTTCCTTGCTGGTGCTGAGCGATGGCGAGCACACAGGCGGTGACCTCGAAGCTGCCGCGCGCGCGGCGCTGCGCACGGGCATTCGCATCGATACGCAGTTGGTGGCACGCGCCGTGGGCGCCGATGTGGCCGTGGCCGACATCCTGGCGCCCAACGCGGTCACGGTGGGGCAGCCGTTTGCCGTGACGGCCGTCGTGATCGCCAAGGAGGCCGGCCCCGCGCATTGGCGCTTGCTCGCCGATGGGGATGTGATGCGCGAGGGCGACGCGGAACTGCGCGAAGGGCGCAACGTGTTGCAGTTCCGCCGCACGCTGTCCAAGCCCGGTCTGCAGCAGATCGCGATCGAGGTCACGCGACCCGGCGACGCGGTGCCGCAGAACGACCGCGGCCTCACCGTGGTGCGCGGCATTGCGAGCCCACGCGTGCTCTGTGTAACGCCTGGTGGCCGGGAGGATCGGCTCACCAATTCCCTGCGCGCGGCCGGACTCGACGTCGAGGTACAGAGGCCACA
The DNA here is from genome assembly GCA_020851075.1 of Planctomycetota bacterium. GTDB lineage: Bacteria > Planctomycetota > UBA1135 > UBA1135 > UBA2386 > JADZDL01. Next base: position 8,850 of record JADZDL010000108.1, on the reverse strand, counting down.
GACCGCACCGCTCACGCTCGATGGTCTCGATTCGTTCCGCTGCGTCGTGCTCGAAGATGTGCCGGCCAGCGACCTGCCCACGCGCGCGCTCGCTTCGCTGGCGGTGTGGGTGAAGGACCTCGGCGGCGGCTTGTTGATGACCGGCGGCAAAGCGAGCTACGGCGTGGGTGGTTACCACCGTTCGGCCGTGGAGTCGTTCCTGCCGGTCACGATGGAGATGCGCGAAGAACAGCGCCGTTTCGGCCTCGCGATGGCCATCGCGCTCGATCGTTCGGGTTCGATGGCAGTGAGTGTAGGCGACACGACCAAGATGCAGCTCGCGGACCGCGGCGCCGCCACTGCTGTCGAGATGCTCTCACCAATCGACGCGGTCTCGGTGATCGCCGTGGACTCGGCCGCACACGTCGTCGTGCCGATGCAGCCCGTAAACGACAGCAAGTCGATCTCTGCGCAGGTGCGTTCGATCGAGTCGATGGGCGGCGGCATCTACGTTGGCGCGGCCCTGCACGCCGCGGCCGAACAGCTCGTGAAGAGTTCCCAGCAGAACCGCCACATCGTGCTGTTTGCCGATGCCGCGGACGCCGAAGAACCGGGTGATTACCGCACGTTTGTGCCCGAACTCGTGAAAGCCGGCGTGACGATCTCGGTGATCGGCCTTGGCAGTCCGGCCGATAGCGACGCGAATCTGCTCGAAGAGATCGCGAAGCTTGGTGGTGGGCGTTGCCACTTCGTCGCGGACCCCGCGGACCTACCGCGCGTGTTTGCGCGCGAGACGATCCAGGTCGCGCGTTCGGCGATGATCGAAGAACCGACCGCCGTGCAGGTGCTGCCCGCGCTCGGCACGCTCGGCGACATGCCGGTGGCGTTTCCGCAGGTTGGTGGCTATTCGCTGGCCTGGCCGCGACCGCGCGCCGAACGCGACCTCATCACGCAGGACGAGCAGAAGGCGCCGATGCTGAGCCACTGGCAGGTCGGGCTCGGCCGCAGCGCGGCGTTTCTCGGCGAAGTGGATGGTGCGACGACCGGCGGGCTTGCGGCCTGGGATGGGTACGGCGACTTCTTCGCGACGCTCGTACGTTGGCTCTGCGGTGGTCAAGAACGGGGCATCTTCCTCGACGCGAGCCGCACCGGTTCGATGGGGCAGGTCACGCTCGAGGTCGAAGACGATCTCGCGGCCCAACTCGACACCGCGCGCGGTGTCGTCACGTTCCCCGATGGGCGTGCGCAGGATCTCGTCTTTGAGCGCGCGGCCGCGGGCAGGCTCACGGCCCAACTGCCTCTCGAGGTCGAAGGCGTCTATCGCGCGGCGGTACAGGTGGGTGGGGTCACGCTGCGTGTGCCGCCCCTGTGCCTGCCCTATTCGCCCGAATACGCGCCACAGCCTGATGCGCGCGCGGGCGAACGCACGTTGCGGCGGCTGGCGACGACGACCGGCGGGCGCATGCAGCCGACCGCGGAGCAAGTGCTCGAAGGTGCGCGAAAGAGCCTCGGCCGCATCGAATTGGGGCTCTGGTGCGCGCTCGCGGCGTTGGTGTTGTTGCTCGCCGAGATCTGCGTGCGGCGCTTCGCGGTGCAGTGGCCGAGTTGGCGGAAGAGCGTGGAGGTGGTGGCGGTTGGCGAGCACGTTCCGCAGGTTGTGAAGCTTCCAAACAAGCAGAAGTCCGCGAAGGCGATTCCAGTCGCGGCTCCCACGGCGACTCCCCAGCAAACGGCGCCACCCCAAACTGCGCAGAAACGCGAGGATGACGGTGGTACGCTCGGCGCGTTGTCGCGGGCAAAGAAGCGGTCGGAGGGGCGGTGAGCGCGGCGCCAGCTGCTTCCATCTGGCGGAACAGCACGGCGATTGGCAATGCGCTGCTGTGGCTCCTCGGTCCCGGTTTCTTCGCCGTGACGGGATTCCTCTACCGATACGACGGGGGGATGCCGGTCGTGGGGGATCACATTCTGTGTCTGATTGTTGGGCAACCCATGTTTGGCATGGCCTGGGCCCTGTTTGCCCTGGCAGAACCACGGTTTCGTCGTGACTGGATGTTCTGGCTGTTGAGCCTGCACGTTCCTTATGCCGCGGTTCTCCTGATTCTCCCCATGGCCGCGGCGGGCCCCGATGGCACTGCACGGGACTGGTTCGGATGCCTGCTGCTGGGCCACTGGGGCCTCACGGTGGTCCTCGGCGTGCTGTGCTTCTGGCGCTTGTTGCATCCGAAGCCGGCCGCCGCGCGAACTGGCACATCATGAGCGGCCCAGAGTTCACGCTGCTGTACGACAGCCTGTGCCCCTTCTGCCGCCTCGAAGTGGAATGGCTACAACGCCGCGCGCAGAAGCGAGGTCGCCGGGGTCTCGGTGCCATCGATATCACCGCCGCCGGTTTTGATCCGAGCCACTACGGCCTCACGCTGCAGGCCGTGCACAAACGCCTGCACGGTGTGATGCCCGACGGTACGGTTCTCGAGGGAATGCCCGCGATCCGCGCCGCCTGGCGCGCCGCGGGGTTCGGTTGGGTCATGGCGCCGACTGGCTGGCCGATCCTGCGCTGGTTTGCCGACCTCGGTTATGTGCTGTTTGCTCGCTACCGCGTGCCACTGGGGCGGTTGTTTGGGCGGCGCAAGTGTGACACCGATCAGTGTTCCCTTTGAGCGGCGAAGCGCTGAAGCGCTGCACCCCGGTTGACGGCACGGACCAGGCGCGCAATCGTGGGCGTATGGCGGAAACGACGCTCGTGGCCGAGTTCCTGGGCGCGATCGAGAGCCATGATCTCGAAGCGCTGCGCATTGTGCTGGATCGAGGCTTCGATCCGCGCACCACGGTGAACGCGCGCACGCCGGTGCAGTGGTTGCTCGAAATGTACATGCGCAGCAATCGTTTCCCCTCGTGTTTGCGGCTGCTGCTCGAACGTGGGGGAGAACTCGGCGATCCAACCTTGCTTCCCGTGTTGCTCGACGATGCCGAAGGCCTGCGCGCCGCCTTGCGCAAGACCCCTGCGTTGCAGAAGCACCGCGCGGATCTCGTGAGCGCGTTCACGCCGCTGCGCGGCGCCTCGTTGTTGCACATTGCAGCGGAATACGGCTGCGCCGCGGCGGCTGCGGTGTTGCTCGAAGCTGGTGCGGACGTCGAAGCGCGCGCCGACACCGACGAACAGGGGGGTGATGGCCACACCCCGTTGTTCCACACGGTGTGCAGTCTGCTCGACCATGCCGAGCCGATCCTGCGGCTCCTGTTGGCGGCGGGGGCTCGCACCGACGTGCGATTGTCGCGGTTGACGTGGGGCCGCGGTTTCGAGTGGGAGACGACGTTCTACGATGTGACGCCGGTCAGCTATTGCCAGGCAGGGCTCATGCCGCAGATGCATCGGCGCGAGGCCGATATCTATCGCAACCTCGGCCACCTGTTCGCGGCCGCTGGCCGGCCCGCTCCGTCGCTTGTCAACGTGCCGAATCGTTATCTGCTGCCGCGAGCGTGACGCGCGCGCTCAGTAGCGCAGCGCGCTCGTTGGAATCTCTTCGAACTGGCCACCAGGCAGCGCCCAGCGCAGTTTGAGTTCGGCGCCGCCCGTCGCGTTGAACCACACGACTTCGATGGGATGCAGGCCCTTGCCGAGCGCGCGTGTGCCCTGCTTCTCGATGGACCCGTGTAGCCCGTCGTTGTCGACGACTGTCTGGCCGTCGATCCACAGCTTGCTGCCATCGTCCGACGACAGGGCAAAGCGGTAGAGTTCGTCCTGCGGCACGTCGAGGAAGCCCTTCCACTGCATGGCGACGTGTTCGCCGGGGGCCTTGCCAAGCTGGATCTGCGGCGCCGTGCCGAGTTCGTCGACGAGGAAGTCCTTGCGGTTGTCCGGGATCTTCGACCACTGGACCATGTTGAGTTTGGCGACGCGCACGCCGTGGTTTGGGGCCACGGGTTCGACCGGCGGCGCTGGCTCGACCTTTGTGAAGGTGCGCGCCACCACTTCGCTGACCGGCTTGCCCTGGTGGAACGTGATCGCCTTCACCGTGCACGTGGCCGCAATGGTGAGCGGTGCACTCGCGACCGGGCTCTGCGCGGACGGTTCGCTGCCGTCGAGCGTGTAGTGGATCGCGAGGTCGGGGCTCGCGTTGCCAACCGTCACCGCAACGCTCGTCACGAACTCGCCCGCTTCGGCGGTGATCGTCGGCGCCTTGTAGACGACCGGCGCGCCCTTCACTTCGAGCACGACGACCGACGGCATCGTCGGCTTCACGAACATCGACGGCAGCGTGATGCCGACGTTGGCGCCGTTGCGGGTGCATTCCAGAGCGGTTTGCGGCCCTTCGAGCAGATAGGCCTTCTGCACGTCGTTGCCGAGGCCTGGCACCATCAGCGTGCCATCGTCGGGCCAATCGAACACGTGTAGGTAGAGCTTCGTGGTAGCGCCCGCGCGGCGCACTGTGCAGCGGCCCCACGGCAAGGAGTCGAACACACTCGCCGTCGTGCCCGAGATGGCTTCGCCGTTGCCCTTCATCCACGCGCCGATCTCGGCGAGCCGTTCTTGCGCTTGGGGCGGGAACGTGCCGTCGGCGCGCGGGCCGATATTGAGCAGGTAGTTGCCACCCTTGCTGGCGATATCGATGAGGTTGTGCAGCAGCGTCTTTGTCGACTTCCAATTCGGATCGGCCTGATTCCAGCCCCAGTGGCTGTTCATCGTCATGCACGATTCCCAATCGACGCCCGGGATGCCCGTGGCGGGGATCTCCTGTTCGGGCGTCGCGAAGTCGCCGACGGCTTCGTTGCTCGCGTTGAAGCCGCCCATGCCGCCGCGATGCACGTCCACGCGGTTGTTCACGAGCATTGCCGGCGCGAGCGAACGGCACAGTTCGAACAGGCGCAGGCCGCGGTCGTGGTTCCACGTGCTCTCCCATTCGCCGTCAAACCACATCACCGCCGGGTGGTAGTTCTGGATCACTTCGGTGACCTGCGCGTGCAGGTAGTTTTCGAAGCGCGTGAAGTCGGCGCCGTCTTCGCTGCGTTCGGCCTTCTCCCACGGCCGGCGCGGCAGATAGTCCGGGTGGTGCCAATCCATGATCGAGTGGTAGGTGCAGAAACGTACGCCGTGGCGTTTGCAGGCCGCCGCGAGCTCCTTGCACACATCGCGACCAAACGGGGTATTCATGACATCCCATTCGGTTTGTTTGCTATCAAACAAGCAGAAGCCGTCGTGGTGCTTGCTCGTGAGCACGAGGTATTTCATGCCCGCGTCGGCCGCCATCTTCGCCCACGCATCAGCGTCGAACTTCACCGGGTTCCACTGCGGCTGGAACTTGTCGTAGGTCCCGACGGGGATGTGGGCGCTGTCGCGAATCCACTCGCCATAACCCTTGTTGCCCTTCCATTCGCCGGCGGGGATCGCATAGAGCCCCCAGTGGATGAACATGCCGAAACGGGCTTGCCGCCACCATTCCATGCGCGCATCTTGCGAGATGGATGCTGGCGCCTTGGTGGGGCTAGCCGGTTGTGGATCCTGCACGGCAAGCGTGCTCGTGGAACAGGCGGCGAGCAGGAAGATCGAAGCGGGGCAACATGCGCGCATCGCCAGAGGCTACACTGGTAGCCAGGAGATACCGATGACGAACAATCCGTATGAACCGCAGCCTGCCAGTCCTCACGAGGCCGGGCCCGCGGTGCGCGTGCGCAGGGCCGAGGGATACAACTTTCCGCCGGGGCCGGGTCGTCATTATGACCGCAAGCACTTCCTCCGGCAGGCCTGGCTGAGCCGGCTGTTCGTCGCGATGTTGATCGTGCCGGTGCTCTACTTCTTGGGTTGGGACCGGGGGTGGTGGGGTTCTTGGTAGACGCGGGACCGAACGGACCGCGGTAGGGAGCGCCAGTTTCAGCCTCTCAGGACACCGTGGCCGTGCGTAGCATGCGCCCTGCATGTTGCGCCTCCCGAACGCCTTCTTCGTCACTCTCCTAGCCAGTGGGCTCGTTGTTTCGTCAGCCCTGATCGCGCAGGGCACCCCCGCGAAGGACCCCGCGGGCCCCGTGCCCGACGTGTTGCTCGACACACTGGATTGGCGCCTGGTCGGGCCATTCCGCGGTGGACGCGTCGGCACCGTGGCGGGAGTGGTTGGGGAACGCGACACATACTACTTTGGCGGCACGGGCGGTGGCGTCTGGAAGACCACGGACGGTGGCAAGTCGTGGGGCAACTGTAGCGATGGCACGTTTGGCGGCTCGATTGGCGCGGTCGCCGTAGCTCCGAGCAACGCGCAGATCGTCTACGTCGGCGGTGGCGAACAGACGTGGCGCGGCAATGTGAGTTCGGGCGATGGCATGTGGAAGTCGCTCGACGCGGGCAAGACGTGGGCGTTCTGTGGCCTGCCCGATTCGCGACACGTTGGCCGCATCCGCATTCATCCGAGCAATCCCGATCTCGTCTACGTTGCCGTGATGGGGCACGTCTCTGGCCCCAACGAAGAGCGTGGTCTCTACCGCACGAAGGATGGTGGGGCCACGTGGCAGCGCGTACTGTTTGCCAATGCCGCCGCCGGCGCCGTCGATGTGTGCTTTGAGCCCGGGGATCCCAACGTGCTGTATGCGACGACGTGGCGGGCCGTGCGCACGCCGTGGTCTTTGGAGTCGGGTGGCGAGGGTTCGGGGGTGTGGAAGTCGGTGGATGGCGGCGATACGTGGACGTCGTTGCTTCTGAAGAAGGGCATGCCGAAAGGCCCGCACGGCATCAGCGGCATCGCCACGGCACCTTCGTTGCCAAAGCGCGTCTACGCGATGATTGAGGCCGAAGAAGGCGGTCTGTTCCGCAGCGACGATGCGGGCGAGACCTGGCAGAAGCAGAATGACGAACGTTCGCTGCGGCAGCGCGCCTGGTACTACACGCGCATCTACGTCGATCCGAAGAATGCGGATGTTGTGTATGTGCTCAATGTGGAGTTCCACAAATCGACGGATGGTGGCAAGACGTTTGGCACGATCGGGGTTCCGCACGGCGACAACCACGATTTGTGGATCGACCCGAACGACCCGGCGCGCATGATCGAGGGCAACGACGGGGGCGCGTGCGTTTCCGTGGATGGTGGGAACTCCTGGACGAGCATCGACAACCAGCCAACGGCGCAGTTCTACCGCGTGACGACGGACGATGCGGTGCCCTACCGCATCTATGGCGCGCAGCAGGACAACAGCACGGTGCGCATCAGCCATCGTAGTCGTGGCGATGGCATCGGGCGCAGCGATTGGGAATCGACCGCGGGTGGGGAGAGTGGTTGGCTGGCGCCGAAGCCCGGGGAGCCTGATCTCGTCTTCGGCGGCAGTTACGGCGGCTACCTGCAGCGCCTCGACCATCGCCTGCGCATGTCGCGCCGCGTCGACGTATGGCCCGACAACCCGATCGGGGCTGGCGCCGGCGAGCAGCGGTCCCGCTTCCAATGGAACTTCCCGATCCTGTGGAGCAAGCACGATACGAAGGTGCTCTTCACGTCGGCGCAGGTGCTATTCCGCAGCGCGGATGAAGGCGCCAGCTGGCAGGCGATCAGCGGCGACCTGACGCGCAACGACGTCAGCAAACTCGGCTCGTCGGGCGGTCCACTCACGAAGGACAATACGAGCGTCGAGTACTACTGCACGATCTTCACGGTCGACGAAGGTCGCCAGCCTGGCACGATCTGGTGTGGCAGTGACGATGGGCTTGTGCACGTCACGAAGGACAACGGCGCTTCGTGGGCCAACGTGACGCCGCCGACGTTGCCCGAATGGGCGCAGATCAATTGCATCGCCAGCAGTCCGTTCGAGGACGGCGGCTGCTACGTGGCGGCCACGCGCTACAAGCTCGATGACTTCCGCCCCTATCTACTTGCGACGAGCGACTATGGGGCCACGTGGCGAGAGATCCAGGGCGGATTGGATCCCAAGTGGTTTGCGCGCTGCATCCGGCCCGATCCCGTGGTTCCGGGCCTGCTCTATTGCGGCACCGAACGTTCGGTCTGGATCAGTTACAACGACGGTCGCCGTTGGCAGCGGTTTGCGCATGCGCTGCCGCTCGTGCCGATCACCGATCTCGTGGTGCGCGATCATTCGCTCATCGCGGCGACGCAGGGCCGTTCGTTCTGGTCCTACGACGGCCTCGAACACGTGCGCCAGCTCTCGGCGGAGCAGGCGCTGGCGCCGTTGCATGTGTTCACGCCGGTCACGGTGGTGCAGTATCCGGGTGACGATGAGGTTGTGGCCGGCAAGGGCCGCAATCCCAGCAAGGGCCTGCATGTGCGGTTCTACCTGGCGGGGGATCTCGATGCGCCGGTTGCCGAACGCGTTGCCATCGAGGTGAAGGACTTCGACGGCAAGGTCGTATGCACACGCGCCACCGATGCCACGAAGGACGACGAGAAGATCACCGTGAAGCGCGGCATGAACGATATCGCGATCACGTGGAAGACGACGGAGCCAAAGATCCTCGACGAGATGATCCTCTGGAACGGTCGCGGTGGTGCGCCGCGTGCCGCGCCCGGCAACTACCCGATTGCAGTGACGTTCGGCGAACAGACGCAGACTGTGGTTGGCCACATTGCCAAGGACCCGCGCACGACCGCGAGCGAAGCCGAGCTGCAGGATCGATTCCGGCTCGTGCGCGACGCGCGCGATGCGGTGACGAAGGCACACGAGGCGATCGAGTCGATGCGGTCGCTGCGCAGCCAGATGCAGGCGGTCACCGACCGTATGGAAGGCGACGCCAAAGCGAAGCTCGAAACGAGGCGCGCCGAGGTGGCGGCGGCGCTCACGGCCGTCGAAGAAGCGCTCTACCAGACGAAGGCGAAGAGCAGCCAGGACGTGTTGAACTTCCCGATCCGTCTCACCGACAAGCTGCTGGGTGTACTGAGTTCGGTCAAT
>JADZDL010000107.1 GCA_020851075.1 Planctomycetota bacterium | reverse complement strand
CGCGCGTGCAGATGGCGGTCGCCGAACTCGTCGTGCAGAAGGACCTGCCGGATCGGGTGGCCTTGCTCACGCCGCTGCTCGGGGCCGGCGATCCGGGCTTGCGTCGCATCGCGATGCGCGAGGTCTCGAAAGGCAGTTTTGCGCGCTATCTGCAGCGTTTCGATCGCATGGATCCAAAGGCCCGGCAGGTCGCCGCGCGCGCGCTCGCGAAGATCGACGACCAGTTGCTCGAACGGCTTGGTGAGGAGATCGAATCGCTCGATGCCCTGCGGCGGTTGAAGGCGTTGCAGGTGGTCGAGTTCCTCGACGCCGCGGAGAGCCTGCGCGGCCCGCTGCTCGAGTTGCTGGCGGATCCCGACCGCCGCGTGCGGGCCACCGCGATTCGCATCGTCGAGTGGTCGGGCTCGGTCGAAGGCATCAAGATCCTGCTCGCGGCGCTGGCCGACCCCGATCGCCGCATTCGCGCGAATGCGATCGAGGCGTTTGAGCAGTTCGACGATCCGAGCTACGTGCAGCTGTTGACGCCGTTCCTGCGCGACCAGGACAACCGCGTGCGCGCCAATGCCGCGAAGGCCCTCTGGAACCTCGGTTACGAGCAGGCGCTCGAGGTGCTGCTCGAGATGCTCGTCGAACCCGACGAGTTGATGCGCTTGTCGGCCGCTTGGGCGCTTGGTGAGGTCGGCTGCGCAGCGGCCCGCGAAGCGCTCGTGCAGCGTGAGCCCGTGGAGCGCAGTGAGCGCGTTCGCAAGAAGATCCGCGAAGCCTACGCCTTGCCTCCGGAGGGCACCGCATGAGTGCGCTGGCCATTCTGGCGGTGTCCAGCCCCGGCCTTGCCGCCTGGGTCTGGGGCGGTGGGTGCCTTGCGATCGTGGTGGCGCTGCCACTGCTGTTGTCGCGCCGCGCCATCGCCCAGCGTACCGCGCGGCGCGAGTTTGGCCGCCTGGCGGCCGCCAACGACCTCACGCGGGCCGAGGCGCGCGTGCTGTGGCGCTTTGGCTGCGCCGCGGATCCGTCGCAGCCGCAGCTCGCGTTTGTGCGCCCGACGTTGCTCGATAGCCCCGATCGGCGCGCCGCGCCGGAGATCGTGCAGTCGCTCCGGGCGAAGCTCTTTTCGCCGTGACGGTGCGGGGCCGTTCCTGACGGCTGCCAAGGAGACGACGCAGCGGGGCTGGTTGCGGCGTCCGGGCAATCGCTGAGCCGGGTCGCCCAGCTGGCGAGCCGGCTCAGTGGATGACGACGACGAGCGTGTCGGTCAGCGTGAGCGGCGGTTGCGCACAACCACCGGTGCCAAACACGTCCGCACCTTGGATGCCGACGACGATGCCGACGTAGGCGGGGTTGTTCGGGATCACGAAGTTGCTGCTCGTGCCGAACTGGGCCACGGCCCATTCGTGCCCGAGTGTGCAGCTGCCGCAAAGTGGCGCTGGCGCCAGCGCGAAGCCATAACCGAAGAACGGCACACCCGTGAGGTTGCTGAGCGAGGTGCTGACCGTCGTGCCGATCGCGCCGGAGCCGGCGACGCTGATCGTGGTGGGGCCGCAGCCGTGCGGAATGCGCGTGATCGAGCTCGAACCAAACGCGAGGCGCACGCCGCGGAACGCGGTGTTCGTGGCCGCCGTCGCGACCGTCGAGAACGTCGAGGTGGCGCCGGTGTCGGTGATCGAGAGCAGTTCGTTGGTGCCGTTCAGCGTGTTGGTCGCAAACAGCGTGACGACGCCACCGTTGTTGACGCCGGTAAGGCCCCGGCAGCCGACCGTAGCGGCGGGATTGAGCACATACTGCAGCGTCCAGAGGCCGCCCGACTGCGTGTACTTGTGGATGCCGCCAGCGCCCGCCGACGCGCGATCGTCGGCCAGATACAGCGTGTTGGGATCCGCGAAGTAGAAGTCATAGGTCGACGGGCCGGCGGCGAGGGGCATGCCGTTCAGGGCCGTGACGGTCTGGCCTGGCGACGTTGGGATGCCGATGCCGACTTCGCTCACGCCATAAAAACCCTGCGCCGAACCCGTCACGTAGAGCTGGCCGCCGCTGGTGGCGACCGTGCGGTTGTTCAGCGGGTTGGTCGTGTTGAGCGCCGTCGACGTCGTGGAGCCGAGGATCGAATACTGCACGCCACCGCTCGCGCCGACCGAGAAGAACTCAACGCCATTGCTGGTCGTCGCGCTGCGGATGTTGGTGCCCGAGAACGCGTTGGTGATCGACGTGCTGGTGTCCACCGAGCCATCGATGCCGATGCGGCCGACGATGCGCGGCACAACGGCACTGGCCGTCCCGGCGATGGCGGTGGTGCCCGGCGCGGCGCCGTAACCACCGACCACGAAGAACTGGCCGTTGTCGTCCATCTGCAGGTTGCCTTCCGAGGTCGCCGTGCCCGAGCACGTGATCGGCAGGTTGGAATTCACGGGTGCGGTGGGCAACGCGAGGCTCTGCACCAGCGTGCCACTGGTCGTGTATTCGTCGAGGAACAGCGCTTGTGCGGCGTTCGTGAGGGGATTCAGACCATCGCCGACGCGAAGCACGACGAGGTTGCCGGGCGTGATCTGGGCGCTCGCGAAGGTCGCGAGCAGGGCGGAGAACAGGAAGGGAGAGAGGCGCATTGGCAAGGAGTCCTGCAGAAGGGGCGAGCACCATAGGGGCAGAGGAGCCCTGCGGCTAGCCGGCCTGAGTGCGCACTTCTCACTATGGGAGCGCTGCACAATGGGCATCCGGTGGGCCGGATGCACGCTGCGTGTGCGGTTGTCAGGGCACGCGCGTGGTCGCCTCAGTGCCCCGTTGCGCTCGACCTGCCGCAGGCCCGTTGGCACCGCGCGCAGGGAGCTGCCGTCGAGAGCTCAGTGGATCGTGACGACGAGCGTGTCCGTCAGCGTGACCTGCGGTTGCGCGCAGCCACCGGTGCCGAACACGTCTGCACCCTGGATGCCGACCACGAGACCGACGTAGGCCGGGTTGTTCGGGATCACGAAGTTGCTCGAAGCGCCGAACAGGGCGACCGCCCATTCGTGGCCGATCGTGCAGCTGGCGCAGAGCGGGGCCGCCGACAGCGCGAAGCCGTAGCCGAAGAACGGCACGCCCGTGACGTTGCCGAGCGAGGTGCTGACGGTCGTGCCGATCGAACCGGTGCCGGAGAAGCCGACCGTGGTCGGGCCGCAGCCGTGGGGGATGCGCGTGATCGAGCTCGACCCGAGCGCCAGGCGCACGCCGCGGAAGACGGTGTTCACGCCAGCCATCGCGATCGTCGAGAACGTCGACGCGGCGCCCGTGTCGGTGATCGTGAGCAGTTCGTTGGTGCCGTTCAGCGTGTTGGTCGCAAACAGCGTGACGACGCCGCCGTTGTTGATGCCGGTAAGGCCGCGGCAGCCGACCGTGGCCGCGGGGTTGAGCACGTACTGCAGCGTCCAGATGCCGCCGGACAGCGTGTACTTGTGGATGCCGCCAGCACCGGCCGAAGCGCGGTCATCGGCGACATACAGCGTGTTGGCGTCGGCGAAGTAGAAGTCGTAGGTCGAAGGACCCGACGCGAGTGGCATGCCGTTCAGTGCGGTGATGGTCTGGCCGGCCGTGGTGGGGATGCCGGAGCCGACCGTGCTCACGCCGTAGAAACCCTGCGCCGAACCCGTCACGTAGAGTTGGCCACCGAAGGTGCCGACCGTGCGGTTGTTCAGCGGGTTCGTGACGTTGAGGGCGAGCGACGTCGAGGAGCCGAGGATCGAGTACTGCACGCCACTGTTGGCGCCAACCGAATAGAACTCGACGCCGTTGCTGGTCGTTGCGCTGCGGATGTTGTTCGCGGAGAACGCGTTGGAGATCGAAGTGCTGGTGTCGACCACACCGTCGATGCCGACGCGGCCGATCACGCGCGGGGTCGTCGCGCTCGACGTGCT
>JADZDL010000106.1 GCA_020851075.1 Planctomycetota bacterium | reverse complement strand
GCGATTGAGCTTTGGCTGTGGACGGCGGGGTCGTGCGGAGCATGATGGGGCCTTCCCAAGGACCTGAATACGATGCCCTGCAAGCCGATCCCCGACGGCTATACGTCGCTGACTCCCCACCTCACTGTCGACGGCGCCGCCAGGGCGATCGATTTCTACGTGATGCTGTTTGGGGGCAGCGAACTCATGCGCATGCCGGCCGGCAACAAGATTGCGCACGCCGAGATCCAGATCGGCAACGCGCGGCTGATGATCGCCGATGAGTTTCCGGAGCACGCCGTACGCGGACCTCGCCACTACGGGGGCAGCCCGATGTCGATGCTCGTCTACCTGCCCGACGTCGAAATCGTGTTGGCGCGTGCGGTGCGCAGTGGTTGCAAAGTGATCAAACCCCTTGCGAAACAGTATTATGGGGATCGTACGGCGACGTTCGAAGATCCGTTTGGTCACAAGTGGACGATCGCCACACATATCGAAGATGTGATGCCGGACGAACTCGCACGGCGCGCACAACTGCAAAACAACTGATCGAATCCCATGCGGCGATGGCTGGCCATCTCGGTGTTGTCGACATCGTTGCTCGCGCAGCAGCCGCACTGGGCCTTCGTTGCGCCGCAGCGGCCAACGGTGCCGCAGGTTGGTGGGTGGGCGCGCAACGAGGTCGATCGATTTGTGCAGGCGCGCCTGTTGGCGGAAGGTCTGCAAGTGGCCCCGGAGGCCACGCGTGGCGAATTGCTGCGCCGCGTCACATTCGACCTTACAGGCCTGCCGCCGACGCTTGCCGAGCTGGATGCGTTCCTGCGGGATGAAGCGCCGGATGCGTATGAGCGCGTCGTGGACCGGCTGCTGGCGTCACCGGCAGCGGCGGAAGAGTCGACGCGCTACTGGCTCGACGTGTCGCGGTATGCGGATACGCATGGCATGGAACGCGATCAGGTGCGGGCGCTGTGGCGATGGCGCGATTGGGTCATCGATGCGTATGCCGCGAACGTGGCGTGGGATCGATTTGTAACCGAACAGTTGGCAGGGGATCTGTTGCCAGGGGCGACGACTGCGCAGCGCATCGCGAGTGGGTGGAATCGCAACAATCCAACTTCGGATGAAGGTGGGTTGATACCGGAGGAATACCTCGCGCGTTATGCGATGAATCGCACCGATACGTTTGGCACTGCGATGTTGGGCCTCACGGTTGGTTGTGCGCAGTGCCACGACCACAAATCGGACCCGCTGAAGCAGCGGGAGTACTATTCGTTACTCGCCTACTTCGCATCGTTTGCCGAGGAAGGCAACGATGGCGGCGTGCTGGCGCCGGCGCCGGCGATTCGGGCACCGGAGCCTGCGCAGGAGGCTCTGCATGCACAGCTGCTCGCGGAAGTGCGGGTGGCGCGTGAGGCAATGGCCGCGGTGAAGTGGTTGCCGCTGCAGGGGGAGGCGAGTGGGGCGGCGACGACGTTCTTGCCCAAGGGTGACGGGTCGTTGGTGGCAGTTGGCGATGCACCTCTCAAGGGTGACTACGTCGTGTCGCTGCGCGGCGAGTTGGGTGGCGTCAAGGCGCTGAGGTTGACGGTGTTGCCGGAGGACGGATTGCCCGATAACGGCCCCGGGAGGGCCAACAACGGCAATTTCGTGCTCAGTGAGGTGGAGGTGTTCTTGGGCGCGGGTGAGCAGATCGAGCGGGTGGCGATTGCGAGTGCCGACGCAGACTTCGCGCAACCTGGGTTTGCCCCGGAAGGCGTGTTTGACGGGGATCTGGCGACGGGTTGGGCGCTGCAGGGCCGGCACGAACCGACGGCACTGCGGCTCGTGCTGGCGAAGCCGTTGCCAGAGTCGACGCAGCACCTCGAAGTGCGCATGCGGCATCAGACTGTGCATCGCCAGCACCTGGTCGGCAGGTTTGCGTGGAGTGCCACGCGCATGCCCGTTGTGGACTGCGGAGAGCGGTTGCGCGCGGCCGAGCAGCAGTTGGCGGCGTTCGAAGAGAAATTGCCGCTGTGCATGATCAGTGGCGAACGCGCCGAGCCGCGGCCCGTGCACGTGCTGACGCGCGGGCGCTACGACCAGCCGGCGGAACGTGTCGAGCATGGCACGCCAGGGTTCTTGCCGCCGCTCTCGACCGAGGCGCCGGCGGATCGCCGGGCGCTCGCCGCGTGGCTGTTTCGTGCCGATCACCCGCTGACGGCGCGCGTTGCCGTCAATCGCATCTGGGCGCGCCATTTCGGCCGTGGCCTCGTCGCGACGCCGCATGACTTCGGTGTGCTCGGCGCACGGCCCTCCCATCCCGAGTTGCTGGATTGGCTCGCATGCGAGTTCCGGGATGGTGGTTGGGACGAACGGCGCCTGCACCGTTTGCTGGTTACGTCGGCTGCGTATCGACAATCGTCGAAGGCGAGCGCCGGGGCGCTGGCGCGCGACCCCGACAATGTGCTGTGGGCGCGCGCGAGCCGGCAACGGCTGCCAGCGGAAGCGATCCGCGATCAGGCACTGCTGGTGAGTGGCCTGTTGGTCGTGCAGCAAGGGGGCGCCAGCGTGAAGATCCCGCAGCCACCCGGCATCTGGGAGGCGGTTGCGTTTCCTGGCAGCAACACCGAGCACTACGTGGCGGATCAGGGGGATGCTCTGCATCGCCGCAGCCTCTACACGTTCTGGAAGCGTTCGGCGCCGCCGCCGCTGATGACGACGCTTGATGCGCCGAGTCGCGAGCAGTGCGTGGTCGATCGGCAGACCACGAATACGCCGCTGCAGGTGCTGGCACTCTGGAACGACGAGGGCATGGTCGAATGCGCGCGCGCGCTGGCGCAGCGATGTCTGGATGTGCGAGGCGACACCGCGGCGAGGCTGCAGTTCGCGTTTCGCTCGGTGCTGCAACGCGATCCGAATGAGGCTGAACGTCG
>JADZDL010000105.1 GCA_020851075.1 Planctomycetota bacterium | reverse complement strand
GTCTGCCCCTTGGGCGCGAGCCGCAGGTCTGGCACGGCCGAGCCGTTGCAGTCGATCGCGCGCCCAGTCACTGCAAACGTCGCCGTGGCTTCGTGCGCACCGCGCGGCGATGCCGCGACGGCGGAGCGTTCGAGTCGTTCGCGGTTGGGGGCACTGTTTGCGGGCCCGCCTTTGCCACCGCGGCTGCCGCTGTCGTGGTCGTTGGCCGCCGCGTTTGCGATGCGTGAGCCGACCCCAAGGTCCGCGTCAGAGTTCGCGGTGAAGGGCCACCAGAAGGGCACGATGCAGGCGAGCACGGCCGCTGCAGTGAGCAATTGGAACTTCAGTTGCATGGCAAACAGGCCGAAGCCGGGGAGCGGAAGCAGTGGGGTGGGAATGGCGATCGGGAGCAGCGCGGCGAGCCAGCTGCCGCGTCCTCCGGCGGTGGTGTCGAGTTCGGTGCGCAGCTGCTGCAAGGCCCGTTGCAGTCGGCTGTGCACGGTGGCGACCGGCACGCCGAGCTGTCTGGCGATGCGACGCGGTGGCATTGCTTCGAAAAAGCGCAACAACACGGTGGTGCGGTAGGGTTCGTCGAGGCGCAGCACGGCAGTGGCGAGCCGGTTCTGGATCTCGGCGCGTTCGAGCAGCGTCACACTGTCCCGGTCACGCGGGCCTTGCCCCGCCGCGGTCGTCGTTTCCCGCCCGCGTCGCGCCCGTTCGGACCGCCGATGTCGGGCAAGCCAGTTGCGCAGCACGGTTGCGAGCCAGGCACGGGGTGCCATGGGCGGCTCGGGTTGGCTCAGGGCCTGAGCGCAGGCTTCTTGCACCGCATCCTCCGCGAGGTGCGAATCGCGCGTCAGCGTGCCCGCGAGCTGGCGCAGCCATCGCAGGTCCGTGAGCAGGGATGTGGTGACGTCGGGTCGCATGGCGGCAGGCGGGGCAATCGAAGCAGCCTGCGCAAGGGAGACCGCGGTCGCCGGATCCGATGCAGGATTCTGTCTGTGCAGGCAGATATTCCGGTGCGGGCGAACTTCGCCTAGCATGTGTGAGTCGTGTCCTTTTCCACGCTACCGCCCGAATCCCAGCCTGCGTGGCGCCCCTGGCAGGGGGCGTCTGCATTCCGGAACGTCCGAGGAGCACTGTGAGCGCGGCCCTCGTCGGCGTCGCCCTCGGCGTGGGGGGCCTCATCGTCTATGGCCTGTTCGCCTGGGAACGCATCGTGCATCGGCGGCGCGAACTCGACCCGGGCTCAAGCTGGGGAGCCTCCGCGCAGGCGCGTGCCGCCCGCCCCGACACAACCCCCGACACTCCGCTCGGGTTTGGCGCCAACACCGCCTGGCTGGCCGTTCGCACGCAGAACGGCAACGCGCTCGTGCAGCAACTCGCCTTGCGCACAGTGTTGCCCGCCAACTGGCGCGCTGGCCTAAAGGACACAGTCGAGCGCGGCGTGTTTGTGTCGCCGCCCATCGATGGTTGGGTATTTGCCGTCGGGCGTGACCTCATCGCGCCGGAAGGCAACGAGGAGGCGTTCGTGACCGAGTTGCTACAGAGACTCAGTCGCACATTTGGCCATGCACAGTGGTTCTGCAGCGATGCGCAAGACGACCGCCACGGCTGGGCCCTCGCGTTCGACGGCAAGCTGCAGCGCGGCTACGCATTCGTGGGCGAACATGGCCACGTCTGGTGGGCTGGTGAGCCGACGGCGGCCGAACAGCAGGCGCAGTGTTTTGTCGACGACCCGCGCGATCAGTCCGACGATGAGGTGAAGTGGTGGCCCGACCTGGCGATCGTGCGCAGCCTCGCCGCGGCCTGGGGGCTGGATCCGCTATCGCTGGCGCAGCGCGCGGTCGCACCGGGCACGGGCTGGGTCGGTCGCTTCGGATCGGCCTGATCCGTGGCGAGGCCTGCGCGGTGATTTTCGCCGTTCTTGAACCCTTGCCGGGTTCCGCCCGGATCAACCCTGCATGACGTTGCCGTCCCAGGTCCACGCCGGAGAACCGCCACAGCGCCTCGCCAACACAACCGCGGCACGCATCTGGGCAGGCCACTCCGCACTCGTGCGGCGCTATCTGCGCGTGCTCGGCGCTGCGGGGCAGGACCTCGACGACCTGCTGCAGGAGGTGTTTGTCGTGCTGCTGCAGAAGCCGTTTGAAGAACGCGGCGAAGCGCAGGTGGCGACCTTCCTGCGCACGACGGCGCGCTTCCTGTTCTTGCGGCGTCATCGTGGGCTGTTGCCGCAGGTGGAGGCGGCGGACGCGGTGTGGGATCGGCGTTGTGGTGACGATGAGGGCGATGGTTATCTCGCGGCGTTGCGCGAATGCGTCGACGCGCTGCCGGCGCGGTCGCGACGGCTCGTGGAGCTCAACTACGACGACGACGTGGGGCGCGCGGCGATCGCGCGCGAGCTCGGAATGAAGGCGGATGGCGTGAAGACCGCGCTGCGGCGGTTGCGCGATGGTTTGCGGCAATGTGTCGAACGGAGGATCGGGCGATGAACCAGAACGAACTCGAAGTGGCTGCCGAAGAACGGTTGTTCGATGCGATGCTCGACGAGGTCGTTCGCGGGGCTCGTGGTGTCGATGCTGCGTCGCCCTGTGGGGCCGATCATGGATCGCCGTGGCTTGCTGCGGCGATGGTGCTGTTTGGCGTGATCGTTGTGGCCGGAGTGTTCGTCGTGACGCAGGCGCAGAGGGTGGTTGCGGTCGTTCCGCAGGAATCCGAGCAGGAGCCTCGCGCGCCGCTCGCACCACTGCCACCGGCCGTGAAGGTGAGTGGGCTAGCGGAACTGCAGGCGCTTGATGTGGCGACGACGAATGTCACGCTGCAGTTCCAGAAGGAAGAAGACCTCCTGGCGCTCGGGCGCTTTACCAAGTTGCGGGCCCTGCAGCTCGAACCCGACCCGGAGATGCCGCACGAAGGCTTTCAGCGGGCGTGGTCCTTGGCTCCTCTCGCCGAGTGCAAGTCACTGGAAGCGATCTCGATCGGCTACTTCGGCACGTTGAACCCGTCGGAGTTCTCCGTGTTGACGAGTTTGCCGAAGTTGCGTTCCCTGACGCTCGTTGGCCTCGACAAGGTCGTGGGCGCAGAGTTGGGCTCGCTGCTCGGCAAGCTGCCGCTGCGTTCGCTCGTTCTGCACGCCGTTACGATCGAACCCGAAGGTATGCGCGCGCTCGGTGAGTTGCCGCTGTTGGAACGGCTCGAACTGCGCGATTGTGTGGGGCTGGAGAAGTGTGACCTGCAGCACCTGTATCGATTGCGGCAGTTGCGGCATCTGGGCTTGCGGGGTTTGGGCGCACTGCGGCCGGTGCCTGGTCCTCAGGACAGAACGGCAGTCTCATTCGTGCTGCCCGAGACTCACGATGGCAAGCCCGATGCTCGCATTGGTGCGGATTGGATGCGCGGGCTCGCCAAGTCCCTGCCGGAGTTGCGCGAGCTTGATTTGGCGGATAGTTGGGTTGACGATGCGGCGCTGTCGGAGCTGCCGAAACGCCTCGTGAGTTTGGGAGTGGAAGGCAGTCTCGGCTACGGCGAGGCGGGTATCGCGGCGGCTGTTGCACTCCCCGAGCTTCGAATCCTGCGTTGTGGAGATCCGCAGCCTAGCCTGATGCAGCGATCGGACGCGGTGCCCTCGGGTGAGTGGTTGCGGCACCTCTCGCAAGCGAAGTTGGAGCGCTTCGAGTTCCGAGGGCACACCAATGCGGATCTCGTGACTGCGATCCGAACCCAGACAGACCTTCGCGAGCTGCGTTTGGAGCAGGTTTTCCGAGGGACATTCGCGATCGGGGGCGGCGGGGTGGGCGCCTTGGTCGAAGACCCGCTGCCTGACGTGATGCCATTGGGTGGCATCGAGAAGCTCGCGAGGGTCGAGTTGGTCAACGGCAGCCTTGCCCTTCATCAGGCCCTTCGCACCGCCTTGCCAGCCCGCGTCCACCTTGAGATCGTGCCCCGCTGACCCACACGGTCCACCCGCAACGAACGGGACAACCCCGCGACAACCCTGCGCAACACCGCGGCGGCAGCTTCGTAAGATGCGCGACCCTTTCCGGTCCCGTCCTTCAGGAGCTCCCCATGCCATGCTTCTCCGCACGTCGGATCCTCACGATCGCGGCGTTGTTCGTTGCGACCGCTGCCCTGCACGCCCAATCGGCGAACACGCAGTCGACGAGTTCGCAGTCTGCTCGCGCGTTAACCCACGACGACTACGACCAGTGGAAGTCGCTGCGCGGCACCACCTATAGCCAGGACGGCAACTGGGTGGCGTACCAGGTCGAACCGCAGTTTGGTGACGGCGTGCTCGAGATCCGGCAGGTTGCCGGGGAGGCGAAGTTCTCCGAGCCGCTCGCGAGCGGTGCGCGCTTTTCGGTCGATGGCCGCTACGTAGTGTTCACGATCGGCAAGTCGAAGGTCGCGGAGCGCGACAAGAAGATCGCGGACCTGCGCAAGAAGGCGAAGGAAGCCAAAGAAGGCAAGAAGCCCGGTGCGGAGAAGGCCGAGGGCGAGGCGAAGCCCGAAGGTGAGGCTGGGGCCGCCGAGGCGTCGCGGCGTGGCCCCGGTGGTGCAGGCGCGGGGGCGTTCGCCGGCCGCGGTGGAGCGGGTGCTGCGGGGGGGCGGCGTGGTCCGGGTGGTGCTGGCGCGCCCGGGGCGGGCGCTGGCGGACCTGGTGGTGCCGGTGGCGCCGATCGTGGTGAGTTCGCCGTGCTCGATCTGCAGACGGGCAAGGTCGAGAAGGTTGGCAAGGTGAAGGGTTACACGCTCAGCGATGACGTGGCCGTGCTGCTGTACCAGCCCGAGAAGCCGGAGCCGAAGGTCGAGGAGAAGAAGGAAGAGGACAAGAAGGAGGGCGCCAAGGCCGCAGAAGGTGCCGCGGAAGCGGCTGCGGAGCCCAAGAAGGAAGAGCCCAAGAAGGAAGAGCCGAAGGTCGAGGAGCAGAAGGGCGAAGAACCCAAGGCCGAGACGCCGCCAGCCGAAGGCGAACGCCCCGCGGGTCGTCGCGGTGGCCGTCGTGGTGCTGGGGGCGCTCCAGGTGGTGGAATGGCCGGTGCTCCGGGTGCCGGCGCTGGCTCGCGGCCTGGTGCTGCGGAGACGACGCCCGTGGATCCTCTGGAGAAGAAGCGCGCGGAAGGCAGTGACCTCGTGATCCGCGACCTCGCGACGGGTACCGAGCGCAAGATCGCCGATGTGGTCGCGTATGGCCTATCGCGCCAATCGAAGTGGCTGTGGTATCACACGTCGGTGAAGAAGCCGGCGAAGGACAAGCAGTATGGGCTGTTTGTCGTGCCGCTCACCGGTGGCGAGCCCATTCTCGTTCACGATGGTGTTGTGCACGTGAGCAACGTGACGTGGGATCGCGATGAGAAGGTGCTCGCGTTTACGAGCGACAAGGAGGACTTCGCCGCCGAGAAGCCGCGCAGCGATGTGTATTTGTGGGAAGGCCAACACGAGCCGGCGCGTTGCATCGTGCGCGCGGGCACGCCCGGGTTGCCCGACGATATGCGTCTGAGTGGCGGTGTGTCGTTCTCGCGCGATGGTTCGGTATTGCAGCTTTCGGTGGCGCCAAAGCCCGCCGAGGATCCCTTGCCGATCCTGCCCGAAGACAAGGTTACGCTCGATCTGTGGAATTGGCAGGACGGCCAGTTGCAGACGCAGCAGCAGAAGGGTGGTGCAGGTCGGCGGGAGTCGCGCACGGCCGTGTTCCACCGCGACCAGAACCGCTTCCTCGTGCTCGGCGATGACCAGCTGGCTTCGCTGCGATTTGTTGGTCCCGATGGCGCGCGAATGCTCGGCAGTGAAGGCAAGGCCTACGACAAGGAGACGAGTTGGGATGGTCGTTACCAGGACATCTACCTGGTGAACTCGGTCGATGGCACACGCGCTAAGATCCTCGAGAAGCTGCGCGGCAACGTCACCAATTCGCCGGGCGGGCGCTACCTGACCTGGTTTGGCGCCGACTACCACTGGTGGTGTTACGACGTGGCTACGGGCGCGCGCCGCGACCTCACCGGCAATCTGCCGGTGGCCTTCCACAAGGAGGACGACGATCACCCTGAGCCGGATGGCGCGCATGGCCTCGCCGGCTGGACCGACGGCGATGCGGCGGTGCTGCTCTACGACGAGTTTGACTTGTGGAAGGTCACGGTGGCCACGGGTGAAGCCGTATGCGTGACCGATGGTTACGGACGCGCCAACCACGTGCGCTTGCGGATCCAATCGTTGCCGCGCAAGGTGGAAAGTGACTACGTGTCGGGGGAGTTGCTGCTGGCGGCGACGCAGACCGATTCGATGGCCGAAGGTGTGTTTGTCGATTCGCTCGACAAGGCGACCAAGCCCGTGCGCTTGTTCATGACTGACAAGAACCTCGCCGAGATGACGCGGCCGAAGGACAGTTCGCGCTTCTTCTTCACGCAGTCGACGTTTGCGGAGTTCCCGGATCTGTGGACGGCCAATTCGGACTTCTCGGGCCTGCAGAAGCTCAGCAACGCGAATCCGCAGCAGAAGGACTATCGTTGGGGCAAGGAAGAGCTGGTTACGTGGATTGATGGGGACGGCAACCAGAACAAGGGTGTGCTCATCAAGCCGGACGGGTTCGACCCCAACAAGAAGTACCCGATGATGGTGTACTTCTATGAGCAGATGACGCAGGGTTTGCACAACTACGTGGCGCCCGCGCCAGGCACTTCGCCAAATGCGAGCTACTACGTGAGCAATGGCTACCTGTGGTTCATGCCCGACGTGCGTTACGAGATCGGTTACCCAGGGGCTTCGTGCGTGAAGTCGGTGGTTTCCGGCGTGCAGAGCCTCATTGCGAAGGGTTTCGTCGACGAGAAGGGCATCGGTGCGGCGGGCCACAGCTGGGGCGGCTACCAGACGGCGTTCCTCGTCACGCGCACCAACATCTTCGCCGCGGTCGAATCGGGGGCGCCCGTTTCCAACATGATCTCGGCCTACGGTGGCATTCGTTACGGCTCCGGCATGTCGCGGCAGTTCCAGTATGAGCAGACGCAATCGCGCATCGGCGGCACGCCGTGGGAATACCCGATGCGATATTGGGAAAATTCGCCGATCTTCTTTGCCGACAAGGTGCGCACGCCCGTGCTCATTCTCGCCAACGACCAGGATGGTGCGGTGCCGTGGACGCAGGGCATCGAGTACTTCACGGCGCTGCGGCGCCTCGGTCGCGAGTGTTATCTGTTCAACTACAACGGCGAAGACCACGGCCTGCGGCAGCGTCAGAACATGAAGGACTGGACGCGGCGCATGAGTGACTACTTTGCGCACCACCTGAAGAAGGAACCTGCGCCGAAGTGGATGACGGACGGTGTCCCGTATGGCGAACGCGACGTCGAGAAGTTGCCCTTTGCGCAGAGTTACATCGATGCGTATGTGAAGCCGGCGCCAGAGGAGAAGGCTCCGGCGGCGGCCGAGGCCACGGCAAAGCCGGAGGCTGCGACACCCGTGGAGGCGAAGGCGGCTCCGAGTGGTG
>JADZDL010000104.1 GCA_020851075.1 Planctomycetota bacterium | reverse complement strand
GCAGTTCGTGGAAGCGGCGCTCGACGATGCCGCGGTCCGCGTTGGCGATGCGCTCGACGCCGAAACCTTCGACGGTGAGGCTCGCCGTCACGGTGCCGTAGGCAACCGCACGCTTCATGTTCCACAGCGTGACCGTGTCGCTCGTCGCGAGGTAGCCCATGAAGCCACCTGCAAAGCTGTCCCCGGCGCCCGTCGGATCGACGACCTTCTCGGTCGGATACGCCGGCAGCGCGTAGTGGAAGTAGTTGGAGAACACGAAGCAGCCGTGTTCGCCCTTCTTCACGATCACGAGCTTCGGACCGAGCGCGAGGCACGCGCGCCCCGCCTGGATGAGGTTGGTCTTGCCCGTGAGCTGCTTGACTTCGCTGTCATTGACGATGAGGCCGTCGATGCGGCGCAGCAACTCGAGCAAGCCGTCGCGCTCGTGTTCGATCCAGAGGTCCATCGTGTCCGCGACGCAGAAACGCGGCTGGTCCATCTGCTCGAGCACCGAACGCTGCGTGGCCGGCGAGCCGTTGGCGAGGAATACAAACGGCGTGCTGCGCAGGGTCGCCGGCACCTTCGGGCGGAAGTCGCCGAACGTGTTCAGCTGCACGTCGAGCGTCTCGCGCGAGTTCATGTCACTCGAGTAGCGACCATGCCAGCGGAACGTCTTGCCGGGCTTCTGCTCGACGCCCGAGAGGTCGACGCCGCGGTCTTCGAGCAGCTTGCGGTGCTGGGGCGGGAAGTCTTCGCCGACCACGCTGACCAGGTGCACCTGGGTGAACAGGCGCGCGGCCAGGCTGAAGTAGGTGGAGGACCCGCCGAGACAATCCGCCGCGGTGCCGTGCGGGGTCTCGATGGTGTCGAAGGCAGTAGAACCGACTACGAGGAGCGACATGCAAACCAAGTTAGCGGGGGCACACCTGCGGTTCTACGGCCTATTCGTGCTCCTCGATCTCGACTTCGCGGTCGATGTCGGCCTTGGTCACACGGTCCTTCTCAAACAGCACGAAGAGCCCACCGAGCAGCGACCAGAAGGTCAGGTGCAGCCGGTAGAGCACCGATAGCGCCACACCGCGCGTTCCCATGGTCGCCTTGGCGACTTCAGCGCTGACGGCGCCTTGCAGGTACGGGGCGCCGTAGGTGCCGAACAGGCTCTTGTAGAGCGCTTCGCCCCAGCCCCAACCGTTCGGGCTGACCGGCAACGCCGAGACGATGTTGATCACCGGGATCAGCACGAAGTACTCAAACGGCGGCATGCCTACACCGAGCGAGTAACCGATGCAGAGCACACTGAGCACCGAGATGATGTGGTTCAGCACGCCAACGAGCACGCTGGCGGCGATCACCATCTTGTGGTCGCGGTAGAAGAAGACCGCCTGGTCGACGAGCTTCAGCAGGTGGCTGATCTTGTGTGGCAGCCGTTCGAGCAGCCACGTGAGATGCACGAGCTGGCGCAGCCTTCGACTGAACGCAATGAGGCCGAGCAGACCAACGCCGCCGATCACCCCCCAGATCGCAATCGCGATCTCCTGGAAACGATCCAGCGCGAACAACACCACCACGGCGCCGAGCAGCGCCAACGAAGCGAGGCCGAGCACGCGGTCGACGATGACCGACACGAGCACCTGCACCCGATGGCCCGGGCAGCGCTTCATGATGTAGATCGCCTTGATCACGTCGCCGCCCGTATTGCCGGGCACGACGGTGTTGAAGAACACGCCGATCCAGGTGAAGCGCAGCGTTTCGCCGAGCGAGACATCCGTGCCGTTGCAGCGCAGCAACCACCACCACCGCGCGCCAGCAATCAGCGCCGTGATGAAGTAGCAGAACGCGCCCAGGGCAAACAACGCCGGATCGAGGTTGCGCCAGTAGGTGAGAAACCCTGGCTGCACGTCGAGGTCGCGGCCGTCCGCCTGGGCGCCGCGCAACACGTCGCGCGCCGCGGCCTGCCCTTCCATCTTGCAAGCCACCGGATCGGCCTGCCAGGGGCCGACGATCTGCACGACCTCTTCGGCGACCTGCTTGCCGGCCACTCGATAGACGAGGCGATCCTCGAAGTGGATCGAGTGGAACACGTAGTAGATGAGCCCGACGACGAGCGCGATCTTGACGACCGTGAGCAGGTGCCGCTTCATCGCCATTCTCCCTTCGGCCGCACCTTCGCGCGCGCATCCCCGATCGACGCCTGCTCTTCGGCCGCACGCGCGAGCAGGTTCACGGCAAACTGGTAACCATCCACCGCCAGCTCCGAAAGCGCGGCGATGGTCACGGGGGCTCCCCCCTGGGAAGCGTTGACGGCGAAGTGGATCAAGGAACTGACCGGGGTCACGGTGGCGATCGAGATCGAGAGTTTGCCGGGGCCGACCCACAGATCGTCACCGCGCCGCTGCACGATCGCCGTTGGCGCCATCGCGCGCAATACCTCGGCGGCCTGCGCCGACAGCAAACGCTGCCGATGCACGGCGAGCAAGAGACCAGGCTCCGCGAACGACTCCCAGACGAAGTGGATCATGTCAAAGGCCGCGATGCCGGGCCCGTCGATATCGGCAAGATCCGCGATCTCGTCCATCGCAACGCGGCAAGGGCCCCGAAAAGCGACCAGCGCGTCGCCCACGATCCCGCAGTGCTGCAGGATCCAATGGGCTCGCAGCTGCGAACCGTCGTAGGCAGTCGGCGCCTCGATCCAGTGAACTTTCATGATGGCTTCTCGGCAGGCTCGCCGTGGACGTGCGATCTGGGGACTGGCGATCAGGTACGGCTCTGGTGCTCGCGGAACCATGCCGCAACCCAGCCTGTGTCGTAGTCAACCTGCGGGCGACCGAGGCACAGGGAGAGCGCGGTTACCGCGGGCACTCGCAGCTTCGAGAAGTAGTCCCGCTCATTGAGGATCGTCTGGCACAGGAAGTCGACGGGTGCGACGAGTTCCCAGTCCGCGCGATCCGGCAGCTTGATCGTCTGCAGGGCAAGCTCGCCGCTCAGTTGGCCACAGAGGTGGATGAGGCGCAGTTGCACGAGCGGGTCGGGATCAAAACGTTCCTTGCCGTTGCGCACTTCGTTGCCCGGCGCGGCCATGAGGGCCAGCAGCAGCGGCACCGTGCGAGGCCCGCCGAGCCGGCGCATCTGCTGCATGGCGCACAGGCGCACGTCCGCGAAGTGTGGATCCCGCCCTTGCACCGAACGGACGAGCAGCAACCGCAAGCAGTGCCCCATCGCCGTCCGCAAGGCGGTCGCGGTGGCCGCTTCCAGTTCGGCATCAGGTTCCAGGCGGCGCAGCTCGGCGAGATCGCCAATCAGTGCGAGACGGTCGGACCACGTCGGCAGCGGGCGATCGACGAGCGCCTGCAGGGCCGTGCGGTAGTTGCTGGCCCGCGCCTCGCTCCACTCCTGCGACGAACGCCGATCGGGCCTGCCCCCCTGCACCGTCGCGCGCGCGGCAGCGGCGAGGGTCGGATCCCCAAAACTCGCCACCTGTTCGAGCGGGCCCGCAAACACCGGCGCTTCGACCTGCTCGCAAACGCGCGAGAAGCCATCCAGCGCAATGATCTGCGTGCCGGTGCCAGGGTCGAGTTCGGCCAGCAAACCGAGGCGAACGGCGGCATCAGCGCAGACATCCAGATTGCTGCCCGCTTCGTCCGGGAGCTCGGCAATGAGCTCGCGCACGTGCCCGGCCGCATTGTCGAGGTCCACTTCGTGGCGCCCGCCAAGCAGCAGGCCGAGCGGCCAACGCAGTGGCCAGGTCAGGGGCGAACGCATGTACCACGACGACACCGAGGCGCGCTCGGCGTAGGCGATGTGGCGGTTTGAACCAGCCCCTTCGACGCGAACGATGCCGTCGAGTTCGGTAGCAATCTCGGGGTAGGTCAGGTTGTCCGCCGCCGTGCAGCCAAACAACAGGAGCCCCCACCAGAGCGGCGCCGTTCGCCGCGCGAAGGCACCGAGCGGCGTGGGTGTCACGGACGGATCTAGGGCATCACTCAGCTTTGGCATCGTAGTCTCCAGGCCGCCAGGACGGCCGCACGGCGCTCCGCCTTGTCTTCGTCTTGGGGCGGCAACTGCGGCGCCCCGGTCACGATCGTGCCCAGCGCCTCGTGCATGGCCCGAAACGCCGCGCCGTCGGTTTCGTCGGCCATCGCCTGCAGCAACAGCGGCGTTGCCGCGGGCCCCATCCACGCAACGCACTGCGGTGCCGCACAGGCGCGCACCACCGGGCTGCTGTCGGCGAACGCCGCCGCGCAAAGCTCCGGCGCGCTGGCCTCCGCCGGCCGCGCCAGCTGGATCGCCCGCGCTCGCACGGTCGCATGGTCATCCCCGCAGGCGATCGCAATCGCGCGGTCGCGCAGGTTGGCGAGGGCCTGTCGTTGCGCGACGGTAGCCTGCGAATCAGGCCCACCCTGGCTCTGCGCACCCTCGGCGAGGCGAACGATCTCCTCGAGGGTGCGCAGCCGGACCAGGTGGCCCGACGCCCCGCGCAGGTTGCCGAGCAGGTCACGAAGGCGCACTCGCTGCGGTGCTTTGTGGGTATCAACTTCCATCGCGAGTTGCTCAACGGCGCTACCGTTGCTACGCCACCAGGCCTGTTCGCCATACGCCCGCCGCAATTCGGCGATCGAGGCCAGCGCCTGTTCGGGGCGACCTTCCAACCACTGCAGTTCGGCCAGCTCCATCAAGACGCCCGGGGCGATGGCCAGCGTGCCTTGCGTCGCCCGCAGGTTCGCCAGTTCGGCAACGGCGAGGTGGCGCTGGCCGAGGTCCCGCTGCACACCGGCGTGCGCAATCGACAACCGCGGGCCCGGCCGCCGTGCCATGGCCGCCTCCAGGACCGCCAGCGCTTCACGCGGTCGCTCCAATTCGGTCAGCAGGCCGGCGAGCTCGAGAGCTACGTCGGTTGGGTCGGCGGCACTCGCAAGTTCGCGGCGCAGGTCCCGTTCGAGTTCGCGCTCCGCCGTGAGAACGGGCTCGGAGGGCGCGGCAACCGCCGCGTCCGAACGGGAGGCACTGGCGTCGACGACCGCAACCGGCGGCGCTTCGATCTGGGCTTCGATCTGGGCTTCGATCTGGGGTTCGGGCACAGGCTCCGGCGCCGCCTCCGGGCTAGCGGTCGAGTCCGCTGCCGTCGTTTCGGCCGGCTCGGCCGGAGGCGATGCGGGTTCGCCTGCTACGGCGTCCTTCGTTGCGACCAGTGGTTCGCCAACACCTGCCTCGCTGCTGGTTGGGGCCAGGTAGGACTCCCCGGCTGCAAACCCACTCCCGGCCAGCGGCCGATTGGCGCTGCAGCCACACAGGATCCCGGCGAGGCTCAAGGCCGCGAAGAAACCGTGATTGTGCGTGCGAAACCGCCCTGGCATGCGGAGCAAACTTGTATCCGTTCGCCGCCGCTGTTCCTCGTGTTTTTGCGGCGGAGCAAGAAGACAGGAAACGATCGCGTTCCTGCGACCGGGCTGCCACGATGCGCCCATGGTGAGGACGCAGCAGAAGCAGCTCGATGCCACGGTCAAGGTGGTCAAGGCTACGGTCGACGCCGTGGCGAGCCAGGTGCAGGCCGCCGTCGCCGGCATCGCCGCGACGATCCAGCGGGCCCAAAGCCGCCTGCGCCCGGGCGACGTGAAGCGCAAGGGCCTCGGAGACTTCGTCACGACGGTCGACGTGCGCAGTGAAGCAAAGCTGCGCCGCGCTCTGCACCGCTGCCTGCCTTCCGCCGGATTTCTCGGCGAAGAATCGACCCCGGCGGACCTCGACCGCGACTGGCTCTGGGTCGTCGACCCGATCGATGGCACGAGCAACTTCTCGCGCGGCCTGCCGCACTTCGCGGTGTCCGTGGCCCTGCTGCACCAGGGCGACCCCGTGCTCGGGGTGGTCCACTGCGCGCCGGAGTCTGCCCTCTACGTGGCGAAGCGCGACCGCGGCGTGCGCCGCAACGGCAAGGCCTTCACGATTCCCAAAGGCCGCCTCGACGATGGTGCGATCCTCGGTTGTCAGTGGTTCCGCGGCCAGCAGGACCTCGCGTTCCTCAGCCGTCTGCAGCGGCGCGGGGGCCGGATCCGCACCCTCGGCAGCTCGGTCACCCAGCTCGTCGACACGGCGATGGGCCGCCTCGACGCCAACGTCCAGGAGCAGGGTCGCATCTGGGATATCGCCGCGGCGGGCCTCGTTGTCGAAGCGGCAGGCGGTCGCTTTACCGACTGGTCGGGCCGGCGGGTCTTTCCGTTCCGAGACCTCACCGTCGAACACACCCCCACCATCGCGGCCAGCCCATCCGTCCACCCCGGCGTGCTCAGGTTGTTGGCAGGCAAAGCTGGCAAAGACGGTAAGTAGCCCGTCCTTATCGTTTCGCGCAGGTAACACCAACTGCCGGGTCGTGGCGAAACAGACACAACGGGAGCACTTCGCAAGAACCTGGGGACCGTGGTCCCTCTTTTGCAACATGTGGATCCTCGGCTAGACTGACGACCCTATTCGGGCGGTCCCATCGGGTCCGTCAGCGCTGCCTTCGACATTTCCTACTGACAGTCCCAACGAACCGTTCCCGCCGCCTTAGCCGGCGGCACTCAGGAGAACTGAAGATGAAGAAGATCGTCCTTTCCGGACTTTGCCTCGCGGGGCTGGTTGCCCTCACTCCGCAGTATGTCCACGCGCACGGCGGTCAGTATCGCGGCCCCGGTGACGTGGTGCCGCCGAGCCCCGGTGGTGGTCGCGGCACGGGTGGCCCTGCTGGCCCGACGACGGGTGGCCCTGCTGGCCCCGGCGCTCCTGGTCCTTCCGGCCCGACGACGGGTGGCCCTGCCGGCCCCGCGACGGGTGGTCCTGCCGGCCCGGCCGGGCAGAAGGCGGCGCAGACCGGCCAGCGTGGTGTGGACATCGGGGACGACCTCACCAAGTGGGAATTCTGGTGGGAGTTCAACAAGGACCCCTTCATCCGCCTCAAGGATGCCATCGCGAGCGGTGGCCCGCAGACCGGTAGCGACGACTTCTACCTCGGCTCGACGCGCAAGAACGAAGCCAAGGACAGCCTGCGTCCTACCGACGAGCAGATCGACGGCGAAGTGTTGCCGGCCCTGAAGAAGGCCATCGACGACACGCTCGAACGCGACTTCGACATCATCTCGTCCTGCATGGTCGCGATGGCGAAGATCGGCAGGAATCACAACGACTTCAAGCTCATCGACGTCTTCACGCCCCGCCTCA
The DNA here is from genome assembly GCA_020851075.1 of Planctomycetota bacterium. Lineage (GTDB taxonomy): Bacteria > Planctomycetota > UBA1135 > UBA1135 > UBA2386 > JADZDL01. The sequence goes on along the minus strand of JADZDL010000104.1, from coordinate 7,288 downwards.
AGGCGAGCAACCAGGAGATCAAGGAGAGCGCCGCGCTTTCGATCGGCATCGCTGCCATCGTTGGCGAGCAGGAAGTTGACCTCCTGGTCGGCCTCGCCCTCGACAACCAGCTCGGTCGCAAGGCCAGCGAAGCCTCGGAAGTGAACGAGCGCACCCGCGCGTTCGCGACCTACGGCCTCGGCCTCGCCGCCTACAAGACCAGCAGCATCGAGATCAAGACCAAGATCTTCGCGGCGCTGAAGAAGCTCATCCAGGACGAGAGCACGACGGGTCGCCAGCTCAAGGTTGCCGCCCTGCAGGCCGCCAGCTTGCTGAACCTTGATCCGTCGAACGATCCGGAGAAGGCGCTGCTCGCCGAGGCTCTCGAAGTGCTCGAGACCTACTACATGAAGCCGCTCGGCGCGGGCGACCAGCTCATCCAGTCGCACTGCCCGACCTCCATCGCCAAGCTCATCGGCCGCGATCACGAGAAGGCCGATCACTACAAGGAACTCTTCTCTGCCGACCTCGCGGAGAAGGGCAAGACCAAGCGCTCGAGCAACGATATCGCGCGCTCGTGCGTGCTGGCGCTCGGCCAGCTCAGCAAGCCCAACGACGACAAGGACGCGAAGAAGAACCCGGACAGCAAGTTCTCGACGCAGCTGCTCGACACCTACCACGACCACAAGGACCTGCAGACGAAGTTCTTCGCGGCCCTGGCACTCGGTCAGATCGGTGGCGAACAGAACCGCACGACCCTGCTGAAGGAGTTCGACAAGGGCAGCAAGACGCAGGAGAAGCCGTGGTGCGCAATCGCGCTGGGCGTCTTCTCGTTCTACAAGTACGAAGCCCAGAAGGCGGCCAAGGACTCGGTCGAACCCGAACGCCTGATCGGCCAGACCCTGTATGACGCCCTGAAGGTCAGCAAGGAACCGAGCCTGCAGTCGGCACTTGCCATCGCGCTCGGCCTCAACCAGTACACGGAAGCCGCCGACACGATGCGGGCCCTCATGCTCGCCAACGTGGCAAAGGAAGAACTGGCCGGCTACCTCTCGATCGGCCTGGCCCTCATGAACGACAAGCGTTCGATCCAGGACATCAGCGGTGTCGTCAAGAACGCCACGCGTCGGTTCGACCTGCTCAAGCAGGCCGCGATCGCGCTCGGCAAGCTCGGCGACAAGACGGTGGCAGACGAGCTGCAGAAGATGCTGTCGGACAACGACGGCAACCTCGCGAAGCTGTCGTCGATCGCCTCGGCGCTCGGCTTCATCGGCGACCAGCGCACGATCGCGCCGCTGAAGAAGATGCTGCTCGATAGCAGCATGAGCCAGCTGTCGCGCGCGTTCGCGGCGGTGGCGCTCGGTGGTGTTGCTGACAAGGAATCGCTGCCTTGGAACAGCAAGATCAGCACGAACATCAACTACCGCGCGTCGGTGGACACGCTGACCAACAAGACCTCGGGCATCCTCGACATCCTGTGATCGAGACGCCTCTGGTCTGCTGAGAATGCCCGGTCCTCGTCGCCCAAGCGGGCAGAGGTCGCCCGCAGGACGATGACCAGGAAAGACCTGCCCCAAGCTGGTCGCCGAAGGCTAGCGAGGTTCGCCTCGCTAGCCTTCGCTGTTTCCGGGGTGCTGCTCCTCTGGCCTTCGCGAACTCCGCCGCCTCAGGCACGCCCTTTGCTTTGCGTTGCGCGTGAACTCCCACCCGACAGCGGCCCTCCGATCCGCGTGTGTTGCCACCTTGCTCGCCGCGGGCCTCGCGGCCCATGGCGGTCAGTATCGCGGTCCAGGCAATGTGGTTCCCCCAACCACCGGGCTCGGAACGTCCCAGACCGGCTCCAGCAACAACAGCAGCAGTAGTTCGGGTGGGGTCGCCAGTGGCTCTGCTCCGAGCGGTTCCATCGGCACCAACACGATTGCGGGCGGGCCTTCCACCAACGTTGCGGCCCGCACTGGCGCCCGCGGCGCCCCGCTCGACGACGACCTCACGCGCTGGGAGTTCTGGTGGGAGTTTGGCAAGGACCCCTACCTGCGGCTGCGCGAAGCGCTCTACGGGCCCCGCGGGCTCACGGGCGCCGACGACGCCCTGCTGAATCCGCGCCTCGCCCACCGGGCGCGCAACATCGTGCGCCCGGCCTCTGCCGACCTCGACCGCACCGCCGAAGTGTTGGTTGGTCTGCTCCACCAGGCGCGCGACCGCGACACCGTCTCGGCATGCCTCATTGCGCTGGCCAAGATCGGGCGCGACGGTGCTAGCTGGAAGCTGCGGGACGAGCTGTTGCCGTTCCTCGCCAGCAACGACCAGGAGATTCGCGAGACCGCCGCCATCTCGCTCGGCATCGCCGGGCTCACCGCGGAAGACACGGTCCAACTGCTGCTCTCGCTGCTGCATAACACGGCGCTCGGGCAGAAAGCCTCGCAGCACACTTCGGTCAATGGCCGCACCCGCGCCTTTGCCGGTTTTGCGCTGGGCTTGTTGCTGCAACGTTCGCGCGACCTCGCACTGTCGCGGCGCACCGTCGGTGGCCTTCTCGAAGTACTCGACCAGCCGGAATCGCGCGACCTCACCACCGCCGTCATCGAAGCGCTGGCCTTGTTCCCAGCCGACTGGGAAGGCACCGGGGCTCAGGTCCTGCGCAACTCCATCGTCGATGGCCTCGGTCGCTACTACCTGCGCGACCTCGGGCCCGGCGAGCAACTCGTGCAAGCGCACGTGCCGCCGGCCATCGCGCGCCAACTCAGCCGCAACGCGCCGAACCTCGCCGTCTGGAAAGCGCGCTTCGCCGCGGACCTCGGCGCGGGCCTCGGCCAGACCGCAGCCAACCCCCAGGCGGGCAAGGTCAATCCGCACATCGCCCAGTCGTGTGCCCTGGCACTTGGTGCCCTCTGCGAACCCTGGGACCGAGACGAGTCCCCCGACGCGGAGTATGGACGTCTGCTGGAACGCACCTACCAGGGCCACCGCGACCAGCAGGTGCGGTCCTTCGCGTTGCTGTCGCTCGGCCACATGGGCGGCTCAGTGGCTCGCAGGACCTTGCTGCAGCAGTTTCCGCAGGCCGGTCGTGCGCTCGAGCAGCCGTGGATCGGCATGGCGCTCGGCATACTTTCCGCGCGCGAAATGGCGGAGGCTCGCCGCACCGGCCGCAACGCCGAAGCCGACCCAGCCGTGACCGCAGCCCTGCGCGAGGCCCTGCAGAGTTCGCGCAACCCGGCCGCGCAGGGTGGTCTCGCGGTCGCGCTCGGCTTGTGCCAGGACGCGGCGGCAGCCGACCTGCTGCGCGAACTTCTGCGCACGAACAGCAAGCGCGACGATCTCGCCGGGTATCTGTGCATCGCACTTGGCCTCATGCAGGATGACCTCGCCACGGGCGAGGTCCGCGCCCTGCTGCGCACTTCCGAGCGCCGCCCCCAGGTCCTGCTGCAAAGCGCGCGCGCGCTCGGCCTGCTCGGCGATCACGGCGTCGTCGAAGAACTCTGCCGGCAGATCGAAGACACCGACCCCAGCCTCATGCGCCTTTCCGCTGTCGCGTCCGCGCTCGGCCAGATCGGGGACCGCCGCAGTCTCGATCCCCTGATGCGCATGGCCCAGAACGACACCTTGACGCCGCTCACGCGCGCCTTCGCAGTGGTTGCATTGGGCAGTGTCTGCGACAAGGACCCGCTGCCGTGGAACGCCGCCTTTGCGTCGATCACGAACTACCGTGCGGCCACCGAGACGCTGACCGACGGCGCGGCGGGCATTCTCGACATCCTGTAGTCACGCACGAAGCCGCCGTCAGGGCAGCCGGCGACAGCCAACGAAGAGCGCCGCCAGCAACCCGACCAGCCCGATCGCGAGCCAGCCATTGCGCACGGCGACGCGCTCCGCCTCCTGCTGCGGCAGGAGGTCGACCTGGAGCTGGTTCTTCTTCTGCGTCACCCGCTGGCTCACGGCCGGGTCCTTCGTGAGTGTGAGCGCGCGCTCATATTCGGCGGTCGCCGAACGCAGTTCGCGCAGCGACCAACGGGCATCTCCGGCCAGCTCGCTCAAGTACGCGGTCGGTTCGGTGCAGGTAGCCACGGCCTGCAGCAGGCCTCGCCAGTCCCGGCGCACCGCGGCCCCGTGCGCCGCGATCTCCGCCGCCACCACATCGTGCGGCCCCCTGGCCAGCACGACCTCGCCGCGGTCGTCGCGATGGACATAACTGCGGGTCAGCAACTCGTCGAGCTCGGGGCGATCATCCTGCAGCACCGGGCCACCGCTGCCGATGTCCCACCAACGTGCGGGATCCGCGGCCGCAGCAAGGATGTCCCGCCAGTGCGCGGCATCGGCGGCCGAGAGCCGGTTCGCCGCGGCAGGCAACGCAGCGAGCTGGCTCACGAGAGGGCGTTCGCCGTGGCGCGCGAGCACGAGGAAGTTGCGGGTATTGGGCACCTGCAGGGCCATCGCATGCCCAAACACGCTGGCGATGGTCGTGCCGATGGCGCGCAGCACGGGGTCGTCAGCATGCAAGGCGCCCACGTTGCAGGCCAGGATCCCGTTGGGGGCAAGGTGTTGCTTTGCCTCGGCGAAGAACTCGCGACTGCTGAGATGGGCCGGCACGTAGACCTGATGCGCGTACGCATCGACGTGGATCACGTTCCACTGCCGCGCGGCGAGGTGCAGGAAGACGCGCCCATCCAGCGCAAATCGCTCGCCCGGTGCCTTCTCGCCGCGAAAGAACTCGTCGCCGAGTTCCATGCATGCAGGATCGATATCGACGGCATCGACCTGCAATCCCGGGTGCACCGCCGCATAGATCGTACGCAGGGTGCCGGCCGCGTCGCCGATCGACAGCGCGCGCATGGCGCTCACTGGCTGGCCCGGGTCGACCAGCAACGGTGCGAGCGCGTGGTAGTCGTAGTAGGCACCGTCCGTGAACGACGACTCGTCGACCGCCACGCTGTGGAACGAATCGAGTCCTTCGTTGATGACGAGCAAGGTGCGGTTGCCACCCGACTCCTTTGGTTCCCGCAGCACCTGCAGGAACTGGTAGCGCGTTTCGCGTTCGGCCAGCAACTGCCGACCAGCGAAGGCTGGCCGCAACGGCCCATCATGCAGCAGGCAGGCCCCCGCAAGCAGCAGCATGATCCCGGCGCCGACGCCGCGCTGCTTCTGCGCAACGAGGACCGCGGCCGCGAACAGGCAGACGCCTGCCAGCGTCATCGCTACGCGGCAGCCAAACCAAGGCACGAGCCAGTGGGTTGCGGCAAAGGTCCCGGCGAGGCTGCCCAACGTGCCAGCAGCGGAGATGGCCCCCGCCGCCGGCCCGACGGCCTCACCGTTGGCGGACAGGCGGCAGACGAGCATCGGCGAACAGGCGCCGAGCAGCAGCATGGGTGGCGCAAAGAGCAGCGTCGTGGCGACGAGCGAACCGCGCACAATCGCAGGCATCGCGGCATCAAGTGGCAGATTGGGCGGCAACAACCAGGTGCCCAACGATCCGGCGAGCAAAGCCGCCGCCACCACGAGCACACCGGCGGCTCCCAACAAGCGGACCAGCCACTGCGCGGCGTCCGTTCGCCCCGCGAGGCGGCCGCCGAGGTACGCCCCCAACGCCAACGCCGCGAGAATCACGCCGATGACGTTGGTCCAGACGTAGGCACTGTCGCCAAAATGCGGGGCCTGGATGCGGACCGCTGTCAGCTCCGCGGCCATGCAGGCAAAGCCCACGAGGGCCGCCGCCGCGATGGCGCGCGGGCGGCCGAGCGCCGGAGCATTCACTTGGCGCCGGTCGTCCCGGCCTTCTCGCCCTGCTTGTCACCCGTCGCAGGAGCGGCCTTCGGCACCGCACAGTCGAACTGGACCGGGAACAGGAAGTCGCAGTCGCGGCGCTCGACCATGCGCTTCTCCAGCCCACGCAGGTCGCGCGTGCGCTTCTCGGTGATGGCCTTGTCGTTCACGACGACCGTGAATTCCTTGTCGAGGTCGACGAGGTCGTCATTCAAGAACAGCGTGAAACTCTCGACACCGCGCGCCTTCACGACGATGCGGTTGTTGGCCCGGTCGGCATCCACCTCGATGCGGCCCTTGTCGGCCTCACTCGCGGTATGCAGCGGGTTCATCGGCCCCATCGCCACCCAGTAGGCCTTCTTGAAGCGATCGTGATTGGGCTCGATGACGACGTGGGCCGGCACCATCGAACGCCGCTGCTTGTCCATCCAGGTCGAGATATCCGCCGCGGCGGCCTTGTGGGGGTATTCGTCCGTGGTATCGAGCACGGTCACCGAGTTTGGTGTCACGGCTTCGAGCTTGGCCTTGAGGGCGTCCGTAGCCGCCGCGGTAGCAGCGGTCTTCAGGATCAGCACCGGCATGCCCGAGAGGCTGCCGAACCGGATGCCATCCACCTCGGTCGGATGGCGCAGGACGATGCCCGCAAAACGATCCGGGAACATCGATGCGAAACGCAGGCCGAACGCACAATTGCCGCGCGCACAGTCCAGGAAGATGCGCGCGCGATTGACGTTCACCGCATTGAGCGACGCCCCGAAAGTGCGGAACACGACTTCGATGCGGCGGTTCTCCTGCACGTCCTGGCCTTCGCGGCTGAAGTCCGGGACCGGATCCATTTCGATCGGGCTCGGCGAGTTCGGCAGGTAGGAGACGTGGATGATGGTGTCGGCCAGGAGCGGGGACTTTTCGAACAGCGCTTCGAAGTAACGATCGCCTTCGACCCACGCACTATTGGCCTCGGCCGTCGCGGTGCCAGGCAGCGCGAGTATGGCCCGCATCGGCTTGTCGACCTTGTAGGTCTTTGGCAACCACAGGGCCGATTCGAGGCCACTGTCCTTCGGCTTTTCCTTGCGCAAGGTGCCCGGCGTGAACTTGGGAGCCGGCACGACAAAGCAGTTGTCGTAGATGGCCCGCAGATCGGCCATCGACGACAGCAGGTCGCCCTTCTTGCTGCGCAGGTCCCACTCCTTCTGGAGCTTCTCCTTTTCGCCGTCGCGCTTCTTGCCGGTCTTCTCGCGGTCCTTGATGCCTTCCGCCAGCGCATAGGCCTCATCGGCATCGAGGTACTTGACGATCTTGTCGCGCAACGAAGCCTGCTCGGCGGGCGTGAGCAGCGGTGGACGACCGCCGGCAGCAGGTGCCGTGGTATCACCTTGGGGCGCGAACGCAGCGAGCGAAGTCAGGGCCAACGAAGCCAGAAGGGACATCTAGTTCCTCGGAGCAGTAGGTTCGGGGGGTCTTGGCACCAGCAGTCCGCCGTGAGGCGGGTCTTTCGCGGGGCATGCAGCACGTTACCGCATCTGCCCACCCGCGGCTACCGGCTCACCTCGCAGTC
>JADZDL010000103.1 GCA_020851075.1 Planctomycetota bacterium | reverse complement strand
GCAGCTTGATTACGTGTTACTCGCCCGTCCGCCACTTTACTCGCCTTGCGGCTTTCGCGTTCGACTTGCATGCCTCATCCACGCCGCCAACGTTCGTTCTGAGCCAGGATCAAACCCTTCACTTGAAAGATCTGTCCATCTTAATTGTCGCTTCCTACCAGCTCACGCCGGTAGGTGGCTTTCTGCTACCACCCAAACCCGTTGCCAGGTCTAGACGGTGCAGACTCGCTCACACGTCTTCTTTCGAGGCCACCCAGAATGTCAAAGATCGTCTCGCAGCGGCGCGTTTGCGTCACGTGCGAGGGCGGGAGAAGGTAGCGAGTTGACCACACGTGCGCAAGCAAGCTGTTGAAGATTTTTGAGCGCAGACGCAAGTTGCTTTGCGGAAGGCGCTTGCATCATCGACGCGCGTTTGCCCGCGGTTTTCCCGTCGCGCTACCGGACGCGCAACCCGTCCACCCGGGTAGCGCGAGCCGGATTCAGCCTGCGAAGCTCCTCGAGAGCCTCCCCCGCCGGCAGCCGGAGCTCGACCGTGTCGAGCAGGTCGCCGTCCAACCCATGCGATCGAACCGTCAGCACATCCCCCTGGGCGGCGGCGCTGCACCAGTGGTACTGGGACTGCAGCACTGCCGCAGCCTTGTCGGGGCGGACCTCGTACAAGCTCTTGCCGCCGCCGCCGCTGACGATCAGGGGCACCTCACCGCCACCGCCCTCTGCGCTGGGCCCGAACCGCTGGTAGCAGTGGTCGTGTCCGCTGAGGTAAACGCTCACCTGGTATTGCTTTAAGACCGGCAGCATCGACTTCATGAGGTCGGCGTTGTTGCGCGCCCGGGAAGCGCTGCGGATGGGAAAGTGCGAAGCCACGATGACCCATGGCTCGCTGCAGACGGGCAGTTGCGCCTGCAAGTAGTCGAACGCCGGGTGGCCAGGCTCGTAGCGCCCACCACCGTGATCGGGATCACAGTCGAGGGCGATGATGCGAACCGCCCCCCACGCAAACGAGTAGCAGCGCTCATCCCCCGTCAACTCCCCTCGTGGCAGATGCAGGTTGGCGAGGGCCTGCAGGCCGCCGGTATCCATGAGATCGTGGTTGCCGAGGACCGCATAGAACGGCGCGTTCCGCATCGCCGCAGCGAACGGCCGGAAGAACCCGGCCGAGTACTGCGCGTTCCTGCCCCAGGGATACACGATGTCACCGAGGTGCAGGACGAAGTCCGGCTTGGCGGCCGCGATTCGCTCCCCAATCCGGGTGACCGCGTGAGAGGTCCCCAACCAGTCCCAGCGCGCGGGCAGGTGCAGGGCTGGCGACTTCTGCATCCATACCCACCAGGGCAACCCTCCCGAATCGCCAAGGAACGCAAACTGCACAGGAGCCTGATCGGTGGCGGGCGCGGTCCGGAGGCGACCTTCGGCGACCTTGCCGCCATCGCGAGTGACGACGTAGCGGTAGTCCGTGCCCGAGTGCAGCCCCGTGACCCGCAGCGCGTGGCGACGCCGTTCGGGCGGTCCGGAGACCTCGGTCACGACCTTGCCGTCGCGGTCGTGCACCACGCAGCGGATCTGCGCGGGCTGCGCGGTGATCATCGCGACTGTGGCAGCATCCTGGGTCACGTCCTGCACGTAGGCGTCCGTGGCCAGCGGCGGGTCGTCCAACAAGGGCAACCACAAGCAGCCGAACCCAACCACCCACAACAGCCGACGGACCAGACGTGCGATCACCCCGCCCTTGTAGCCCGCCGCCGGCCAGGCCGGTAGGGGTCAGGGCATGGTCTCACGCCCCGTGCCGACAAACCACGCGCGTCGTGATTCCGCCGCGCACCTTGAAGTCCCCGGTCACCACCAGCCGCCGCGGCTGCAACAGGGTCACCAGGTCGGTGCAGATGTCGTTCGTCACCTTCTCGTGGAAGGCCCCCACGTTGCGGAAGCTCCACAGGTAGAGCTTGAGGCTCTTCAGCTCCACGCACGCCTGGTCGGGCACGTAGTGGATGTGGATCGTGGCAAAGTCCGGCTGGCCGGTCTTTGGGCACACACACGTGAACTCAGGACATTCGAAGAAGATCTCGTAGTCACGTTCCGGATGCGGATTGGGGAACGTGTCCAGGATCGAAGCGTCGCGCGGATCGGGCGGCTGCACCATGCGAGCACAGAAGCACGCCACCGAAGCCGACACAAGCCAACATCTGCTTCGCCGCCACCTCGAAGGGCGCCTTCAGGGGGGCGGCGGGTGGCCGGCGAGGTCCTCGGCGAGCGAACGACAGGCCACGCGCCCGTCCGGCGGCGCAAAGTCCATGCAAACCGGCCCAGCCGCATGCGTGCAGCGCCGCTGGCGGCATGGGCTGCAGGACGGCGGCGACGGATGCACGAGCACGGTCGCGGCCGGCGGTGCCGTGCAGCGAAAGTCCTGGGCGCCGAAGACGACGCGGCAGCTGGCGCCCGCGGCAGCGAGGACATGCGTCGCGCCCTGGTCGGGCCCCAGCACCTCACCCCCCACGTTTGCCACGAGCGCCCCGAGGGCCACGAGGCGCCGCACTTCGCCACGGCCGTGCCGAAGCACCCGCGCCTCAGGAGGCACCGACACCGCCGATTCGGCGGGCCCAAGGACCAGCAGGGTCGGCAGGTCCTGTGGCGATCGCTGCGCTGCCTGCGCAGCCACGACGGCCGGGCGCAACGCGCGTGGATCCGAAGGGTCGGTCACCACGATCACGCGGAAGGGCCGTTCGACGTCCACCCCCATCGAACGCACCGCGGCGCGCTCGTTCTCGAGTTCGGCGGCGGTGGCCACGAGCTGCGGCACCAAGAAGGGGAGCTCGGGCACCAGAACCCGCGCCAGAGAGAACGCCACGCGCGCCGGGTGCCGCTCGCCAGCGATCTCGATCGTGCGATGCAGCAACCAGCGGCTGCGCGGCTCTTGCCGCCACGCCGCGCCCGCACCGATGCGTTCGCGCGCGCCGCTGAGCCAGGCGATGCCGGCGCTCTTCCAATTGCCCTGCAGGTCGAGCGCAACGTCATAGGTGTCGCTACGCAGGTCCGCGCGCAGGCGCCGGATCTCACCCAAACCACCCCGGCGCCTGAAGGTCACGACCCGCGACAGGCCCTCGAGGCCTTCGAGCAGGGGCGCAAAGGTCGACTGCGTCACGATCGAAATGCGCCAGTCTGGCCGCGCCCGGTGCAGCGCCCGCACGACGCCAAGCCCGTGCACGAGATCCCCCATCGCGGACAGGCGGACCAGCAGGACCGAGGTCACCGCGGGGCCCCGCCTGTGCGTTCGCGCACCACGAAGGTCTGCCCGGGCACGCAAATGCGCAGGCGCTCGACGTATTCCTTGGGCATGCGGACGGGATCCTCCGCGCGCTCGTGCAGCAACCAATGGGTCGTCGGGTTGGCGCGCGCCGACTCGTCCCCCTTCGGCAGGAGGCCCGCCGCGAGCACCAGCGGCCCGTCGATGTGACCGTGCGTGACGAGATCGGTGCCAACGCCAAGTCGATCGAGTTCTCGACGCAACACCAAACCAGCGCCTGTGCGCGCACGCGCGGAGTCAGGCCATGACAGCGACCGGTCGAGCAGCACCGTCCACGCCATCACGAGGGGCAGCAGGAGGCAGTATGCAACCAGTTGCCGCGGCGTAGTCACCAAGGTGGGGCCGAGCGCCACCACCAACGCAAGGCCCAGGGCCGCCAGCGGCACCGGGCCCCCGACAAACGGGATCACGAGCAGCGCCACCGCGCCACCGGCTCCGAGGATCAGCAGCCCGCGCCGGGAAAACGCCCCGAGAGCTCGCTGTTGTGCAGCAAAGTGCGCCACCGCGGGAGCTACCGCAAACGTGAAGAGGAGCACGTTCGGCAGCAGGTACCTGGTGGGACGCCCAGGGAAGAATGTCAGCACAACCACCACGAGAACAGCTGCGCCACTACACATTCGCAACGTCAGGTCGGCGGGATCCATACGCGCATCCCGGGCCCCTCGCCACTCCCAGAAACACCACATGACGAACGGCATCTGGATGGCCACCGCGCGCACCCAGAAGCCGGGAGTCGAGGTGATGTGCCGCCATTCAAACGTCGTGATGCGACCCAGCGTCTCTTCGTTGGCGACGGCGAGCATCTCGCCCGGGTTCACGCAGAACAGCCACAGCGGCACGTAGTACGCGAGTGTCACCAGGAACAACGGCACAAAGTGCGACACGGCAAAACGCAGTCCGCGCCGACGCCACCAGACCAGGTACGCACCACCCGCAAACATGAAGTAGGGTGGCCCCTTCTGCAGCATCGCCAGCCCACCGAGCACGCCCGACCACAGGACCAGGGAGCGCTGCTCGCGCCCGACCCCAGTGGCCAGACACCACAACGACATCGCCGTGAGGCTGGCGAACAACGGGTCGATCTCCGCACTGGGAAACTCGGCGATCACCACGGGCGACAGCAGCACACCCAGTGCGCCCACCCAGCCGGCCTCGCGGCCAAACCAACGCCGCAGCAACTCCATGGCCATGCAGGCAGCTGCAAACAAGCCGAGCACGGCCGGCAGGCGCATGGACCAGGGGTTGGTCCCAAACCACTCCGAACCCACGCCCAGCAGCCAATAGTGCAGCGGCGGCTTGGCCCAGGTCGGCACTCCACCGAGCGTCGGGACCATCCAGTCCCCACTCTGCGCCATCTCCAGAGCGATCTGGATGCGGCGCCCTTCCGTGCCATGCCAATCGGGCAAGCACCACTGCGGCCAACAGGCCAGCAGGGTGAAACACAGGAGAATCAGCGCGCGCACTAGCACGGCGCCAGAGGCTAACGACAAGGGGCGATCAGGACACGCGCGAACAGGAAAGGCCGTGCGGCATTTGACCGCGGGTCAGAACTCTTCCTTGACGCGATGCATCAGGACCCGCGTGCGCATCCAGCGCATCGCAAAACAGTCGCGGAGCCCTTTCCAGATCCGGTTGCCGATGCCGTACTTTGCGGGTCCGGCGGCGCGCGGCCGATGATTGACGTTGCGCTCGAGAACCTTGCCACCGAGGTAGCGCACGAGCGTCGCCATGAAGCGATGCATGCCGAGGAACTTCGGCGCGCGCAGGAAAAACTCGCGGCGGATGACCTTGATGCCACAGGCCGCATCGGTGACGCGATCCCCGGTCAGCCAGTTGCGCACGCCGTTGCCGATCTTCGACGACATGCGGCGCGTCCAGGTGTCCTGCCGCTTGTGGCGGACCCCCACCACGGCGTCCGCTTCGCCCGCTTCGACGATCGCCAGCATCGCGGGAATGTCGCGCGGGTCGTTCTGCATATCACCATCGACGGTGGCGACGATCGACGCGCGCGCCTGCTCGACGCCGGCCATCACGGCCGCGCTCTGCCCACAGTTGCGCTCGAGGCAGACGATGCGCAGCCACGTAGCGCCGTGCTGCCGCTTCCACTCGCGCATGCACTCGAGGCTGCGGTCCTTGCTGCCGTCGTCGACGACGACCGCCTCGAAGGGGCCGTGCGGGCCCAGCACTTCGGCGACCTCGGCGAGCAGGGTGCCGACGTTCTCCTCTTCGTTGTAGATCGGGACAACCAGGGAGAAACGGAGGGAAGAACGCTCAGTCGTCATCGAATCTCCACGCGCATCCGTCCGTCGACCGCCGCACTGCGCCGGCCGACGCCGGCCAGGATGAAGGGATTCACTTCCACCTCGAGGATCTGCGGGAAGTCCTCGACGAGGCGCTGGATGCGCAACAGCACTTCAACCGCGGCATCAACATCGGCGGCGGGGGCACCGCGGAACGGGCCCAGCAGGGCCGCGCCCTTGAGCCCGGCAAACATCTCGACCGGATCGCGCCCATCGAGAGGCCCGACGCGGACCGCAACGTCGCGCATGACCTCGACTTGAACGCCGCCAAGCCCTGCCGCGTACAGCGGCCCATAGCGAGCATCCCGAGTCATGCCGAGCAACACTTCGCGATGCCCTTCGGCGTGCGCCTGCACCTGCAAGGTGACGTCGCGGAACTTGGTCCCCAGGCGCTCCAGAAGGTCCTGGGCCGCCGCAAACACCTCGTCCCCCGTGCGCAACCCGGTGCGCACCGCCCGCAGTTCGCTCTTGTGCAGCAGGTTCGCAGCTTCGGCCTTGAGCACAACCGGGTACCCGAGCTTGTGCGCGGCAGCCACCGCTTCGCCGGCCGAACGGACCCGCCGGCTCGGCGCAAAAGGAACGCCATACGCGGTGAGGATCGCTTCGGTCGCCGCCGCCGGCAACCACTCGGTGCGGTGCTGGCGGAAGATGCGCAGGGCAGTCTTCTTGTCGACCTTCAAGGTCGGCAACTTCACGGGTCGCCGTTCGAGCCAGCGCCAACGCCGGCACATCAACCGCAACGTCGTCGCCGCATCCTCGGGATAACGAAACACGGGAATGCCCGCGTGCTGGAGGATCTGCAGCGCTTCATCGCCGCGCTGACGCCCCATCACACAAGCGAGCACCGGTTTGTCCATGCCCGCCATCTCGTCGACGATCGCCTGCGCAACCGCGGCGGCATCGATCATGATCGGCGACACAAACAGGACCACAAACCCATCGATGCCCGGGTCCTTGGCGACGATGCGCAGCGCGGCGCGATAGCGCAGGGCATCCGCCGAGGCGATCAGGTCGATCGGGTTCTGCACACTCGCTTCGGGTGGCAGCACCTTGCGCAGGGCCTTGCTCGTCGCCGGAGCAAGCGCCGACATCGTCATGCCAAGGCCTACGATCGCGTCCGTGGCGAGAATGCCCGGACCACCGGCATTGGTGATGACGGCCATGCGCGATCCGCGCGGCGGCGGCTGATTGAGCAGCGCCTGGGCCAGCGCGAACATGTCGCGGAAGTTGTCAACGCGCAACACGCCACACTGCTGCAGGAGGGTGTCCGCCGCCACGTCCGCGCCAGCGATCGACCCGGTGTGGGAACTTGCCGCCAGCGCACCCGCGTCACTACGCCCGGACTTCACCGCGATGATCGGCTTCTTGCGCGACACCGCGCGCGCGACCTGCACAAACTCCTGCGGCTCGCCCACCGTTTCCAGGTAGAGCAGGATCACCTTGACGTCGTCATCGTCGCCCCAATAGGCCACCAGGTCAGCCGCGGTGACGTCGACGCGGTTGCCCACCGAAGCGAACATCGCCACGCCGAGGCCAGCCTGGGCCGCGTCGGCGAGGATCGCCTCGCCGAGCGCCCCCGACTGCGAGACCATCGCCACGCTGCCCGGCAGTGGCGGCGTCGCCGAAAAACTCGCATTGCAGGCGAATTCGGGCTGCGTATTGACGATTCCCATGCAATTGGGACCGATCACCCGCATGCCGTAGCGATCAGCAATGGCGCGCAGTTTCTCTTCGCGCACGATGCCGACACCGCCGATCTCGCGGAACCCGGCAGTGATCACGACGAGGCCCTTCACACCCTTCTTGCCACACTGCTCGGCCACGGCAAGAACCGCATCGGGCGGCACCACGAGCACCGCGAGGTCCACGGGCCCCGGAATCGCCTTGATACTGGCGTATGCGGGCACCGAGAGCACGACTTCGGCTTTGGGATTGACCGGGTAGACGGGCCCCTGGAAACCGCCGGCGATCAGGTTGGCGACCACCTGGCGCCCGATCGAGCCAGGGCGTCGACTCGCGCCGACGACGGCCACCGAACGGGGCCGAAACAGACCATCCAGACCTTGGGTGCGAGCTCCGATCATGTTGTTAGGGGTGGAGAGGATAGCTGCCGGACGCCGCCGGCGGAACGTTGTCCGCGTGCTTGCCTTCATGATTGTCGCGCGAATGATGCTGACCACATGATGCCGCCCCACCTCGAAGCGATGCGGCCGCACCAATGGGTGAAGAACCTGCTGGTGATGGCGCCGCTCCTGTTCACGACGCAGATCGACCGACCCGCGGCCTGGTTGGCGGCGGCGTTGGCGTTTGCTTCGTTCTGCATGGCGGCGAGTTCCATCTACTTGCTGAACGACATCGTCGACCGGGAAGAAGACGCGCGCCATCCGAAGAAGCGCCACCGTCCCATCGCGTCCGGGCGGCTGCCGATCGCCTCCGCCAAGGTGCTGCTGCTGTTCTTGCTAGCCGCCACGGTCGGCCTCGGCCTCCTGGTGCCAGGGAGCAGCGCGCCGTTCGTGCTATGGCCACTTTCCTACCTGACCCTCAACCTGGCCTATTCCTTCTGGCTCAAGCGCATGGTCGTTGTCGACTGCATGTGCATCGCCATGGGCTTCCAGCTGCGCGTGCAGGCCGGCGCGGCGGCAATCCTCGTGCCAGCCTCGCACTGGCTGCTGCTCTGCACGTTCTTCTTTGCCTTGTTCCTGGCCTTCTGCAAACGCTACGAGGAAGTCGGCCGCCAGGTCGAAGCCACCGGTCAGACCCGCGCCACCATGACCGATTATTCGGTGGCGTTCCTCAACATGATGATCGGCCCACTCGCCGCGCTGAGCATCCTGAGTTACTCGCTGTACACCGTGAGTCCGGAAACCGTGAAGACCCACGGCACGGACCGACTCATGTACACGGTCCCGATCGTGACCTATGGCGTGTTCCGCTACCTCTTCCTCGTCTATCGCAAGAGTGAGGGCGGCGACCCGGCGCGCCTGCTGTTTCGGGACCTGCCCTTGGTGCTCTCGGGGATTGCGTACGCCGGCCTCGTGGTGGTCTTGCTGCGGGTATTGCCCACGGTCCACTGATACCCACGGTCGACTGTTGCCCCAAGGTCACTGGCCGGCTGCTAAGATGCGCCGCCCTCGCCAGACCAAGACAACGCCATGACCCAATTCGCGCAAAACTCCGAGGCCTCCCTATCGGAGGAGTTGCGCCAACGCTTCGCCGCCGACCTTGCCGCCGGCCGCACGATCGCCCTGCCAGCTGCGGATCTTGCCCGAGCCGACCTTCGAGCCCACCTCCCGGAGGTGCTCGAATCGCTCATGTCGCCGACCAGCGAAGCGACGCGGCTGCAGATCCCCAATTACACCGTGCTTGGCGAAATCGGCCACGGCGGGATGAGCACGGTCTATCTCGCGAGCCACAACAAACTGCGGCGCTACGTTGCGCTCAAGATCGTGCCAAACTGGCTCGGCGGCCAGGATCGAGCCCGGGAACGAATGCTCAAGGAAGCGCAGGCGATGGCGAGGGTTGCCCACCCAAACATCGTCACGATCCACGACATCATCGACACCGGTGACACCGTCGCCATCGCCATGGAGTGGATCGACGGCCTGACCCTGGCCGGCCTGCTGCGTTCGCTGCCGGAACAGGCCACGCCAGACGACATGGCGATCCTGCGGACGAGCCTGGGCACACCGCAGGGCACGCCGGACCAACTCGAGACGACCACCACCCGCACGTTCGTCAGGATGATGGCGGATATCGCGCGCGCCGTGCACTGCGTTCACCAGAACAACCTGCTGCACCTCGATATCAAGCCTTCCAACGTGCTGGTCCGTCGCAACGGCACCCCGCTGCTCGCCGACTTCGGCGTCGTGCGCGAGATGGATCTGGCACTGACACACACGCGCAGCTTCGCCGGCACGCCGATCTACGCAGCTCCCGAGCAACTGCGGCGCGAAGATGCCTCGTTTGGCCCCCGCACCGATGTCTACGGGCTCGGCATCACGCTCTACGAGCTCATCGCGCGCATTCAGCCACTGCGGCAGGAGAGCCTGACCAAGGTCCTGCAGGACATCCAGACGGGTCGCATTCCACCGCTGTCAAACCATGCGGAGGTGCCGCAGGACCTGGAGAACATCGTCCACAAGGCCATCTCCCCAGAACTCAGCAAACGTTATGCGTCCGCACTGGAACTCGCCTGTGACCTGCAGGCGTTCCTGGATGGCCGCCCCGTGGCCGCACGCCCCCTGTCGCGCGCGGAACGCATCGCCCGCTGGGCCCGCGCCGAGCCATGGAAGGCAATGCTGGCAGTGATCCTCTCGATCACGCTGCCGACGGTCACCGTGCTCGGCGCCAAGCTGTGGCTCGACCAGCCGATCAAGGCCGCCCAATTGCGCGACGAGATGCAGAAGCGTCATGACGCCTACGTGCATGAGGGGTTCCAGAGTTATCTGGTCACTACCGACATCAAGGATGACCACCTCCAGAACCTGCGCGAGGCCCTCGCCGAAGACCCTGCAAACGAGGACGTCCTCGCCTGCCTGCTGACCCTCGAAGCCGCCGCGTCACCAGGCAAAGCGATTCAACGCATCCAATCTCTCGGCAACCGGCAAACCCCCGGCACGAAGTTGCTGAGCAAACGTCTAGAGGAAGCTCGCCTCTATTTTGATGCCGAAGAGACCCAACAACTCCGGGCCAGCTCCAGTCGGATCGACAGACTCTTCCTGATCCTGGACGAGATGCTGCGCGGGCAACAGGCCGGCGACTCAGCCTGCTTCCACGACGCTGCTGCGGACATCGAGACCGCCAACTCCAAGGATCCCCTGATCCAGGGCCTGCGCATCTGGGCTGCAGCCCAGAATGGCGACAAAGACAAGTTGTCGCAGAGCATCTACCACATCACGCAGCTGTGGTCGAACGACCTCTACTCGCACGCCTGGGCCATGTTTGCGCTTGAGAGGCAGGATGCCCCGCGGGCCCGGCAAGTAATCGAGCACTTCCTCAGTAACAACCCCGGCAACCTCGGTGCCCTCACGCTCCTCGCTCAAAGCCACCTGCTGAGCAATCAAGCCGAAGAGGCCCTCAAGACGCTGGCGAGGCCCAGCCGTCCCGATCCCCATTGGGAAGAATCCGCCCAGGGCACCAAGATCCGGAGCCTTGGAGCCTTGGGGCGCATCGAGGAAGCAAGAAAGCTGCTGCCGAAGCCGATCGAAGAACTTCTGAAGAACCTGTTCTGGCTAGAGACCCTTGCCTCCATCGAACCAGATCAGGTCAAGCAGACCTACCTCAAGCTTGCGCAAGACGCACAAGCCACCATGGCGACGCTCCTGGGCGCACTGCGCTTCGCCCAAGAGCGCAACGACGTTCCGATGATCCGGCTGGTAGCTGAACGTGGCAATCAACGTTTTCCGCAGCACCCGACATTTGCGTGGACCATGGTCAGGCTCTGCCTCCAAGATAATCGGGACTACCAGAAGGCGCTCACGTACGTTGGCGACACTCCCCCGCCCCAGTATCTGGAGGGAACCGTCTACTGGATCGCTGCCCAGCTACGCCTCTACGACAAGAAGTGGAGTCTTCTCCCTGAGATATGCAGGCGATGGCAGAAGGGGTGTCCGGACGATCTCCGGCATGAACACTACCTTGGCCTCGCGCTGAACCGCCTCGGCCGGCATGCCGAGGCCCTGCCCCACCTGAATCGGTACCTGGGAATCGGCGCGGTGCCGAGTCCTGGAGGGAATATCGCTCCCAAATACCAGGATGCGTACGCAGAACTCGGCTGGTGCCTGCTCGCCGAAGCGCCCAAGAACCAGCCGCAGGCCCATGACGAGCTACTCCGAGAATGCGTCGAGGAAATGTCCCCTGGCGTCCGCCGAAAGGCCTGGCTGAGCCTGGTGGCCGCCGAACTCGAAGGCGCCCTGGGCAATCGCCGCGAAGCCCTGCGGCTGGGGCGACAGGCCAAGGAACTGCTCAAGCCGAACGAGTTTGGAGCCCCCGCCAACATCGCGCAAATGATCGACGACGCTATCGCACGCTTCCAATAGCGATCAACGCCACTCGACCACTCGCAGCACCCCGGGCCCGCCCGCCCCTTCGCTAGCCACGAGCAACCGCCCGTCGGGCAGGAACGCGAGGCCTTCGGGCTGCGGCAGTTCGCTGCGATCCAGTCGCACTCCGCCAAGCAGTTGCCCGGTCTGATCCACGCGCAGCAGCACCGCATCGACCGCCGACAGCATCAGCAGTTCGCGACGGCCAGGGATCATCGCCAGCTCGCTGAAGTGCAACTTCAGCGTCGAGCGCACCTTGCCCTTCGGCGTCGTGTCTACTGGCAAATCGATCGAACGCGCCACCGCCTGCTCGGCAATAGCGCGCGCGCTCAACACCAAAAGCGGTTCCACGCGCAGCTTCTTGGCTGTGAGATCAAACACAAACACCGGCCGCTCGTCGCGTTCCTGCTTGTCCTTGCCAACGACGTCCTTTGGCAAGACCAGGAGATCCTTGCTCACCGGGTCGTAACAGAGCCCTTCATACTCCTGGTGTTCGGCCATGAGCCGGTGCGAACCCTGCACGCGCAGACCTGCGCCATCTGGCACCAGGTGCACCAGCAGCCCATCACTGCGCAGCACCCAGAAGTCCTCGCCGACGCGAGCCAGCCCTTCGTAGTCACCGGGCGCGCCAAACGGCACCACGCGCGGCGGCAACTGCCCGAGCAGGTCGAGGAAGAACAGCGCCCCCCGCTCGTCCTGCACACAGGCAATCGTGCGGTCGTCGATGGCGACGATGCCCGACACCTCGCGCAATTCCCGGGGCAGCACGATCGCGCCGCTCGCGAGGTTCTGCGGCCGCGTTCCACAGGCGCTGGCGAGCAGAAGAACCAGGCTGGTCAGGAGCCTCCTCATTGGCGGCGCGGGGCGGGGTTTCTGTTGGCAGTCAGGAGCACGCGCACAACCGCCAACAGAAGCAGCAG
>JADZDL010000102.1 GCA_020851075.1 Planctomycetota bacterium | reverse complement strand
TCGACTTCGGCCTCGAAGCGCGGTGCCTGCGCGATCCGTCGGCGATCTGGTCGTGGCTGCTCGAACTCGACGTCGATCTCGTGATCCTCGCCGGGTATCTGCGCCTGCTGCCCGTGGTGCCCGAGTTTGCCGGGCGCGTGCTCAACATCCATCCTGCGCTGCTGCCAAACTACGGCGGCAAGGGCATGTTTGGCGACCGGGTGCACACCGCCGTGCTCGCCGCGGGCGAACGGGAGTCGGGCTGCACGGCGCACCTCTGCAACGACGAATACGACCGCGGCCGCATTCTCATGCAAGCCCGCGTGCCGGTGCTGCCCGACGACACGCCAAAGACCCTTGCCGCGCGCGTCTTCGCGGCGGAATGCGACGTCTATCCGGCCGCGATCGCGA
The DNA here is from genome assembly GCA_020851075.1 of Planctomycetota bacterium. Lineage (GTDB taxonomy): Bacteria > Planctomycetota > UBA1135 > UBA1135 > UBA2386 > JADZDL01. The sequence continues at coordinate 3,760 of JADZDL010000102.1, read as the reverse complement.
TGCGTTGGCGCGAGCTCACCGAGGCGTAGCCAGTTCTCGCCAACGGGAGACGCGGCTCACCGGCGGCGCCGAAAGAACCTCCGGACCCCTTCGTCCACGGCGGCACCGGCGAGGATCACTGCGCCCACCACCGCGAACTCGAGCTGGTTGCTGTCGGCGACGAGGTTGATCGTGTTCTGCAGCAACTGCATGAGGCACGCGCCAAGCACGACGCCGAGCACCATGCCTTCGCCGCCGCGCAGCGCCACGCCCCCCAGCACCGCGCCCGCGATCGCGTAGAGTTCGTAGAAGTTGCCAAAACTCGAGGCCTGCGCCGAGTTCACGTCGAGCACGAACAGGCACCCACCGAGCCCCGCGAGCAGCGAACACAGCACGTACGCGAGCACGGTCAGCCGCCCGGTAGCCACGCCCGCAAAACGCGCCGCCTCCTCGTTGCGACCAAGGGCAAACAGGTGCCGCCCCGCCACCGTGCGCGTCCAGAAGATCGAAGTCACCACCGCCACCAGAGCCAGCACGAGCAAGGGAGCTGGCAGGCCGAAGCTCTCCGTGATCGGAATGCGACCCGTGGCCAGCCAGCGCAGCTCGTCGGCCGTGCCACCAAGGCCCATCGTCTGGTCGCCCGTGAACGCCCGCATCACACCGCGATAGAGCAACAGGCCACACAACGTCACGACGAACGGCTGCAGGCCGAGCCCGACAATGAGCAGACCGTGCCAGAGCCCGATCGCAGCACAGAGCAGCAGCACCAGTGGCATCGCGATCAGGGGCGGCACACCGTGGTCGCGCAGCAACCACGGCAGCATGCAGCCCGCGACGCAGACCACGGACCCGATCGACAGGTCGATGCCACCGGTCACGATCACGAACGCGGCGGCGATGCTGAGCACGCCAAACATGCCGATGCGCTGCAGCAGGTTCTGCAGGTTGTAACCCGACAAGAACGTGTAGGACTGCGAACTCGCATCCCACGACAACCATGTCGTCGTGAGTGCAATGACCACGAGCAAGGCCGCGATGCCGAGGATCTTCTTCACGCAACCTCCATGCCCGTCGCCAACATCATGATCGTCTCCTCACTGAGCCGGGCCCGCGGCAATTCGCCCGCGATGCGCCCATGGTTGAGAACCAACACGCGGTCCGCGAGGGACAGCACTTCTTCGAGTTCCGAACTCACGAACAACACCGCCAGGCCAGCCCCCGCCAGTTCGTGCAGTCGCGCGTAGATCTCGGCGCGGGCGCCCACGTCGACGCCGCGCGTCGGTTCGTCGAGCACGAGCACCTTCGGGTTCGCGGCGAGCCACTTGCCGAGCACGACCTTCTGCTGGTTGCCGCCCGACAAACTGCCAACGACCTGCCCCCCACCGGCGGTGCGAATGCCGAGTTCGGCGATGCTGCGGGCGCAGAGATCGCGTTCGTAGGCTCGATCGATGAAACGTCCACGCCGATGCAGCGTCGGCAACGACAGATTGTCGCGCACCGACATGCCGAGTACGAGGCCCTGCAGCTTGCGGTCCTCGGGCGCCAGCACGAGGCCCGCCGCCGCCGCCGCCGCCGGCCCATGCCGTTGCAGCGGCACTCCGCCGACCTCGATCTGGCCCGCGAGCGCCCGATCCGCGCCAAACAGCGCGCGCAGCAGTTCGCTGCGGCCAGAGCCCAGGAGCCCCGCAATGCCGACCACCTCGCCGCTGCGCACCTCGAAGTCGACGCAGGCCTCGGGGAAGGCTGCCGTGCGCACGCCGCGCACGCGCAACACCACTTCGCCCGGCGAATGCGACGGGCGCTGCTCCTGCGACAGGGTGCGGCCGACCATCAGCGAGACCATGCGTTCGTGCGTCGCTTCGCGCCCCGGGATCTCGCCGCTGTTGCGGCCGTCGCGCAGGCCGACGACGCGGTCGGCGAGCCGACTCACTTCGCCGAGGCGATGGGAGATGTAGACGATGCCAACCCCGCGCCGGCGCAGTTCGTCCGTGACCTCAAACAGCCGTTCGGCCTCGACCTGCGTGAGGCTCGACGTCGGCTCGTCCATGATCAACACGCGCGCTTCGGCGCGCAGGGCCCGCCCGATCTCGAGCAGTTGTTTCTGGCCCGGACTCAGCGTGGCGACCAGCTGCCGCGGATCGACATGCAGTCCGACCTGCGCGAGTACGGCGCGCGCCCCATGCTGCATGGCGCGTTCGCGCAGGAACGGCCCCTTGCGCAGTTCGGCGCCGAGATAGACCGCCGCGGCCACCGTCAGGTTGTCGCAGAGGCTCAGTTCCTGGTGGATCAGCGCAATGCCGCGCGCGAGTGCATCGGCCGGCCCGCGCAACTCCACGGCCTGCCCCAGAAGCCGCAGCAGCCCCGCATCGGGACGATGTACGCCAGCGAGCACCTTCATCAAGGTGCTCTTGCCCGCACCATTCTCGCCGATCAGCGCCACGACTTCGCCGCGATGGAGCACGAAGTCGACCGACGACAACGCCTGCACGCCGGGGAAGGCTTTGCTGATGCCGGCGACCTCGAGCAGCGGTGCGTCGCTGGCCATCACTTCTTGCCGGTCTTCTGCTTCAGGTCATCCCAGAACGCGCGCACGTTGTCCTTGCGGATCTGCCGCGCAGGAATGTTCAGGAATCCATCCTTCGGCAGCAACGCCGCACGCTTCGTCGCATCGGGCTCGCGCACGAGTTTGTTCAACAGAGCCACCGACTGGAATCCGTATTCGTAGGGATTCTGCACCACGGTGCCGTGGATGTGCCCATCGAGAATGCCCTGCAGGGTCTGCTCGTTCTCATCAAACGCGACCATCGCCACCTTGCCGAGGCGGCCAGCCGATTGCACGGCTTCGAGAATCAACGGCGGTTCGTATTCAAACAACCCGACCATGCAGGCGAGGTCATTCCAGCGCGTCAGCGCGTCTTGCGCGGTCGCCTTGCACTTTGGATGATCGGTCTGGTCCGTGAACGTCGCGCGGATCTCGAACTTGTCGCCCTTGAGCTTCGCGTCCTGCGCGTCAAACCGCGTCGGGTCCATGCTGCGGCCGAGCAGTTCGTCGATGATGCCCTGGCGCCGCCGGCGCGCGTTGTCCTGGTCGAGGTTGCCAACGAGGATCACGATCGGTCCACCCTGCGGCACGGCCTCGACGATGAGCTTGCCGCACAGGCGCCCAGCCTCGTAGTTGTCCATGCCGATGTAGGCAAGGCGCTTGCTCGCCGGCGCATCCGAATCGTGCGTGACGACCGTGGCGCGGGCCGCGATATCGTCGAGCAGACCGGTCATGTTCGAAGGATCGATCGGGCTCACCGCGATGCCCTTGGTGCCGCGTGCGATGAGGTCCTGCAGGATCTGCTGTTGTTCGCTGACGGTGTTCTTCGGCGGCATGTGCACGGTCACGTCGCAGTCAAACTGCTTCGCGGCGGCTTCGACGCCGTGTTTGCCGATGGTCCAGAACTCGGCGACGCAATTGGTGACGAAGGCCAACTTCGGCTTTGCCGCGGGGTCCGCACCACCAACGGGAGTCGGCGCGGCGGGCTTGCTGCCGCAAGCGGCCAGCAAGGAGAGGAGCACGAGGGGAAGAATTCGCATGGGTAGAGCTCCGGATTACGTCACGGTCATGCCGCCATTGACGGCGATATCCTGGCCGGTCACAAACGCGGCGCCATCCCCCGCGAGGAACGTGATCACGCCGCCGACATCACCAGGCACGCCCCATCGCTGCATCGGGATCATCGCCTTGTAGCCGTCCTTCTGCGCCTTGGGATCATTTTCATGCCGTTCGACCGGG
>JADZDL010000101.1 GCA_020851075.1 Planctomycetota bacterium | reverse complement strand
GTCCCTGCGCAGGCTTGCGACCCCGCACGCGTTGGCGTTCGGCACCCGCTTGCTCCACAAAGGCAACAACGGCGTCATCACCTTCCGCGAGTTCGTCGCCGTCGCGCGCGAACTCATGAACCAACTGCCCGACCAGACTGCGGTCTATCTGGCCGCCCTCGTCGCCCTCGACATGGGCAACGACGAGGAGCCGCAGCCGCGACCGCACCAACCGTCGGTGAACTGATCCCGCTCAGGCGATGAGTTCGCGAATCGGTTGCGCCCCTTCGGTGCCAACCAGCCGCTGGTTGAGGCCGGCGAAGAAGTAGCTGAGGCGATTGGGGTCGAGTCCGAGCTGGTTCAGGATCGTCGCGTGCAGGTGCTTGACGTGGAACGGCCGATCGACGGCCCGATTGCCGAGTTCGTCGGTGGTCCCCACCGAGGTACCGCCGCGAATGCCACCGCCAGCCAGCCACATCGTGAATCCGGCGGCGTTGTGATCGCGGCCCGTGCCCTCGGCGTACTCCGCGGTCGGCTGGCGGCCAAACTCTCCGCCCCAGACGACGATCGTCGATTCAAGCAACCCACGCTGCTTCAGGTCGGCCAGCAAGCCGGCAATCGGCTGATCCGTGTCCCCAGCGTGCTTGGTGTGGTTGGCGACGAGATCGCCGTGTGCGTCCCAGTTGTGGTCGTTGTGGTTGCCACCCGAGTAGATCTGCACGAAGCGCACGCCGCGCTCCACGAGTCGCCGCGCCATCAGGCACTTGCGACCGAAGTCCTCGGTGCGCGCATTGTCGAGCCCGTAGAGGCGCTTCGTGGCCTCACTCTCGCTGCCCGTGTCGATGGCTTCGGGCGCATAGGTCTGCATGCGGTACGCCAACTCGTAGCTGTGGATGCGCGCCGCCAGATCACTGTCGTCGAAACGCGAGCGCAGGTGCGCCTCGTTCTGCTCACGCAAGGTGTCGAGCAGACGGCGCTGTTCGCGCATCGTCATGCCCTTCGGCAGATCGAGGTCGAGAATCGGTTCACCATGCGGACGCAACACCGTGCCCTGGTAGAGCGCCGGCATGTAGCCACTGTTCCAGTTCTTCGCGCCCGAGATCGGTCCACCGGTCTGGTCGAGCATGACCACGAAACCCGGCATGTTCTCGTTCTCACTGCCAAGCCCATAGGTCACCCATGAGCCCATGCAGGGTGCACCCGAGAGGATGCGCCCGCTGTTCATCATCAGCATCGCCGAGCCGTGCAGCGGCGAATCGGCATACATGCTGTGCACAAATGCGATGTCGTCGACGCAGCGGCCGACGTGCGGAAACAGATCACTCACATATTTCCCGCACTCACCATATTGCTTGAACCCCCACTTGGGTCCAACCACGCGGCCCTGCTTCTTGGTGCCGCCGCGGCCCTTGGTATCGATATCGATCGTCTTGCCGTCGAGAGGGTAGAGCGCCGGTTTGTAATCAAACGTGTCGACGTGACTCGGCCCGCCATACATGAAGAGGAAGATCACCGCCTTCGCCCGCGGCGCGAAGTGTGGCGTCTTGGGCGCCATCGGGTTCTCGCCGCCGGCGCTCACCGCGCTGGCATCCAGCGCGCGGAGATTCGCGCCCTGGGGACTGACTGCGCCGGGGAAGTAGCCATCGCGCGACAGCAGATCCACCATGCCAAGTGCGGGAAACGCCGCGCCGGACTGCCACAAAAACTCGCGGCGGGTGCGACCACAAAACGTGTTGCTCGGGTTCATCACTGGCCTGTCCTGAATCAGTCGAGGTAAAGGAATTCGTTGCTGTTCAGCAACACGAGACAACACCGCTGCAGAGCTTCATCCGCGGACTTACCAAACTCGCGCTGCAGCTCCGAGGCGAGCCCCAGCAAGCGGTCGCGATCCACCGCGCGCGCCGGGCGCTGCGTGACGAGAGCAAGGCCAAGTTCGAGCTGGGCCGAAAGGTCGGCAGCACCGGCCCGCAAGCGCGCCGCCAGGTGCTCCGCCTGTTCCTGCGCAAACGCTCCATTCAACATCGTGAGCGCCTGCGTCGCCTGCACGGTGGCGAAACGAACGGGACAACTGGTATCCGTATCCGCCTGGTCAAACGATGCCAGCAGCGGCTCCAGCAACGAACGCTTGCTGTGCACGTAGATGCTGCGTCGAGCGGCCTGCTCCGGCGTCGACTGGCCCCAGGCATCCTCGGGGCGGGATGCCGTAGCGAGCACTTCCGCAGGCATCAGCGGATAGATGCTCGGGCCACCCAGTTGAAGATTGAGGTCGCCGGAGACCGCCAGCATCGAGTCGCGCACCTCCTCGGCCGTGAGACGGCGACGATCCAAGCGCCAGAACAGATCATTCTGCGGATCCACTTCCGCCGCCGCGGGCACCGGCATCGACGCCATGCGATAGGTCGACGAGTTGACGATGAGCCGATGCATCGCCTTCAGGCTGCCACCGCGCTCGAGCACTTCACTCGCGAGCCAATCGAGCAGCTCCGGATGCGTCGGCAGATCACCGAGGCGGCCGAAGTCGTTGCTCGAACGCACGAGCCCGCGGCCAAAGTGGTGCTGCCAGAGCCGATTGGCGATGACGCGCCAGGTCAGCGGATTCTGCGGCGAAGTGATCCAGTTGGCGAGCGCCGTGCGGCGGCCGCTGCTAGGTCGATCGCCCTCGGGCGGTGCAACTTCGGCGGCGCCACCACCAACCATCGCCGGGAACGCCGGCACGACGCTCGCCCCTTGCGCGTGCGCGTTGCCGCGAATGCGCACGAAGCCCTCCGGGCCCGAGCGGCCGTTCTCCTGCACACCGAGCACCTCCACGACCGCCATGGTCGGCGGCCGCAACCCGGCGAGCCCGAGGAACTCCTGCAGCGGCGCACGTTCGCCGGCCTGGTTTGGCAACGCAGCCAGCACAACAGGAGCCGAAAGACCGCCCGGTAGTTCCAGCGCCTGGGCGGCGACCTCCTCCTCCGTCAGCGCGCGGCCGTAGAAACAGATCTCGTCGAGATCGCCGCGGAATCCGGCGCCGCCGGGCAGCATGCGGCCGATGGCGATGTGCTTGGGTGCATCGAGCGACTGCGTACTGCCAACCGCTTCGCCGATCTTGAGGCCATCCGCAAACAACGTGATGCGGCCCGCTTCGCGATCGCGCGTGAATGCGACGTGGTGCCACTTGCCATCGTGATACCCGGGGCCAGAGGCCACGAACGTGTCGGGATCCCCCGAACCGGCGACGAGGCGCCCGTCGGAATGCCACGCAATGCCCCAATCGCGAACGATTCCAGGCACTTCGGCATCGACGAGACCTGCACCCGTAAACCAGCGCGTATCGTCCGCTTGCCCCGGGCCAGGCTGATCGCTGCGCACCCAGAACGACACCGTAAAGGAGTCCTCGACGAGCCGCGGCAGTAGCACGTAGTCGTCACCATCAAAGCGCATCGCCCCCGCGTTGTGCCCATCGATCGCAACCACCTGGCCGCGCACCTTCCCGGTCACCGCGCCGCGTTCGTCGCGCAGTTCGGTCGGCACCAGTCGATCCCCGGAGAACCGCGCCAGCAGTTCGCGTTCAGCCACCAGCGACAGTTGGGTCCGCGCCGACTCCGAGGTTGCCTGCCACGCCGACCGCGCGGCTGCCTGCAAACGCGTGCGCGACTGCTCGTGCGCCGTGTGGAACTCGGCGAGTGCCGCCGCATATCCTGCCGCGGCACCATCCGCCGGCACACTGTGGGCCTGCAGATCGTAAGCCCGAACGTTCTCGAAGAACGCCAGGAACGAGTAGTAGTCCTTGGTCGGCAGCGGATCCCGCTTGTGGTCGTGGCAACGCGCACAACCCATGGACACCCCGAGCATCACGCGCGCCGTGGTGTCCGCCATGCCGTCGAGGTCGTCGTAGCGCGCCTGCAACGGGTCGGTCGGCTCATCATCCCAGATGCCGAGGCGGTAGTACCCCGTGGCGATGAGGTCGCTGACCTTCGGCGACGGCAGTTCATCGCCCGCAAGCTGCGTGCGAAGGAACTGCGCATACGGCATGTCGGCGTTGAGCGCGTCGACGACCCAATCGCGGTATCGCCACACGAACGGCTTCTTGCGATCCCGTTCGTAACCATCGGTCTCGGCATAACGCACGAGATCCAACCAATGGCGCCCCCACTTCACCCCGTACTGCGGCGAGGCCAGCAACCGATCGACGACGCGTTCGTAGGCCTCGGGGTCGCCATCGGCGAGAAACGCTTCGATCTCGGCTGCGGTCGGCGGTAGCCCGGTCAGGTCGTACGTGATGCGCCGCAACAACGCGTGACGGTCGGCGGCGACCGAGGGCTGCAATCCGCGCGCTTCGAGCCGCTGCAGGATGAAGTGATCGATCGGGTTGCGCGCCCAACCACCGGTGGCGACCGCTGGAATCGCGGGGCGCTGCAGGGGCCGGTAGGACCAACCATCGCCCAAGGCCCCAACGGCCAGAGCCCCAACGGTTGGAGCCCCACCGCTGGGAACCCCAACGTCAGGTGCCTGGGCCAGCGCGCCGAGGGTGAGCAAGAACCCGGGGCAAAGCCCGGCGAAGCGCATGGCGGAGGATCGCATAGTCCCAGGGGGCACCCAGGAATACATGCGATCCGCGAGGTCCGCAAGCCGCCCGACAAACCCTGCCGGGGCCGCTTACGCCTTCCTACTCCTTCGCCGGAGCGGCCGCGGCCACTTCGGCCTCACGGATGAGGCTGTCGAGGGCAACCATGCGCGGATTGCGGGCATCGACACCCGCCACCAGCGCACGCTGCAGGCTCTCGCGCGCCTGCATCAGATGCCCGGTGCTGAGTTCGGCGAACGCAAGGTTGGAGTGCAGTTCTGCGGGCGCATTCGGCACGGCCTCGGCGCGGAGGAACACGCGCGCCCCTTCACTGTCCCCGAGCGCCAGCATCGCCGCCCCCAGATTGGCGGCGGTGAACGGCGAACGGCCCTTTTCGTGGGCACGCTCCATGTAGCGCTTCGCGGCGAATGGCGATCCATCGGTCATTTCGACCGAACCGCGCGCCGTCAGCGCGACGACATCGTCGGGTTGCAGTTCGATGGCCCGATCGAGCAGGGTTCGGGCCCGGCCAATGTGACCTTGACGAGCAAGCAGGACGCCTTCCGCGACCAGCGCGTCGCCATTGCGCGGCTCGAGCTCGATGGCTCGCGCAATGGTCGCCACGGCCAGCTGGACGGAGCCGGAGTCCAATTCGGACTGGGCGCGGTTGAGCAGATGCGAAGCGAGCCCGCGCCGCGTGACGGTGAGGCCACGATCCGCCGGCATCTCGGCCGGTGTCACCTCGGGAATGCGCACGTCGGCTTTGCCGGCCGCCATCGCGCGCCCCTGCAGGGACCCCGAGGTCCAGTCTTCGGGCCGTTCGGCATCGAGATCGAGTGAGTTCCACTGGAACCCGCGGCGCAATTGCACCATGCGGTGCGACCCGCGGCGAACCTCTTCGTCGATCCAGGTGTCATCGAGCACCCGCGGCGCGAGCAGGATCATCAACTCGACTTCGGTGCGCGACTGCACCGTGCTCGAGAACAACTGCCCGAGGTAGGGCACATCCATCAAGAACGGGATGCCCGTCCGCGTTTCGTCCTTGCGCGTGCTACGGAGGCCGCCGAGGGCAATCGCCTGCCCATTGGCGACTCGCACGAGCGTCGTCGCTTCGCGCTGGCTGATGATCGGCACTTCGATGAGACCATCCGGTGTAACCACCGTCCCGGTCTGCTCACGAACCTGCGGCGTGATGGCAACCGACAGGATGCCGTCCTCGCCGATCATCGGCTGCACGCTCAGGGTCACGCCCGATTCCACGAATTCGACCCCGTACTCGGTGCGCGCGACACCCTGGTCGTCGATGACTTCGCGGGTGATCACCGGGATCTGGTCGGTGACACCGATCGAGGCCGGCTTGTTGTTCATCGTCGATACGCGTGGGCTACTGAGAACCCGCACCTGCCCTTGGCGTTCGAGTGCATCGAGGAAGATCGAGAAGTCCCCCGTGTCGAGTACGCCAAACTTGAGCGCGCTGCCACCGGACGCCGCAGTCTGTGCAATGGCTGCACCGCCGCCAGCCAGACCGCCCTTGTTGCTGTTGAACAAGTGGGGAAGCAACGACCAGTTCACGCCCAGACTATGCGCATCGTCGAGGCGCACTTCGAGAATGCGTGCCTCCAGCGAAACCTGCTAGTTGGCCCGCCGCACGGTCGTATCGATCATCTCGCGCAAACGGGCAATGCCACTGGGCCGCGCTTCGACGTGGATCGTCGAAGCCGCTCGGTTGATGACCGTGCGCGCATCTTCGCCGAGCAAGGTTGGCAGGGCCGTCTGCAGCTCATCCCAGAAACTGCTGCCCGCGGAAGAGGTTGCTTCCGAACTGGACGACGAAGAACTCGGCGAGCTCCCCGACGACCCGGAGCTGCTTCCGGAGCTCTGCTGCGCATCCATGAGATCGACGTGCAGCGTCTCCCGCATCGTGTCCCGAATACGCAGGAAGCTGCCATCCCACTCATAACCCAGGTCGAGGCTGTTCAGGAGCGCCTCGAAAGCTTCCTCGACAGTCGACTTCTTGATATCAAACGTGCACTCTGTGGCCTGCACGGCAGGGTCAATCAGAAGATTGATGTCCGAGTCCTTGAACAAAGCCAGAAGGACGTCCCCGACCGGGGTCTTGCGCGCCTGTAGGGCGTCCATTCCCTTGCCTCCCGGGCCTTCCGCCCGCTGCAACGAAGGGAGCGGCACGATCAGCATGGGCTGATAGACCGGCTTGCCGCCGCCATCTTCGTGATCGAGGTGAGATGGCGAGGCATTTCCGGTGTAGGTACAACCGGAAAGGGCCACCATCGCCGCGGCGATGGAGAGAATTTGCGCTGCCGACTTCACTTTACTTCCTCCTGATTTCCGTGTTGCTCCAGATCTGGAGCGGATTCCGACTTTGCGCGACGCCGGACCATCTCTGACCGGAACTCGCGCGGATACTGTTCTTCCAGGTCGTAGGTGAGGACTCGGCCCTTCCACCGCACCATCACGCTGCCGCGTTCGATCGCCATGACCTCGCCGGCGTCGATCTTGTCGCCAATACCGACGACGCGACCTCCGAGCACTGCTCGGCGCGAGGCTTCGCTCACCATCACGACCCCGAGCTGCAACATGGGCGGGTCGTCGCCTGACCAGGCGCCAAAGTCGACCGGCCTCGTCTCGACTCCCGGAGCCGCCGCAACCTGCGCCACCTGCGCCAACGTCGAGAACGCCACGCGAACTGGTTTCGTGCGGTCAAACGAGCCGTGCGCCAGCAACAGATCCCCGCAATTGACAGCATCCTCGACTTGCGCGGCCGCGCCATCGGACGGCATCGCCTCTTCCGTCTGGTCCGTGCCAAGGATGGCAATCTCGCCGCCGCCCAACAGCTGCCGAGCGGCGACTGCGGCACTCATGCCCAGAAACAACACGGCGACCACCGGGTTGATGCCCTTCTTCTTCTTGACCTTCCTCATCGTGATCCTCCCAGGTGATAGGTCGCCAACCCCAATTCGAACAGGATCTCGCTATCGGAGCCCGGCGTGACCTTGCCGCTCTCGACCAGGATGAGGCGCTCTTGCGTCTCCAGATCTTCCAAGAATAGACAGACCTGATCCGGCGTCCCGTGGCCCGTTATCTGGTACGACTGCTTGCCGGCGGTGCTCGACTGCGCTGCCTTTACGCTCGCAAAGACAACCCCCGAGGCGTCACCACGCGCTTGCACGAATTCGAGGATTCCCGAGACATCCGGATTGTCGAGCAGTCGCCATCGGGATGGCGGCGGGGGAGCCGTTTCCACCTTGCGCTCCTGAGCAAGCTCGATCTCCGCTGATAGCTTGGCGCGGCGCTCCTCTTCGGACTGGAGAATCCCCTCACTCGCCTTGCGACCAAAGTACGCAACCCCCGCCAGGCCTGCCTGCAGCAGCGAGACGGACAGGATGGTGATCACCACCACGAGTCTTTTGCTAAACCGGCTCACAGAGACCTCCACGACATCAGCAGTCGAAAGCGAAAACAGTTGGGCTGCCCGGCAACCTCACCGACCTCTTCCTGGCCACTCGATTCCAGGTAAGGCAGCTGTCGCAACTGCCGCGTGAAATCGGCCATTGCAGTCAGCGCCGCCTTCCGTGAACTGGCCTGCACAACGCCGGTCACCACCACGCGATCCGTACTGGCGAACTTCAGTTCGTCCAGGTGAATCACCTCGGAAGCACAATTGCTGACTTCGGCGATCAGGCGTGAGATCGGGCGCCGCAAATCCAACACGGATTCGAGCATGTCCACGGCCATGTCTACCGCTCCAGCACCCGCCGACTCCCTCGCCAAGGACGCGAGTTCGTTATTCAAACGCGTATTCTCGGCCTCCACGGCATCCACGCGATGGTGCATGGCCAGGAACTCGCGTCCATTGATCACCGCACTCCACGAACAGGCTAGACCAGCGACCACGACCGCGGCGAGGCCAAGCAACTGCGTGCTTCCATACGGAACCTTGATGCTCGGGCGCAGCAGCAAGGAGGCAGGCAACTTCCGCGCCGCAATCGCCTGCAGCAACATCGCGACACCAAGGCCCGGCGATTGCTGCCCTTCGGTCAGCTCCAACGCAGTCGGCGCAAACCGCACCTCCTCCAGGTCCCCCCGCACCATCCCGATCTCGTCCTCCCCCAGGCCAACGCGTGTGCCCAACAACAAGACCTTTGGCACAGCCGCGCCGGTTTCGCGCAACCAATCGACCGTCCGCGGCAATTCCATTGCCAACTGTGCGGCCAAGGCGCCTGAGCTACCGGCCCCAGCACCGCCGATCAGGATCCGGCGCACCTGCACCGGCGCATCCCCATCACACATGACAAACCGGGCGCGCCCCGTGTTGCATTCGAGGACCGCCACATTGCCGCCAGCGACAGGTTTGGCTGCCAATGCAAGACAGGACTCCATCGAGTGCAAACTGAGCACCTCGACCCCTGCGGCGCGGAACGCGTCGTGGATCGGTTCCCAGACATTCTTGGCCACCGCGGTGGCGCCCAGCACAAGGCGTCCACCCGGCAGTTTGCGGAGGATTCTCGTGGCAACCAGCACATCGTCCTCGGACGGCATGCCGGTCAGGCGCAGCGCCTCCCGCACCATGAACGCGACCACGTCGGCAGGCGACAACTTCGGCACGGTGCTGACGTAGTGCTGAATGCGGCGTTCGCCAAACACGACGTGCACCCCCGGTGCAGCCAGCAGCACCTCTTCGCTGATGCCACGCAGGGCATTGGTGACGGCGTCGCGCGTCAGGTCCGCCAGCGGTACGCGAAGGCAATGCAGAACCTTCGTGACCCGCGGCGACAGTTCCGCCACGGTCACCGTCAGGGATCCCTCTTCCAACTCGACAATAACTTGGGTCTGCATGACTTCCTCAGATCGTGATGTCGTCCGCCGTGCCGAACGTGTGATCCGCTCCGGCACTGGTCAATGTGTGCGTCGTCCCGTCCCACTGCAGCGTGGTGCCAAACCCGTCCGCATCGTATTCCGCACCGAGTCCGATGCTGGCTCGCAGCGCCGGCCAGGCCCCCGTCACCGCACCACCACCTTCGATGTGGTTGGCCAGCACTTCCACGATGATCCGCAGCCGCGTCCAGGTTCGCCGCGTGCCCGGTATCGAGCCGTAGACGTTGCTTACGAACTCCTCGTTGGTAGCACCGTCGTCGGCACCGTTTTCACCGCGGCTATAGACGGTGGCCACGTTGTTCACCGTGTCCACGGCGTAGACGTAGCTCTGCCCGCCACCAAATGGATCCGCCGTCACAGTGTTGTTGACTCCCGGCTGCAGATGCACGCCAAAGAAGTCGGTGGCCGACAGCGAGACCGGAAATGATGCGTTTTCGAAGTAGTAGGAATCGAGAGCAGTGCTGATCGCCACCAGCTCGTTCCGAGCTTCCTGTCGGCGATCGGACTCAATCACAGCGCTTGCCAACGGCACCGCGGCGCCAAGCAGCAGCCCGAGCACCGCCAACACGACGATGACCTCCAACAGCGTGAAGCCGTCTTGTCGATTACATGTCATCATCCGTCCCTCCCACTCCGTCAGAACCCACGGCGATCACGCCGAGGCGATCATCCAGCTGCAGCGGCTGGCCCGCACCATCGACGGCCAGTGCATCGTTCATCCCCAGGCGCTCCATGAGACCACCTGCGCCCGTCACGGCACTCGGGGTCGACCACCCGGCCAGCATCTGGGCCGCATCGATGACCGCCGCATCCGCCGTCATGCTGACCGTGAAGGCGGCGCGCTCCAACGTCGACGCCGTCGCCCAGGCTCGTTTGGCCGCCGCATAGCCGTTTACCGCCGCAGTGAGGGCACTCCGTGACGACGTGCCAACCGCGCCCAGCGCAATTGCCGCGTCCACGGCACCCTGCAACTCCGTGACATAGACGGCGCGAATGACACGCAACGTGGCCCGCTGCCTCGTTCGCACCAGCGGTTCCGTCGCCACATCTCGCAGTTCGTCGTCGGCGGTGTTGAGGCGCCGATCTGTCCCGCGGCTGGTCACCCGGATTCCACCGGTCGTGATCCGGTACGTCAGGTCGCGGCCATTCCCGTGCGGGTCGATGCGCCAACCATCATCCACGCGCAACCCACCCGCAGACGCCAGCGCATCGAGCGAAGTGGGGAACGATCCCGTGCGCACAAAGACCTCACGCGCAGCGTTCGCAACGACATCGAGATTGTCCTGGGTTCGGACCGCCACATCGGCCAGCGGTGGCACGAACTTCTGCACGGCAAACAGGAGGCCGACGGAAGCCACGCCAACGACCCCCAGCAGCACCAGCAGAGCAAACCCTGCCTCCTCCGCACCAACCCTCGGCTCGCGCGCCTTCATTTGCCGATCCCCTTCATTGCCGAGTAGATCGTGGTCACGACGAGGACCGCGACGCCGCCCACCACCAGGCCGAGTGCCACGGTCACGATCGGCTCAAGCAGCCCGAGCGCCTTCTTGACCGCCTCCTTCACCTCGCGGTCATACAAACGACTCAACCGTTCAAACGTGATTGGCAGTCGGCCAGCCTCTTCACCGACCTTCAGCATGCTCAGGGCAACTGGCGGCATGACCTCTGCCTCTTCAAAAGCCTCGCCGAGGCGCGACCCACCGACGATGCGTTCGCGCGACGAATCGATCTTGCTGCGAAACTGAGGGGCAGTCACCGCCGCACCACCGAGCTCCAGCGCACTCGTCATCGTGAGCCCGGCATGCAACAGCACGCTGAACGTCCGGCAGAACTGAGCAATCGCCAGAGTCCCCACCACGTTGCGAGCCACCGGCAACCTTGCCAGCAAGCCGGTGGCAAAGATCTGGAACGCCGACGTGCGCATGGCCAGGAACAGGCCGATGACGAGGCCCAAGGAGCCGAGCGCGATCGCGAGAATGTGTTCCGCAACAAAGCCAGAACACGAAATCAGCATCCGGCTCGCGGGCGGAAGTTCTGTCCCGATCTTGCTGATCACCGAACCAAGCCGCGGGATCACGAACGACAACAGGAACAGGACCATCGAGTAGCCAGCGATGGCTACGACCAACGGGTAGATCATCGCCTGCTTCACGATGCCACTGATCTCGATCTTCCATTCCAGGAAGCCAGCGATCGACATGAGCACGCTCGGCAGGCTGCCCGACTGCTCGCCGGCTCTCACGAGCGCGCAATAGACCGCCGGGAACGCGCGTGGATAGACCTCCAGCGAGTCAGACAAACTCTGGCCCGACGAGACGCGAGTCGCGAGATCGTCGAGCATCGCCGCCACCCGCGCATCCTCTTCCTGCTCCGCGACAGCTGTGAACGTGGACAGCATCGGCACGCCAGCATCCAGCGCCTCGTGCAAGGCCTGCGTGAGCAGCAAAAGCCGGCGCGGGGTCAGCCGAACGTTGGTAGCGGCGGCACTTTCTTCGCCATCATCAACAGCCTGCGCTTTGAGCAGCGCCCGTCCGTCGCGATGCAGAGTCGCATGCAGGACGTGGACGTCCACGGCCTCAAGCTCCGCAGTGGTCTGCGTGCCGTCCTGCTCAAGTATGGTCGATCGGAATCGCATGGGAGCGCCCGAAGGGGAAAACGGGGATGGTCAAAGCTGGCCCAGGGGGATTTGCGCCGGCTTCAGCGGGTCACTGCCGCTGCGACATCAGCACGCCGATGTCGTCGCCCGTGATGTCCGTCGTCGCGGTCGCATTCGCGCTGGTGTCAAAACGGCCATTCGGCCCCGCCGACAGCACGAAGAGGCGCTTGTAGTTCGTCGCGTGCGTGTGGAAGCCCGAGATGACGTTGATCACGTAAGGACGGCCCCAAGGATCCAACGGCGAGCTGCCCGCCAGGTACGGGCCACGCCACTTGTTCGAGCCAGTCGTCGCGTACGCCGCCGAACTGGTGCTTTGGGGCGTGTTCGCGAGCAGATGGTTGTTCAGCAGGTCACCGCGCGTCGCATTCATGCCCCACGTGATGAAGTTGCTGCCGGCCGTCCAGGGACTGGTGGTCGGCATCGTCGGGCCCGTAAACAACGAATAGACGTAGCTGTTCGTGCCCGAGCTGTTGCGAGCGGGATACACACCGACGTCCTTGTAGAACGACATCATTGCGGCGCCGACCACCTTGCACTCGGCCTCTGCGCGGGCCCGGCGCCCGTCTTCCATGTAGCTGGACAACATGGGGACTGCGATGCCGGTCAGCAGCAGCACGACGGAGAGAACGACGATGACCTCGACCAGGGTGAAGCCCCGCTGATCGGAACTGCCGATGGGGCACGATTCGTTTGCGATGCGCATGACTGCGCCATCGGCCAATCCCGATATGGAACTGTTGGCGATTT
>JADZDL010000100.1 GCA_020851075.1 Planctomycetota bacterium | reverse complement strand
TTGAGTACATACACCTGCTCGCAGGGTGGCTCGACAAGGTCGGTTTCCACTACGCGCAACCGTTCGAAGGCGACCCACCCTTTGAGCGACCAGCGCTGCCGTACCATGCTATTCTTGAGTGCGCCGACCCCGTCGGCTTGCAGCGCGTCAGCCAGCAGCTGCGCAAGCATGGTGTCGCTCACGCCACGCTGTGAGCATTTCGGAGCAGCAACGACATCCGTGCTTCGTGCGTGGTGTGCGGAAATGGAGTTGTCCACCTTCCCGACCCAACCCGAAATGCGCCCTGCAAAGGCCTACCGGGCGGGTTTTCGCGTCGCCAGCACATCCGCCATCGCCGCCAGCAGCTGCACCTTGCGGAACGGCTTGGTCAGCACGGCATCCATGCCGGCCTGCCGGTACTCCGCCAGAGTGGCCGCATCCACGGTCGCCGTCAGACCAACGACCGGCACTTCGTGATTCCGCACCGGCGAGTGCGGATCGCGAATGCGCTGCGCCACCTGCTCGCCCGACATGGTGGGCATCTGCCCATCAAGCAGGACCAGATCGATCTCATCCTCCGCCAGCAAGGTGAGGGCCTCAGCACCATCGACGGCCTCGACCACCGCACAGTGCACTGTCGCCAGCATGCGCGACGCCAACATGCGATTCTGGATGTTGTCGTCGACCACGAGTACGCGCAGACCGGTGAAGGTCTTCGCGTCGACTTCCTGCCACTCCTTCTCGATCGGGCAACTCGACTGCAGCGCGAGCAGCGCAAACGTAAACACCGTGCCCAGACCCGGCTCACTGGTCACCGTGATGTCGCCGCCCATCAGGCGCGCGAGTCGGCGCGAGATCGCGAGGCCAAGTCCCGTACCGCCCGGGTGATTGCCGCTCCCAACCGCAACCTGCTGGAACTCGTTGAACACCCGTTCGAGGTCGCTCTTGTGGATGCCTACCCCGGTGTCCGCCACCTGCACGGTCACCGCGAGGCGCCCACCCGGCATCGTCTCGGTGGCCAGCCGCACATCGATGCGACCATCTGGCGTGAACTTCACCGCGTTGCCGATCAGGTTGTGGATCACCTGGCGGATGCGCAGTGCATCGCCCGTCATGCAGGCCGAAGATTCGCCGCCGTGCAGGAACGTGATGCGAACGCCCTTCGCCGCGGCTTTGGCACGGAACAGTGCGGTGGCGTCGCGCACGATCTGCGCGAGATCGCAGGGTTCGTTGCTGAGTTCGATGTGTCCGGACTCGATCTTCGCGGTGTCGAGCACGGTGTTGAGCAGATCGAGCAACGAGTCGGCTGCGACCCCGATCGCAGCCGCAAGTTCGGCTTGTTCAGGGTTGAGCTCCGTCTCGCGCAACAACTCGAGCGTGCCGATCGCGCCACTCAGCGGCGTGCGGATCTCGTGGCTGATGCTGGCCAGGAACTTGCCCTTCGCCACGTTCGCAGCCTCGGCGCGTTCTTTCGCCTCCTGCAGCGCCGCCGTGCGTTCGGCGACTCGCTGCTCGAGTTCCCGGTTGATGGCTTCGAGCCGCTGTTGCGATTCGTACAGCTCACGGCTGCGCTGTTCGAGCAGCGCTTCCGCCTCGATGCGCGCTTGCTGCTCGCGCTCGGCCTTGCGCCGCCAGATGGCTATCTTGCGCTCTGGCATGGCACCTCCTCGCGTTCGCGCACCAGGAACGTCCAATTGCCAGCGGCGCCATCCGCCGCGAGTTCGTGCGTGTCGCCAAAGTGCCGCAGACAGGCTTCGATGAGCCCCTGCGCGAAGTGCCCCAGCGGCCGCTCCGACCGGTAGCGCAGCGTGAGGCTGTTGGCCTCCAGCTGCACCTCGAAGTGCGGCAGTTCGGCATCTGGATAGAGCTTCAAGACCTCTGGGTGGATCAACGTTTCGACACCAGCCAGGAACAGCAGCGGCGACGACACGCCTTGGAAGAAGGCCGGGAAACGCTGCGCGAAGACCGCGAAGAGATTGTGTCCGTAGTCGCGCAGCACCTCGGCAACCGAACCGCCGCGCAGCCCGACCAACGCTTCCGCAAGCTGCGCCAGTTCCCGCCAGTCGTAGGTCCCGACCGCGGTATAGGCGCCACCGCTGGCCGGCGCGGCCGCCTGCAGCATCGCATCGACGACCTCAAGCCCATGGTGGCGCTCCACCATGTCGAGGAACTCGGCGAAAACGATGCCCTTCATCCCCTGTACATCGACCAGGAACCCCTTGCTCTGGAGCCCCCCAAGCAACCTGCCGTGGCAACGGGTTCTCAGACGCCCATGCGCCGCGACAGATCCGTCTGCAGCCGGCGATCCGGATCCCACTTCTGCTTCAACGCGCGGAACTTCGCCGCCGCCTCATCGCCGTGCACGCGCGCAAACGACGACGCCAGCAGCACCGCATCCTTCGCGTAGTAGAAGCGCCCACCCGCCTCGAGCACGACCTCGGCCTCGTTGACCCGTTGACCAGGAGCCGCGCGAGGCCACTCAAACATCGCGAGGTCGGGCCGTGGGACCGGTCGGCCGACTGCGGCTCGGTGGCACTTCAGTGGCAAGTAGTCGACCATCGGGCTGGTGATCGGCAGCAAGGAATGCCCGCGTCGCAGTTCGCGCGTCAGGGTTCCCGATGTGGGACACCGTTCTGCAGCCAGATTCGACCCTCGATCGGTTGGAGCATCGCAGTGATCTCCCGCTTGCTCATGGTTCGAACCACGGCTAGTGCGCGTACCTCGCAGTTTGGGAAGCGTGTCGTGATCACCCGGGCACATCCGAGGAGCGTGGCACCGCGGGTCACGACGTCATCGACAATGGTGATTCGCGGTGGCGACTGGGCCAAGACGCTAGCGCAGCGGATTGTGGCCTCATGTTGATCAGGCCCGGGCCTCTCAGCTCCCTTGCGAAGCCACGCGCTCTTCTTGACGGCGGTGTGCCGTTCGAGCAACCAGTTGACGCCGGCACACAGTCTCCGCGTCGCGAGCGCGTTGCGAATCTCCAGAGCTGGCCAGGCGGCGTCCTTGGTCTTGAATGGTGCGCTTCGAGGCACCGGCACCAGGAGCACGTTGTCGCCGAGGAAGTCCCCGAACATCCCGCCTCGGAACGCTTCCTCGAACCGTTCGCCGATCCGGAGGATGTGTGCTGGCAGGCAGTTCTTGATGTCTGCCACCGCCCTGACGGATTTGCGCGATGCTTCGCTCGTGCCATCGGGGCTGTAGGTCAGTAACGCGCCGAAACGGACTTCAGAAAGGGATCGGGGTGACGGCACCACGAGGCCCCTTCGGTAACTGCTCGATCAGGGAGGCCAGGGTCTCGTCTGTGAGGACCTCGGCGCCGTAGTGCTCGAATTCGCGCGGGAACTGCAAGGTCGCGTCGTCGAACATTGACTTGGCGAGGAAGAGCGGACGACCAAGCCTGATGGCCTCCCAGCCCTGATGCAGCGACCCGCTACCGTCCTTCGCCTCGATGATGACCGTTGCATCAGACAAGAACGCCATCGTCCGGTTGCGGATCGGGAACGTGTGTCTCCCGACCTTGGTGCCGCTCGGGAACTGGGACACGGCGAGGTGGTCCCGCATGATCTCCTGCTGCAGGGATCGGTTCTTTGCGGGGAAGCACTGGTCCAAGGGGGTGCCGAGTACGGCAATCGTCCGGCCGCCGTTCCGCATCGCCGCGAGGTGGGCGGCGGTGTCGATGCCCTCCGCCAGCCCGCTCATGATGATGACACCCTGATGCACGAGCAGGCGCGCCAACTTGTCGGCGCGAGCTAGGCCGGCGCGCGTCGCATCCCGTGAGCCGACGATGGCGACCGTAGGGCCGGCACGCAGCAGATCGCGATCGCCAGCGACGAAGATGTCTCTGGGCGCATGCTTCTGCTCGGCTTCGCTCAGCGGCCGTAGCAAGTCCTCGGGCGTCCATCGGTCGTTCATGGCAACGTCGCAGACGTTACTCGGACTGGCCCGTCCAGCAAGCGGATCGTGACGGTGTCGGGTTGGCCGGAGACGGCGAGGCGTCGCAGGGCGCCCGCAGCGGCTCGATCGCGCCCATGCGACGCGGCGATGTGTACGCCCCTGGGGCGTCGCCACGGGGCGGCACGGGCCATTCCTGGTGACGTCAGTCGCCTCCGAACAGCAACCATTGGAGGTGCGTGATCGCTATCTGCCGCTGTCGCCGCCGCTTGCGTCGTCGCGACTTGCAGGTTCGAGTGCTGCAGGGCATACACTTTCGCAAATCGCTTGGGGGTCCGGTCCCAAGCGATCACCACCGGCCACGACCGGCATGAGGTGCCAACCCGGATTTCGCCAGCACATCCGCCATCGCCGCCAGCAACTGCACCATGCGGAACGGCTTGGGCAACGAGTTCTCAGACGCCCATGCGCCGCGACAGATCCGTCTGCAGCAGGCGATCCGGATCCCACTTCTGCTTCAGTGCGCGGAACTTCGCCGCCGCCTCATCGCCGTGCACCCGCGCAAACGACGACGCCAGCAGCACCGCATCCTTCGCGTAGTAGAAGCGCCCACCCGCTTCGAGCACGACCTCGGCGAGTTCCTGGCACAGCTTCCACAGCTCCGCGCGCCGCCGTTCGTTCTTGCTGACCGCGAAGTCCATCGCGAGCGAGTACCCGTCGACCGCGTGCGTCATGAGGAACGGATCGGGCTTGTGGCGCTTCAACACGCCGAGATACGGCACGTGGCCCGCGTCCTGACAC
>JADZDL010000099.1 GCA_020851075.1 Planctomycetota bacterium | reverse complement strand
GTGAGTACATCGAAGAACTCACCGTGCGCAGCGGGCGCGACTATCGTTTCCACGCGACGCCACTGTGGTGGATGTGGTTGCAGGAGTTCGGCAAGTACCTCGTGAAGGTCGCCGCGCGGCGACCGCGCGAATGGCCCGCGTATCGCGACTTCAAGTCGCGCGGGTTCCTGTCCGAGCTCGATT
Source organism: Planctomycetota bacterium (assembly GCA_020851075.1). Taxonomy (GTDB): domain Bacteria; phylum Planctomycetota; class UBA1135; order UBA1135; family UBA2386; genus JADZDL01. The sequence goes on along the minus strand of JADZDL010000099.1, from coordinate 2,962 downwards.
GCAGCGATAGCAAACGCGACCTCGGGTTTGCGCCGGAGACCGATCGCGCCCGTTTCGTACAACGCGTCTTCGAGCCGGGGTCTTTGTCGTGAGCCGCACCGCGATGGGATCGGGCACATGAGCGCTGGCACGCGCACGTTCGTGCACGTGTTCTCGACCTTCGGCGCCGGCGGTCCGCAGATCCGTGCCGTGCAGTTGCTGGCCCACCTCGGCCCGTCCGTGCGGCACGTGATCCAGGCGATGGACGGCTGTACCGAGGCCAAGGCGCAACTGCCACCGGGACTCGACGTGCGCCTGGTGCCGCCGCCACCGCGCGGCAGTCTGCGTTGGACCGTGAAGGCGCAGCGCGCGTTCTTTGCCCGCGAATCGCCGGATCTCGTGCTCACCTACAATTGGGGCGCGATCGAATCCGTGATCGCCGCGCGCCGCGAACGATTGCCGCTCGTGCATCACGAAGATGGTTTTGGCCCCGAAGAGACGCAGCGACGCTTGCGCCGGCGCAACTGGATGCGCTGGTGGGCCCTGTCGCTGTCGGGGGCCGTGCCGGTCATCGTGCCGTCCCAGGTGCTGCAAGGCATCGCGCTGGCCGAATGGGGTCTCGGTGCCGGCAACGTGCACCATTTGCCCAATGGCGTCGATCTGGCGCGTTTCCGCCCCGCGGTGCGAACACTCTCGACGGAGTTTGTCGTCGGCACGGTGGGCGGTCTGCGCGCCGAGAAGGACCAGGCGATGCTGTTGCAGGCGATGCATCGGCTCGATGCGGGACGCTGCGTGATCGTCGGCGGCGGCGCGCTCGACGCCGAGCTGCGCGCGCTCGCCCAATCGCTGGATCTCAGTGCGCGCGTGCACTTCGCCGGCCCGGTCACCGATACTTCGCGGAGCTACGCGGCGTTCGATGTGTTTGCGCTGTCGTCGCGCACCGAGCAGATGCCGATGGTGCTGCTCGAAGCGATGGCGTGTGGCCTGCCCGTCGTGGCGACGGACGTTGGCGATGTGCGCCGCATCCTGCCCGCAGAAGGCCAACCGTTCGTCGTGCCGGCGCGCGATCCCGAAGCGTTTGCCAGCGCGCTGCGGGTCCTGCGCGAAGATGCGGGCCTGCGGCACCGGCTTGGTGCCGCGAACCGCCGCGTGGTCGAAGAGCGTTACGAATCGCGCTTATGCCTCGACCGGTTCGCGGCGATCTATCGCGGCGCGATGCGCTAGTCGGTAGGGCTCCTTTTCAGGCCGTCGCCTTTCGGCGACAGAGGCCTCAAGTCGACGCGGCAGCGCGGCTGGCTGCCTTCCCGCGTCGTCGTTGTTTCCGCGCGTAGCCGCGTCCTAGGCAACTCTGAATCGGGTCGCCGTTCCGGCGAGCCGGTTCAGAAATCGAAGCCGATGCTGATCTCGGCGAACGGGCCCGAGCTCAGGGCGCCTTCGACACGGTTGAAGCCGGTCGCGCCGGTGGTGAGGTTGTAGTCGCCTGCGAGCGGAGCGCCAACGCGCGCCGTGAACGAGAAGTTGTCCGAGAGGCGCTCGACGAGGCCGAAGTACGCCGTCAATTCCTGGATCCGCAGGTCGTCCCGCTGGCGGTTCGTCGCGGCCGACGTGCGCACGTGGTATTCGGCGCCCGTGATCTCGACGCCGAGCAGCCAGCCGGTGCTGCCGGACGACCAGTATGACACTTCCGCGTGCTCAGGCAGCAGCACGTCGACGCGCCAGCCACCGAGGTCGGCTTCGCCGCCGGTGGCAGCGCTATTGCCCGTGATGTCCCAGCTGACGCCGAGGATCGGCAGCCAGGGGGCGTCGTCGAAGACCTGGTTGTAGCGAACACCACCCTTCAGGAAGAGGTTGGGTGCGACGCGCATCGTGGCTAGCGCGAAGGACGGGTAGTCGAAGTCCTGGTGCTTGAGCGCGCCGTCGGCGTCGGAGAACACACCGGGGTGCGTTTCGACTTCGAGCAGCAGGTTGTCGTCGAGGAAGGCGCCGAACCCGAGCTTTACGCCGCCGGAGTAGAGCGTCTCATCGCCGAGGCTGCCGCCCTGCCCCATGTTCTTGAACTGGTAGTGCCGCCCCGACCCATAGAGGCCGAACATGAGGTAGCCGTCGGTGGATACGTTCCACGGCAGGCGGATGTCCGTGAACGCGCCGAACTCGCGGAAGTGGCCCGGCTCGTGGCGGATCGACTGGTCGGCCAGGGTGCTGGCACCGAGCGAGATCATCGGCTTGTAGCGTTCGCGCCGATTCATGAAGTCGCCGTGCTCGCGCAGGAAGATCGCGCGGCGATCGTACGGGTCCTGCTCCTGCAGGTTTGCCGAATCGACCGCTGCCGAATCGACCCCCGACGAATCGAATCGGGGCTCGAAGCGGGCGACCCCGAAGCGGGTTTGCCCGTCGCCTGCGGTGTTGTAGCCCACCGTCTTGGAACTGTCGAAGGTGCCTTGTGCGGCGGTAGCCGCAGCGAAGAGGCACGCCGCGAGAACGACACGTGCGTGGTTGTAGCGCATACTCCCTGTCTGACCGTTGGTTTGACCGACCCAGATCCTGGCCGGTTGCGGCTGGGAATCAAGCCCAAAGGGGGGGATGCCCAACCTCTTCCGGGGGGGCCTCCTGCGGTCGCCCGAAGTGCTTGCGTGGCGGCCGGCTGGTGCGGTCAGCGCTGGAAGATGGGGAGATATTGCTTGGGCATCTGCAGCAGGATGCAGGCGACCGCCGTGCTCAGTTCGTCACCGGGGCCGACCCGGTTCTTCCAGCTGCCGTCGGGCCGCTGCATGCGGATGAGGTCGGCGGACAGGCGCGTGAAGAACCGCCGGCAGGTGTCGCCGCCGTGCTGGTAGAAGGCCTGGGCCGCGTAGTAGTTGCCGTACCAGTAGTAGAAGTGGTCGCTGTAGTAGCTGGCGACGGTCTCGTAGTCGTCTTCGAGGAAGCGCAGCACCGGATCGCTGAGGTTGTCGTCGTGCACGCCGGCGCTCGACAGGGCGGTCAG
>JADZDL010000098.1 GCA_020851075.1 Planctomycetota bacterium | reverse complement strand
TCGCGGCATGGCCAGTTCCCTGATCGTTCCCGTAACCACGATCGACTCGATCGCACCGCACCCCGGTGCCGATCGGCTGGAGATCGCGCGCGTGCTCGGCTGGCAGGTCGTGGTGCCGAAGGGCCGCTACACCACCGGCGACAAGGTCGTCTACTTTCCGCCCGACGCCATCGTGCCGGCCGAACACAGCGACCGTTTCGGCGTCACGCAGTACCTGCAGAAGGGCCGCGTGAAGTGCGCGCGCCTGCGCGGCGAGCCTTCGTACGGCTTTCTCGCTGCACCCGACGATGCCACCGTGCCGGTCGGCACCAACCTCGCTGCGCACTACGGCGTCATCAAATACGAACCGCCGGTGCGCGTGGACGCCGGCGACGCCGAGGTCGACGACCCGTTGTTCCCGCGCTACACCGACATCGAGAACTTCCGCAACTTCCCGGACGCGCTGCGCAATGACGAGCCCATCGTATTGACCGAGAAGGTGCATGGCACGAACTGCCGCGTCGGCATCGTACGCGGGCAGCGCATGGCCGGTTCGATGCGGCTGCGCCGCAAGGAACCAGCCGCCGAAGATCTGGCCCGAAACACCTATTGGCTGCCGTTCTCGCTGCCGCCGGTGGCGGCGCTGCTCGAGCACTTCGCGCGCAACCATCAGCAGGTCGTGTTGTACGGCGAGGTCTACGGCCGCGGCATCCAATCGTTCCACTACGGCCGGCGCAGCGAACCAGGCTTTGCTGTGTTCGACCTGCTCGTCTCTGGGCGTTTCCTCGACTGGGAAGAACTGCAGGCGGCGCTGCAGCAATTTGGCGCGCCTGGTGCGCCAGTGCTGTACGAAGGCCCATTCGCCTTGGCCGTGGTGCGCGCCCACGCCGACGGCAAGACCACGTACGGTGACGACCACATCCGCGAAGGTGTGGTGATCCGGCCGCGGCACGAACGAACCGATCCGCGCATCGGCCGCGTCGTGCTCAAGTACATCGGCGACGCCTACCTGCTCGACGAAAAGAAGTCGGACTTCACAGAGAGTTGAGAGGGACCTGGCGGCTTCCCACCGGCCTCCACACCAATACTGCGAGAACGAGACACACCCCGCGCTCGCGGCAGCCCTCCCCGTTCCGTATGGTCCCCCCCATGGTGTCGGCCTCCAGACTGCTGTCCTCGTGCGCCCTCGGCGCGCTCACGTGCCTTTCCGCTTGCTTCGCCCCGCGCGACGCCAGCCAATCGACCGCAAAGCAGCCCTCGGTGGCTCCCCGAACGGTTCCCGAAACCGGGGCTGCAGAAACGACCCGCCCGCTGCCGCCGTTCCAGGCGCCGGCCACCGAACGGCAAGCGGTCGAAGACGACTACCACGGCACCGTCCTTGCGGACCCGTACCGCTGGCTCGAAGACCAGGACGGCAACGCGACCGCCGCGTTCGTGCAGGCACAGAATGCCGCGAGCCGCGCGTTCCTCGACGCGATCCCCGAACGCGCCGCCATTCGCGCGCGTCTCGAACAACTGTGGAACTACCCGCGCGTCTCGGCCCCGAGCCACGATGGTCAGTACTGGTTCTATTCGCGCAACAGCGGCCTGCAGAACCAATCGGTGTATTACGTGGCAACCTCGGCCGAGGCCGAGGGCGAAGTGCTGCTCGACCCGAATGCCCTGAGCGCGGATGGCACGGTGGCACTCGGCGGTTTCAGCCCGAGTGACGATGGTTCGAAGGTCGCCTACGCAACCTCGAAGAGCGGCAGCGATTGGCAGGAATGGCACGTGCTCGACACCAGATCAAAGCAGCCGCTGCCCGACACGCTGCGCTGGGCGAAGTTCACGAGTGCGGCCTGGACCAAGGACGGCCGCGGCTTCTTCTACCAGCGATATCCTGCCCCCAAGGAAGGTCAGGTCTACCAGCAGAAGAACGAGAACGCGCAACTGTGCTTCCACACGATCGGCACCGAGCAGACCGCCGACCGGGTCGTCTACGAACGCCCCGATGAGCCGACGTGGGGTTTTGCCGCCGAAGTCACCGACAGCGGCCGCTTCGCGATCGTCACGATGCGCGTCGGCACCGACCGCCGCAACCGCATCGGCGTGATCGACCTGCAGGAAGAAGGTTGGCCCGTAAGGCCGCTGCTCATGGCGTTCGATGCGCACTACGACTTCCTCGGCCACGACGGCGATACGTTCTGGTTCCGCACCGACAAGGATGCCGCGAAGGGGCGCATCATCGCCTTCGACCGCACCGAGCCCACCGCACCCTGGAAGACCCTCGTGCCCGAACAAGCGGACACGCTGCAGGCGGCGCAGGTGATCGGCGGGCACTTTGCGCTCACCTACCTCACCGACGCGGCCAATCGCATCGCCGTGCACGCACTCGACGGCGCGCGCAAAGCCGACATCCAACTGCCGACCGTCGGCAGCGTCGCGGGCCTGCAAGGCAAAGCCAACGATCCGATCGCGTTCTTCAGCTTCCAGTCGTTCACGCACGCGCCGACGGTGATGCGGCACGACTTCACCACCGGCAAGACGAGCGTCTTCCGCAAGAGTGAACTCGCGTTCGACAGCAGCCGCTTCGTCGTCGAACGCAAGTTCCTGCAGAGCCGCGATGGCGCGCGTCTGTGCCTGTTCCTCGTGCACCAGAAGGGCATCAAGCTCGATGGTTCGCACCCTGCCTATCTGTATGGCTACGGCGGTTTCAACATCTCGATGTCGCCGCGCTTCTCGGCCGCCAACCTCGTCTTCGTCGAACGCGGCGGCGTGTTTGCGATGGCGGTACTGCGCGGCGGCGGCGAGTACGGCGAAGCCTGGCACCGCGCCGGCATGCTCGAGCAGAAACAGAACGTCTTCGACGACTTCGTGGCCTGCGGCGAATACCTCGTGCGCAACGGCTACACCCAGAAGCAGAAACTCGCGATCGGCGGCGGCAGCAACGGTGGCCTGCTGGTCGGTGCCTGCCTCGTGCAGCGACCCGATCTGTTTGGGGCCGCGATCCCCGAAGTCGGCGTGCTCGACATGCTGCGCTACCACCGCTTCACGATCGGGGCCGCGTGGGCACCCGAATACGGCCGCAGCGACGACAAGGACCAGTTCGCGTTCCTGCGCGCCTATTCGCCGCTGCACAACATCAAGCCGGGCGTGAAGTACCCGCCGACCATGGTGATGACGGGCGACCACGACGACCGCGTGTTGCCGGGCCACAGCTACAAGTTTGCGGCGACCTTGCAGGCCGCGCAGGGTGGTGCGGCGCCGATCCTCTTGCGCATCGAGACGTCGGCGGGGCATGGCGCCGGCAAGCCGACGAGCAAGCTCATTGATGAGGCGGCGGATCGGTGGGCGTTCCTCGCGGCGACGTTGGGCGGCTGAACGCGCCCTACTCGTTACCCCTTCGCCAAAGCCGTCGCGAGCGCAGTCAACAGCGCAGCACCATCGCCGGCATAGCTGCTGCCGTGCATGCAAGCGAGCAGCTTCGGTTGCAGCGCGATCAGCTTCTGCAGCAGAGCCGCGGTGTCGCGACCGTGCGCAAAGTAGTCCAGGCCGCTCCGCATCGCCTCGCTGGGCCCCAGGATGTCGCCGCTCGTCACCGGCGGCGTCTTGTCGCCGGGCTGCGTGAGCAGATCCCCGCACAACAACGTCCGCGACGTTTCCTCGAACAGGTAACCACACTCCCAGGCGTGCGGCAGGTGCGGCGCGTCGAGCCAGCGGAAACTCCGATCACCGAGCTCGAGCCGTTCGCCATCGGCCAGCGCCTTCGCTTCGCGGTCGAACGCGTCGCCGTTGACCATGTTGTTGACCGTGCCACAAACCGGCCTCGCGTCCGGGGCCGCACTTAGCAGCAGGTTCAGTGCCCCGCATTCGTCGTTCTCGTAGTGCGAGAAGCCGATCCAGCGCAGTTTGCTCACCGGCATCACCTTGGTGATGGCCCCCATGGTCAGCGCCGCCATGCCACGCGGCCCCGTGTGGAACAGCAGCGGCTGGTTGCCGGTGACCAGGATGCGATTGAAGGAGAAGCCGCCCGGCACCATCGTTGGTGGCACGGCAGTGGATATGCGGTAGATGCCAGTCGCTACTTCGTCGATCGCCGTGCCAGTGGCCGCGTCAGTGATCATGGTGCCTTGGTCCCATAGGGCGTCACGGTCACCGTCACCGAAACTACAGACGCTGTCAACGAGGCTGGAACCGGGCTGGGACCTTGCTAGCCGGGCCGCAAGCATGCCAACAGGGGTGATGGGCGGCATTGCCGTCGCCACCTTGCGCCGGGGATATCCACCCGGGCCAAACTCGTGATAGCATCGGGCGGATCGGCCGCACACCTCGTGGTCGACACCTTTCTCCCGGAGACGAATCCCATGCGCATCCTGCCCCTGATTGCCGCATTCGGTGCCATCGGCACCACTCTGTCCGCCCAGGCCAATTGCAGCGCCGGCATGTCGCCGCCGCTGACCCTCGCCACGCAGAACCCGTTTGCAGGGGGCAGCCTCTACGGCCACCCTGGTTTCCCCAATCCCCCAGGCCCGACGTTCCCCGGCTTCAGCTTCGTGTTTGACATGACGCCGAACGTGGCCATCGATATCTCGCAGATCGACATCGATCTCTATGACGCGGGTGGCCTCGTCGACCTCGGCAACGGCACGACCGTGGTGAGTCCCAACCAGGTCGGAGCCACCGCGACGGTCACGTTCTTCATCTTCCCGGGTGCCAGCTGGGTCGGCAACGAAACCAACACCGCCGCGTGGGGCGCGCTCGGTACCGGCACGCTGACGGTTGCCGGTGCGCACGCGCATTCGCCGATCGTCTTCAACCCGCCGATCAACCTGCCGCCGGGCCTCTGGGGTGTCGCGATCCAGGTGCCACAGACCACGACCGGACCAAACCCGGGCCCCCTGCACCCGATGGTCGATCCGCTGACGACCGTGATTTCGACCTATGCCGACACCGTCGTCACCATCGAACACCTGCAGTTCCAGCGCGAATCCTGGACCAACCTGCTGGCGTCGCCCGCGCACACGCAGAACCTCGAGTTCCACTACACCGCGGCGTCCGACTACTCGCAGTGGACGAGCTTTGGTGCGGGTTGTGTGGCCCCCAATGCGCCGGTGCTCGGCTTGCTGCAGCGCCCGCAGGTCGGCACCACGATCAACTTCCAGACCAGCAACATCCAGCCCGGCACGCTGTTCTCGTTCAATCTGTTCGGCTTTGTGCCGAGCCCGAACGGTACGAGCCTAGCCCAGTTCGGCCTGCCAGGTTGCAACCTCTACCTGCAACTCGGTAGCCCGATCATCTCGAGCATCAGCACAGTCACGGCCGGTGCCTCGACCACGCCGATCACGATCCCGAGCGATCCGTCGTATGCGGGTATCGTGATGTTTGGCCAATCGGCGCCGATGACGAGCGGAGCCAACATCGGCTTCTACGCGAGCAACGGCGTCTGCGTCGCTTTCGGCCTCTACTAGGGGCCGGCGATTGGCGGGCGCCGCCCGCCTTCGCGCAGCATCCGACAGCCCTTTCGTTCTCCGGTGCACACCAGTCGCACCACCGCTCAGGCGCGATTGATCAAGAACGTCGCGATATCGCCGAGGAACTGCTCGAGGTAGTCGCGGTGTTCCTTCTGGACCTTCTGCAGCACGACCTGCTCGTCAATCGACGCCAGCATGAGCTCCATCCAGCGATCGCGCGCCGCCTGGTTGACCACGAACGGCGCGTGCCGGATGCGCAGCCGCGGGTGGCCACGCTCCTGGATGTAGGTTGGCGGTCCACCGAACCGGTAGATCAGGAACGACCGGAGGCGTTCCTCGGCCCCGGCGAGGTCGTTGGCCGGGTACATCGGCCCAAGAATGGGGTCGCCGGGCACCCGGCGGTAGAAGCCGGCGACGATCGCGGTCAGCGTCTCGCCACCCAGCAACTGGTAGATCGGCAGTTCTTCGTTCGGAGCCACCTGCGCAGCGTGATGAATCCCCGGCCGAAGGCAAGTACGATCCTTGGCCCCCATGGTGTTCCACGACGACCCCGACCCGAACGACCGCGAGTTCGATCGCAGCCTGCGCCCGAGCACGTTCGGCGAGTTCGTCGGTCAGGAGCAGATCCGCGACAACCTGCGCATCGCCATCACGGCCGCGCGCGGCCGCAACGAACCGCTCGACCACGTGCTGCTGTGCGGGCCACCAGGCCTCGGCAAGACCACGCTCGCCCACCTGATCGCGCAGGGTATGCAGACCGACCTCGTCATCACTTCGGGGCCGGCACTTGGCGCCCCGAAGGACCTCGCCGGCACGCTGACGCGCCTGAAGCGCGACCAGGTGCTGTTCATCGACGAGATCCACCGGCTGCCGAAGGCGCTCGAAGAGTACCTGTACTCGGCGATGGAAGACCACGCGATCGACGTCGTGCTCGATCCGGGCCCCAGCGGCCGCAGCGTGCGCCTCGGCGTGCAACCGTTCACGCTGGTCGGTGCTACGACGCGCGAAGGGTTGCTCACCGCCGCGTTCCGGTCGCGCTTTGGCATCGTCGAACGGCTCGAACCGTACCCACCGTCGGACATCGAGCAGATCCTGCTGCGCGCCGCGGTGCGCCTCGCGGTGACGCTCGAACCCGCCGCCGCGAAGATCTGTTCGGAACGTAGTCGCGGCACCCCGCGCATGGCGCTGCGCATCCTGCGCCGCGTGCGCGACCTCGCCCAGGTCCAGGAAAAGCCCGCCATCGACGCACCGACCGCGCGCGAAGGCCTCGAACGGCTGCGCATCGACCACCTCGGCCTCGAAGAGGTCGATCGCAAACTGCTGCGTGCGCTCGCGCAGCGCGGCGATCCGATCGGCCTGAAGACGCTCGCGGCGATGATCGACGAAGCCGAGGACACCCTGGAAGACGTGCTGGAGCCGCATTTGATCCGCTGCGGCCTGCTCGCGCGCACCCCACGCGGTCGCATGGCCACCGCGTTTGCGTATGAACACCTCGGCCTGCCCGGCCATCCCGAACGCAAGAGCGGCGAGCTGCCGTTCGCCTAGTCCGAGAACGCCAGTTCCCCTGCGCAGATACCATCGTGACCGCCTTCCGCTTCGAGTTGCTCGGCCAACACGGCAAGTTGCGCCGCGGCCGTTTCCACACCCCACACGGCACGTTCGAGACGCCGTGTTTTGCGCCCGTCGGCACCTACGCGACGCTGAAGGGCCTCACGCCCGAACAGGTGAAAGCGACCGGCGCGGAGCTGATCCTCGCCAACAGCTACCACCTGCACGTGCGCCCCGGCGCCGAACGCATCGAACGGCTCGGCGGGTTGCATAAGTTCATGGGCTGGGACGGGCCCATCCTCACCGACAGCGGCGGCTACCAGGTGTTCTCGCTCGGCGGCAAGGTGAAGATCGACGACGACGGCGTCACGTTCCAGAGCGTCATCGACGGCAGCACCCACCGCTGCACACCTGAGTCGGTGCTCACGTTCCAGAAGCAGCTCGGCCCCGACATCGCCATGGTGCTCGACCACTGCCCGCCCGGCGATGCCGATCCCGACTACCAGCGCGCGGCACATGAACGTACGCTGCGCTGGGCCCGCATGGCGCGCGACCTGCACGATTCGTGGGGCGGCAGCGCGCGTGGCCAGGCCGTGTTTGGCATCTGCCAGGGTGGCACCAACCCCGAACTGCGCGCCGAGAGTGCCGCGGCGATGGCGGCGATGGACTTTGACGGCTACGCGATCGGCGGTCTGTCGGTCGGTGAGACGAAGCAACAGATGGCGGTGGCGCTCGATGCGTGCGCCGATCGCCTGCCCGCCAACAAGATCCGCTACATGATGGGCGTCGGCATGCCCGAGGACCTGCTCGCGGCGACCGAACAGGGCGTCGACATGTTCGACTGCGTCGTGCCGACGCGCCACGGCCGCAACCACACGGCTTTTGGGGAAAATGGCACGTCGTTGAAGCTGCGCAATGCACAGTACGCCGACGACCCCAATCCGCTCGTCGCCGGCTGCGGCTGCTACACGTGCCGCAAGTACAGCCGCGCCTACCTGCGCCATCTCGCCGTCGCCGACGAGATGCTCGCGGGCATCCTGCTGTCGATCCACAACATCCACTTCCTGCAAGACCTCATGCGCTCGATCCGGGCGCGCGCCGAAGGAACCGCATGATCCGCACCCAACGTTTGCTGCTGCCGGGGCTCCTGTTCTCGCTCGCGTTGCCGGCCCAAAGTCCGGCGACGCTGAAGATCGGCACCTGGAACCTCGAGTTCCTCGGCGCTGATGGCGACTTCCGCAACAAGTTGCCGCTGCGCGACGATGCCGACTACCAGAAGATCGGCGAGAAGATCCGTTCGCTCGGTGTCGCCGTGCTCGCCGTGCAGGAGATCTCGGGCGAAGCGCCTCTGCGCAAGGTGGCAGCGGGTGCCGGCCCCTCGTGGCAGGTCGTGCTCGGCACCTCGGGCGCCTGGGACGACGGCAAGACCGCGCAGAGCATCGGTTTCCTGTATGACCAGAAGCAGGTCGAACTGCTGCAGGCCGAAGAGTTGCTGCAGTTGCCGCGCGAACTCGAAGGTGTGCCGATCTTCCACCGCGTGCCGGTGACCGCGTGCTTCCGCGCGCGCGCGACGGGCTTTGACTTCCGCATGGTCACCGTGCACCTGAAGGCGGGCCAGAAGAAGCCAGACGAGCAGAAGCGCCGACTCGAAGCGACGACGCTGCACGACTGGATCGTGGCGCTGCAGAAGACCCCGGGCGAAGACCAGGACATCGTCGTGCTCGGCGACTTCAACAGCACGTACGGCACCGAGCCCGAAATGGCGCTCGAGAAGGGCGGGTCGCTGCAGTACATGCACCCCGCCGCGCCAATGCCGACGATCATGCACTTCCCCGAGCCGATCGATCAGGTCGCCGTGGCGCCCGGCTTTGACGAACTGCAGAGCAACTCGTTTGCCGTGCACAGCGACTTCGGTGGCCTCGACAAGGATGCCTGGCGCAAGACCTACAGCGACCACTTCCCCGTCACGGTGACGATCGCCGCCGATCGTGATACCGATCCCGCGGCGAAGTTCCGCGCCGTGGATCCCGCCTACACGCTGCCGGCTAGCACCCGACCGGCGACGGCCGCAACCACGGCGACCGGGGCGCGGCAGTCGCGGAGCGGCCAACCCGCCATCGGCACCCAGATCACGGTGCTGTACGGGCCACGTTCCAGCCTCGCCTCGGGGACGCTGCTCGCCGAACTGCCGGCCGGCCCCGGTGGCTGGGTCCTCTTGAAGACCCCTGAGGAGGCGGTGGCGATCCCCTTCGGACAGGTGGAGCGCATCACCTGGAAGTAGGCCCCCGTCTGTAACCCCGGCTAGCAGGCCCTCTCAACGCCCCAAAAAGTCTGCTCCAGGGCGGGACAGCCGGTCGCATGCGGAAACCGCCTTGCTATGGGCTCCTGATCGCCCCAACAGGCCTGCAACCCCCGCACCGCCTGTTCCGCCGCGACGCAAGCGCCCGGATGGGGTAGGTTTCTTGCGGCACACTGAGAACTAGTGCCACACCCTGCGACGGCCTACGTTGCAGGCCAGCCTCGCACCATGACAACTCCGCGCCTCCTCGCCCTCGTCGCCACGGCAGCATTCGCTGCCGTCGGTCTCGCCCAGCAGCCCGCCTACCACGCCGTCCAGCAACCGACTGCCGACCCGCAGCTGGCTCAGCTACCAGGCGGCACGATGCTCTCGATCCCCGGCTTGTTCACGGACTTCACGCTGGCGGGCGCCGGCCAGTTCGTCGAACTGCCCAACGGCGAAGCGCGCCTCACGGGCCGCGTCTACAGCGACTCGAGCATCTACAGCGCCTTCCTGCTCGACATCGTCTTCACGGGCCGCATCGCTCCCGCCGACCCGACCTACCCCCCCGCCAGCGGCCCGGACCTGCAACTGCTGCCTGCCGCCTACACGCCGGTCGGCACGATCGATCCAACGCTGTTTACGTACTACACGGCCGCCACTGGCACCCTGACCGGCGTGCGCAACCTCGATGGCGCCGTGCTCGGCGTCACGCTGGGCAGCCAACCCGCTCAGTATGGGCTTGGCGCCAACAACCGTAACGGCCAACTCGGCCTCGAAGCCGAGTTCCAGGTCACGATCCTGCAGCAGCCGCCGTTCAGCCCGATCGGCCCGCTGTCGACGGCAACCCTGCTGCTCGACCTGCCGCTGCACCGCACGATGGATACGACCCATCCACAGGTCGACAGCGCGCGCAGCAACCTGCCCTTCGGCCGCGCCATGGTGATGCCGGGCGTTGCCGACGACTACGTGTTTGTGCCCGCGGGGGACTTCACCGAATACGAGGACGGCCACGCCGAGCTGTTTGGCACGTTGGCGCGCCTCGCCGCGCTCGACGACACGTGGGATGTGGCCCTGAGCCTCACCAACCGCATCGACCCCGGTGAGATCGGCTGTCCACCCGTTGGCAGCCCCGTGCTGCAGATGCTGCCGTCGGCCTACGTCGCCAATGGTGGCACGATCGATCCCACCCACTGGCACTACTACCAGACAGTGACGGGCACGTTGGTGGGCCAGGGCATCAACGCCGGTGGCAACATCGACCTCACCAACAGCACTGCCGTGCAGGTCGGCGGCGCCGCGAACCAGACCAACACCTACCACGGCTTCTACGGGGCCTTCGCGACCAACATCACGGCCCAACCGACATCGCGCACGATCGCAATCAGCGCCGACATCGAGCTGTTTGGCCTCAACGCGGTGTTCCCGGTGCTGCCGTTCCCGAGCCTCACCACCCCAGCGATTCCCTACACGCTGCCGACGCTCACGGACCAGGGCATCCTCCTGGAAGGTGACAACCTCGCCTGGGTCGAGCTGGTCGGTGTCGGCTTCGACCTCGTCGGCGGCCACCTCCCGAGCCAGTGGAACAGTGGCTACTTCCGGGTGATCGACAACCAGCACCTCGAACTCCACCCGCGTCCAGGCGCCGCGCCGGGCCTCTACAACCTGAACGTCTACAACCCCGCGATCGCGAGCAACTCTCTGTCGCTCGACCTTGTGGCGCCAACCGTGCCGCAGTTGTTCAGCGAAGCCGCGCTCGATGCCTACTACACGCAGCACATCTACGTGCACTCAGGCACGGTCGTCGGCCCGGCTTTGTCCGCGATCGCGCTGAGCAGTTCGCTGCTGCCCACGAGCTTCCCGGGCATCGTCGACCTCGGCCTCGGCGACAACAACACGAGCATCCTGGTGTTCCCGGGCACCTACGCGCACGACCCGGTCACCGGCATTGCGCGCGCCGACCTCGTCGTGCCCCCGGGCTTCGGCCCGACCCTGCACTTCCAGGCGCTCACGCTCGACCTCGGCAACTTCGTGCTGCCGTTCCCGGTCACGAACGTCTGGTCGGTGGCCTACCCGTAAGGGGCCCCTCACGGGCCTGCGGAGGAGTGCTCACCGCCACACGGCCAGCAAGAGCAGCAGCAGCACGAGCACGATCAAGACGACGAAGAACCACGGCGATCGCCGCTCGGGCAGCCTGCCGCCGCCCGGATGGCCGTCGTCGGCGGCGTAACCACCCGGCAGGTCGAGGCTCTGGTAGTCGATCTCCTCAGCACTCTGCCAGCCCGTGCTCGCGTCGCTACCGCATTCTTTGCACGCGACGCTGCCGACCAGCACGTCGGCACCGCAATGCTGGCATTCGAAGAACTCGCGCTTCGGCTTCTGCCGCGGGGTTTGCCTTTTCATAGCTTCTCCAGTCGCAGGTAGTCGAGCCCGACCATGTGCGGGGGCTTCGCCTTCTCGTTCTTGCCGAGGATCACGAGGCGCAGCATCGCTTCGCCCTTGGCCAACTTGACCGTGCCGAGATCGAGCGGTCCGCTCGATTCGACGCGTGTCGCATACCCATCAAACGGCCCGCCGAGCTTCTGGTCGTCGAGCGTGCACTGCACGATGCCGTAGTCATCCGCCTTCGTGAACGCCGCCGTGACCTTGTACTTGCCCGCTTCGGCCACCGGCACCGCCAGCACGAGCGTGTCGCCGGGATTGGCATTGCGCCACCAACGATGCTCGTCGCGCGAGAACGTGTTCTCGCGGAAACTCAGGCCCTGCACTTCGTGGTGGCCACCGGTCATCGCGACCACGCGCAGGCTCTCGCCTTCGATCGCCCCCTCGGCCACAAACACGGGCGGCGGCGGCAGGCGATCGAGCGTACGTTCGGCCGCCGGCGGCACGGCAGGCAGGCCCGAAGTCGTGCCCGCCGCGCCATACCAGTAGGCAACGCTGCTGTAGTCGAGCTGCAGACCTTCGACCCAGTGCCACACTTCGAGTTCGAAGCGGAAGGAACTCTGGAATGGCACGCTGTCGAGGATCTGGCTCCTATGCAGCGACGTGAAGCCGTAGTTGCCGGGGCCGTCACACTGCGTCTGCGCATGGAACGCCGACGTGAACGGCTCTGGCGAACACCACGCGTAGCCGAAGTAGTCCTCGGTGCCGGTGCCGAACGTCGACGGGAACGTCTCGCCATCGACGTAGAACTTCTCGTCGCCTTCCCCCCACCACGCGCGCGATGGGTTCTTCACGAGCAGCGAGCAGCCGACGAAACGGCCAGCGCCGCCCTTGGCGTCGAGCACCGTGAAATCGCGGAATGGACGCGATGCGAAGCCCTTCTCCTGGTGGTAGCTGGCGTGGAACAGCAGCGGTGTTCCGACCGTGATCGGCAGCGTATCGGCGGCCCAGAGCAACGACACTTCGACGCCGTGCAAGTCGCCGTCGATCTCTAGTTCGATGCGGCCACCCGTCGGCATAGGCATCGGCCAGCGCGAATACGCGCTGCCGTCCTCACGCACACCAAGCATGGTGCCGTGCCAAGGCTTCCAATCCGCGCCACCGCAGAAGAAGTCACTCACTGGGACCCGCGCGACGGCCTCGTCCCCACAGTGCACGACCAACAGCACGCGCCGCAGCGCTGCCCCCAGGTCGACAGCCTGCGAAGGCCTCTTCACCTGCAGTTCAAGACCACGTACGAGGCTTCGCGCCGGAACCGAGGGCTCCGCCGACCATGCCAGGGTGTATTCCATGCGGCGCGAGATCGTCAGGTCGTTGCCCGGCTGCGCAGCATGTGCGAGGCCATGGACACAATCGGCAATCTCGCCTTGGAACTGATCCAGCATCGCCGGCCCGAAGCTCGGCACCACGCTGTCCTTCGCCAACTGCACGACATTGCACTGGTAGTAGAAGTCCCCCTTGCTCGCGGACACCTTCAAGTGCTTGCCGAACGGTATCGGCAGGTAGCAGTTGCCGCCGCGCGAGTGCATGCCGGCTAGCGGCTCGACGATCGGATCGATCTGGCCGCTCGTCAGCGCCTTGAAGTCGACGGTCCACACGCGTTCGCCATCGATATCGAAGTAGAGCACGCCCGATGGGTTGGCCGACCACAGGCGCGACATCACGCCCGGGCCGTCGATGTCGACCATCACGTATTCCTTCTTGCCGTCGCGGTCCTCGGTGCGCAGATACTGGCCGCGATCGTCGTTGCCATACCATGCGTCGAAGTTGCCCGGCCCCTTGTCGCTGCTGCGGTCATAGCTGCTGAACTGCACACAGCGTTCGCCCGCCGCAGGCGGATACCATAACCAATCAGCGTCCGTGAGCCGCGCCAGGAGTTGCGGATACTCGAGTCGCTTGCTCCGTTGAGCGACCGCGGGAACGGCCAACAGCAGGGCCACCAGACAGGTTGCAGGACGCGCCATGCCGAGAACATACCGAATCGCGGTATCGCTGCGCATGCGTGCGACCTACCTTCTGCACCAGCGACTCCCGCACCCGCCATGCTGCGCCCTAGAGCCATCCTCCTGCCAACCCTGTTCTGCACGGCCCTCGCCGCGCAATCACCCTACGATCCGCTCGCGGGCATGGACCCTGACGGCCGCATCGAGAAGCCGCAGGTCCCGCAGGACGTGCCGCATCCCGAACGCTGGCGTTACACGCCGCCGGGACGCATCAAACCCGGCAACGTCTTCGAGCGGTTCCTCGTCAGCAGCTTCATCACGCCGATCCTGTTCCACGAAGAGGATATCGGTTTCGGCGGCGGCATCGCGCTCACCGACGTCGACTTCCGCAACGAACGGTACCGCGAGTTTGCCAACGTCGTGCTCACGCACAGCGAAGAGGGGCAGCAGGCCTACCGCATACACTGGGCGCGCTGGCTCAACTACCGCGAGTTGCCAAACGGCGGCGTGCTGCGCGAAGAACGTGGTCGGCTGTTTGGCCGACTCGGTTACGAAAAGACCCTCACGCGCCGCTTCTTCGGTTTTGGCAGCCGGACCCGCGACTTCCAGGAAACGAGTTACACGGAAGAACTGACCACGCTCGGTTTTGGTGTCCGCCTCTCGTTGCCCGATCCAGGCAGCGACTGGCTGTTGCGCCTCGACCTGCAAGGCGAACACCACGGCCTGTCGCGCGGCCGCGTGAGTTCGGTGCCAAGCACCGAACAGGTCTTTGCGGATGCCGTGGCCGAGGGCGACGACATGGACCAGCTCTGGTTCAACACCAGCTTCGCCTACGACACGCGCGACAGCCTGCACCAACCGTACGAAGGCCACCGCCTCGGCGCGCTCGCCAACTTCGCGCTGGGCACCGGCGGCGAAACCGGCGCCACCGTCGGCCTCGATGCACAGCAGGTCATTCCGCTGCCGCCGCTGCTCCATCCAGGTGGCCAAGGTCGCGAAGAGAACCCACCCACCGATTGCCTCGCGCTCGGCGCCGTCGTGCTGGACACTCTCGGCGACCTGCCGTTCTACAGCCTGCCCAGCCTCGGCGGTTCGCACACGCTGCGCGGCTACGTCGGCAACCGCTTCACGGACCGCGCCGCCGCCCACGCTTCGGCCGAATACCGCATCGGCATCGTGCCGCGCGGCTACGCGTTTACGGACACGATCCGCATCGAACGCATCGGAGCGGCGGTGTTCTACGAATGCGGCACGGTCGCCTCTGGCATCGAAGACCTGCATTCGGCGCGCTGGCACTCGAGTTATGGCTTTGGCCTGCGCATCGCGTTCTCGCGCGAAGCGATCTTCCGCGTCGACTTCGGCTACGGCGACGAAGGTTCGAACTTCACGCTCGCGTTCGGCAACAGTTTCTGACGCGGGCAGACCGGACGTGCGGCCCGACCCAGCCCAGCCGAGTTGCCGCCGCAACCCAATCGCCACGTGGCATCATCAAGACTTCAGCGCTTGGTCTCGAGGCTGAAGGCATTGACCGTGCAGTCACCGGTACCCTCAGGAATTAGGACATGGCCGAGCAGCTCACCAGCTTCGGACCGCACCTGAAAATCGTGCTGATCATTGCTGCACCACAGAATCCCTGTGCTTCCGTGGAAGACTCCGAGAATGTCATCATCGGGCCCATGAACGCGCCAGCGAATGGCAGAGTCCGCGTTGTCGATCCGCCAACGGATGGCGACGCGCCTCGGTTTGCCGGTGACAATCATCAGGGGGGCGGAGGCCGGTGACGCGAATTTTGCACCTTCCATGGGTCGCCATGCGCCGGCACGATCCCTGAAGGTCAGGTTGCGAAGCCAGACCTCGTAGTCGCCTGCCATCAGCTCAAGCTTGCCCT
>JADZDL010000097.1 GCA_020851075.1 Planctomycetota bacterium | reverse complement strand
GCGGCGGCCCGTGCCGAAGGCTGGCGAACGCATTCCGGCCGAACTGCGGCCGCGGGTGGTGTTTCGCGATGACGACATTCTGGTCATCGACAAGCCGCCGGGGCTCGCCGTGCAATCGGGTTCGGGCCGCGAGAATGAGCATCTCGTGGCGTGGCTCGACCAGCAGCGGCTCGGGGTGCGCACGCCGACGTTCGCGCCAGCACCCGCGCATCGTCTGGACCGCGGCACCTCGGGACTCGTCGCGGTCGGTTTGAGCCCCGAAGGCCTGCGCGGGCTCACGGCGGCGTTCCGCGACGATACCGTGAAGAAGGTCTACCAGGCCGTCGTGCAGGGCGTGCCCGAACCCGAGAGTGGCACGATCTCGGCGCCGCTGTTTGTGCGCACGGATGTCGGCCACAAGGAGCCCAAGGTCGTGGTGGATGCGCGCGGCAAGGACGCGCGCACCGACTACGAGGTGCTGCAGCGCGGCAAGAAGACGAGCCTGCTGCAGCTGATCCTGCACACAGGCCGCACGCACCAGATTCGCGCGCACCTGGCGCATCTGGGCCACCCGATCGTGGGCGACGTGCGGTATGGCGGCAAGGCAGCGCCCGGCGAGGGGCTGTGCCTGCATGCGATGGAGCTCACGTTCCCGCATCCGCGCACGGGGGAGACCGTCACGTTTGCCGCGCCCGTGCCCGAGAGCTTTGCTGCGGCGTTGCGCGGAACTGCGTAGGACACGTGCACCGAGGCGGGCTTTTCGTTACATCGTCGGCATGTCCCTCGAAGGTGCTGGCGCCGAGCGCGAACGACAACAACAGGATGACCGGCGCGAGCAGAACTGGCAGCGCTGGGGGCCGTACTTGTCCGAACGGCAGTGGGGCACCGTGCGCGAGGACTACTCGGCGACCGGTGACTGCTGGAACTACTTCCCGCACGACCACGCGCGCAGCCGAGCCTACCGGTGGGGTGAGGACGGGTTGTTTGGGCTCACCGATCGTCAGTGCCGGTTGTGCTTCTCGGTGGCGCTGTGGAACGGCCAGGATGCGTTCCTGAAGGAGCGGTTGTTTGGCCTTACTGGGCCCGAAGGCAACCACGGCGAGGACTGCAAGGAGGAGTACTTCTACATCGATGCGGTGCCGACTTCGGCGTGGCTCGTGTCGCTCTACAAGTACCCGCACGCGGCTTATCCGTACGAAGCCTTGCGCCAGGAGAACGCGGCGCGCGGCCGGGCGCAGCCGGAGTACGAATTGTGTGATACGGGAGTGTTCGACGAGAACCGCTATTTTGATGTGTACTCGACGGTGGCCAAAGCGGCGCCCGAGGACCTGCTGATCCGGCTGGTCGTGCACAATCGGGGCCCCGAAGCGAAAGAACTGCATCTGCTACCACAATTGTGGTTTCGTAATACGTGGGCGTGGGGCCGGCAAGGCGAAGGGTATTGGTCGCGCGGAGTGATCACGGCCGAAGGGGATCGCCGCGTCATCGCCGAAGGTGGCGACCTGCCGCGTTACGCGTTTGAGGTCGATGCGGTGCAGGGTGGGGAGTTGCGTGGACTGCTCGCCACCGAGAACGACACCAATACGCGGCGTCTGTATGGGGCCACGGAGGGTGCGGCGCACGTGAAGGACGCTTTCCACGATTACGTCGTGAACGGTGACCTCACTGCCTGCAATGCCGAGCAGAAGGGCAGCAAGGTGGCCTTCCACTGCGTGCTGCAGGTGCCAGCCGGGGGCCACGCCGAAGTGCGTCTGCGCCTGCGCCTGGCTGGGGATGGGCTGCCGCCGGCGTTTGGTCCGGAGTTCGACCTTGTGCTGCGCCAGCGCGAGCACGACGCCGACCAGTTCTACGAACACCTGCTCGGCAAGGGGCTCGATCCCGAAGCGCGCGCGATCCAGCGGCAGGCGTATGCGGGGCTCTTGTTCAGTCGCCAGTTCTATCATTACGACGTCGGCACCTGGCTCGAAGGGGATCCCGCGCAGCCACCGCCGCCGCCGGAGCGCGCCAAGGGCCGCAATCGCGATTTTCCGCACCTCTACAATCGCGACGTCGTGTCGATGCCCGACAAGTGGGAATACCCTTGGTACGCGGCGTGGGATCTCGCGTTCCACATGCTGCCGTTTGCGAAGCTCGATCCGACCTTTGCCAAACAACACTTATTGTTGTTGCTGCGCGAGTGGTACATGGCGCCGAACGGCCAGATCCCGGCCTACGAGTTTGCGTTCCACGACGTGAACCCACCCGTGCATGCGTGGGCGTGCTGGCGCGTCTACAAGATGACCGCGAAGCGCGGCCATCGTGATCGCGACTTCCTCGCGCGCGCGTTCCACAAGCTGTTGCTCAACTTCACGTGGTGGGTCAATCAAAAGGACCTGCACGGCCAGCACGTGTTTGGCGGCGGCTTCCTGGGGCTCGACAATATCGGCGTGTTCGATCGCAGCCAACCGCTGCCGAACGGTGGGCACCTCGAGCAGGCGGATGGCACGGCGTGGATGGCGTTCTATTGCGCGACGATGCTCAGCATCGCGCTCGAACTTGCGGCGCACGACGCGGCCTACGAAGACGTTGCCTCGAAGTTCTTCGAACACTTCGTGTCGATCACGCACGCGATGAACACGCTCGGCGGCACCGGCCTCTGGGATGAGCAGGACGGCTTCTACTACGACCAGATCCATCAAGGCGACCAGATCGACCGCCTGCGCTTGCGTTCGCTCGTCGGCGTGTTGCCACTCTGTGCCGTCGAGGTGCTGCCGATGGACACCCTGCAGAAACTGCCGGGCTTCCGGAAGCGCATGCAGTGGTTCTTGCACAACGAGCGGGCGCTCGCCTCCCACGTCTCGTTTGGCATGGTGGGTGGCAAGGAGACGGCGTTGCTGGCGCTGCCGTCGCGCGAACGGCTGCTGCGTGTGCTGCACTACCTGCTCGACGAACGCGAGTTCTTGTCGCCGTTCGGGATCCGTTCGCTGTCGGCGGTGCACCGCGACCGCCCGTTCGTGTTTGAGACGGCCGGCCAGGAGTACCGCGTCGACTACACGCCGGGGGAAAGTACGACGAGCATGTTTGGGGGCAACAGCAACTGGCGTGGACCGGTCTGGCTGCCGATCAACTACCTCGTCATCGAGGCGCTCGAACGTTACGGCCGGTTCTATGGCGATAGCCTGCAGGTCGAGTACCCGACCGGATCGGGCAACCATTGCACCCTGCAGGCTGTGGCCGACGATCTGGCACGTCGCTTGACGCTGCTGTTCCGGCGCGACGCGGCGGGGCAGCGGCCGTTTGCGGGCGGGCAGGAACGGTATGCGCAGGATCCCCATTGGCGGGAGCTGTGGCTGTTCCACGAGTACTTTGATGGCGACACGGGGCGGGGCTGCGGAGCGTCCCATCAGACCGGCTGGACCGCGCTGATTACCCGGTGCTTCGGGGCCGGCAAGAGCCCGATCGTGCCGCCGCTTTGAGCCTGACGCCGGCTGCGGATCTGGCCCGGCCGACCGGTTCCCACCAGGGGCGTGACGGTCCCGACCAGGGTAGTCCCGGTCCGATGGTGAAGTCGGCAGCCCTGGTCGCTACACTGCTCGGCCCGAAATGTCCGCCCTGATCGTCGCGCCCGAAGTCCTTGCCCAGGCAACGCCCTATGGCGCCTGGGCCAGCGTCGCCGTGGTGTTCCTGCTGGCGCTCGCCGTGGTCGGCGGGGCGCTGTTCGTGGTGCGCATGGTCACGCGCGTGTTCGACCGCATCCGTTCGCCCGAGGAGCGGTTGTCGACCTACGAATGTGGTGAAGAGCCGGTCGGCACGGCCTGGTTCCGCTTCAACAACCGCTTTACGACGGTGGCGCTCGCGTTCCTGGTCTTTGACGTCGAGCTGGCACTGTTGTGGCCGATCCTGCCGCGGTGCCTCGCGTGGCTCGGCGAAGGTCGCGGTGGCCAGGTGTTTGTGGAGATCGCCGTATTTGCCGGCACGTTGGCCCTCGGCCTCGCGTGGGTGGCGCACCAGGGGGGCTTCGCCTGGGATCGGGCGGTGGTCGATGAACCGCCGGCTGGCGACGCTGGCGCTGGCAACCGTGTGGCTAGCAACCGTGTGACTGGCAACCCTGGACCTGGCAACCCTGGAGATGGCCGTGGCTGACCTTCCGAAACCGGGCAATGACCCGCACGAGCAGATCGTGCTCACCGCGGTCGACGAGTTCCTGGCCTGGGGCAAGGAGAACTCGCTGTTCTACCTGCTGTTTGCGACCGCGTGCTGCGGCATCGAACTCATGCAGGCGGGTGGGCCACGGTATGACGTCGACCGGCTCGGCATGATCCCGCGCGCGACGCCGCGCCAAGCCGACCTCATGATCGTGGCGGGCACCATCACGCACAAGATGGCCGGCGTCGTGCGCACGCTGTGGGAGCAGATGACGGAACCGCGCTGGGTCGTGAGCATGGGCTCGTGCGCGAACAGCGGTGGCCCGTTCAGCAAGTGGAGCTACTCGGTGCTGAATGGCGTCGACAAGTACGTGCCGGTGGATGTCTACATCCCGGGTTGCCCGCCGCGCCCCGAAGCGCTCATCGACGGGGTGATGGCGCTGCGCGAACGGGTGCGCCGCTACCGTACGATGGGGGTTCGCGATCGCGACCCGCACGTCGTGCAAGGGGCCGATTGCCGATTTGGGAGTCATCCTGGCAAGCCGGAGCCGCAGGCATGAACGGGATGACGTTCGAAGCGATCGCAGCGCGCATCGCGCAGGTGTGCGACGAAGCGATGGTGGTGCGCAGCGAGAACGGCCAGCCGTTCGTGCGCGTGCCCGCCGCGGCGTTGCCGCGCGTAGCAGCCCTGCTGCGGCGCGATCCGGCGTTGCTCTGCGACGCGCTCATGGACCTGACCGGGTATGACCGGCTCAAGTATCCAGGCAACGAAGCGAGTCCCGCCAACGATGCGATCGCCGTCGTCTACCTGCTGTTCAGCCAGCAGCATCACCATCGGGTGATGCTCGAAGTGCAGGCGCCGCGGGCGCTGTGCTCCGTGCCGACGGTCAGTGGGCTGTGGCCGGCCGCGTTGTACTTCGAACGGGAGGTGTTCGATCTGCTCGGCGTGCAGTTTGTCGGGCATCCGTCGCTGGAGCGCATCCTGTGCCCCGACGATTGGGTCGGCCACCCGCTGCGCAAGGACTACCTGTATCCCGCCCAATACCACGGCGTGCCGCACTTGCGCGAAGGCCAGCATTTTGACGGGGCCCCGCGCCGTCAAGGTGATCCCGAACCTACTCCGACCCCGGCCCCGACGAAGAAGGGGCATCCGTGACCATCGAAGCGATCACGCTCGGCGGCGAACGCATGCAGCTCAACATGGGGCCGCATCATCCGGCGACCCACGGGGTGCTGCGCATTCGCGTCGAAAGTGACGGCGAGATCGTCTCGTCGTGTATTCCCGACCACGGCTACCTGCATCGTTCGATCGAGAAGATCGGCGAGTGCATCGAATGGCCCATGTTCGTGCCGTACACGGACCGCGTCGACTACGTCTGCGCGATGAACGCCAATCTCGCGTACTGCGTAGCCGTCGAGAAGTTGCTGAATACGGACCCCGCGACGGCCGTGGTGGTGCCGCGGCGCGCCGAGTGCATTCGCGTGCTCGTTGCCGAACTCAATCGCATCAGCAGCCACCTCATCGCCGTCGGGGCGATGGCGATGGACGTCGGCGCCTACACGCCGTTCCTGCACGGCATCGCGCAGCGCGAACACGTCAATGACATCTTCGAGAAGCTGTGTGGCCAGCGGCTCACCTACAACTACGTCACGGTTGGTGGGGTTGCGTTTGACCTGCACGAGACCGCGTCCGAGGAGATCGCGAGTTTTCTCGACCAGTTCGAGAAGGAGATGGTGCGCTTCAACAAGCTCATCACGACCAATACGATCTTCCGCGATCGGTGCGCAAACCTCGCGGTGGTGACCGCCGCCGAGGCGATCGCGTGGGGCCTCGTCGGGCCCAACCTGCGCGGCAGTGGCGTTGACTGGGATCTGCGCCGCGACGAGCCGTATGGCCTCTACGGCGAACTCGGCGTGCGGGTGCCGAAGGGGGAACGGTACGCGGGCCGCAAGGGTGCCGTCGGCGACTGTTACGACCGCTACATCGTGCGCCTGCTCGAGATCCAGGAGTCGGTGCGTTTGTGCCGCGAAGTGCTCAAGCTGTTGCCGCCGGCGGCGGGGAAGGCCAACGACCCGATCGGCGGGCACCAGGCCGATGTCAGCAAGGTGTTGAAGCGGCCGCCGAAGGGGTTTGTGCATTGCCGCACCGAGGCCCCGCGCGGCGAGATGGGCTATTTCCTCGTCAGCGACGGCACCAAGGTGCCCTACCGCGTGCGCGTGCGCACCGGCTCGTTCTCGGCAGCCGGCATCTTCCACAAGGTCATGCGCGGCATCTTCCTCGCCGACGTGGTGGCGGTGATCGGTTCGTTCGACGTCGTCGTCCCGGAGATCGACCGATGACGGGGCTTGGTTATGCCGTGGATGCGGTGGCGGTGTGGTTGTCGGGCTCGCCCGCACCAGGCTGGATCGCGGTGACCGTGGCCGTGCTGCTCGTCTGGGTGGCGCCGCTGCTCGCGATCATCTTCCCGGTGGCGGCGCTCGGTCAGATCGTCGAACGCAAGGTCGCGGCGGCGATCCAGCGCCGGCATGGGCCGAACTCGGCGAGCCTCGAAGGGCCACTGCGTTTTGGCTTCCGCGTGCTGTTGTGCTTTTTGCCGCGCGCGACCCAGGATCGCGCGTTCCAACGTTTCCTGAAGCTGCCGGTGGTGCGTTCGCTGCTGCCGATCCTGCAGAAACTTGGCATCGGTCAGCTCGCGGCGGACGGCATCAAGATGCTCGGCAAGGAGGACATCGTGCCGCGCGGCGCGGATGGCGCCGTGTTCCGGCTTGCGCCGTACCTGGCGCTCACGGGTGCCTTCCTGCCGTTCTGCGTGGTGCCGTTTGCGCACCACCTCGTCATGCTCGAAGTGTCGGTCGGCGCGCTCTACGTGATCGCGGTGTCTGGCGTGACCGTGCTGGCGCTGTTGATGGCGGGTTGGGGTTCGGGCAACAAGTTTTCGATGCTCGGCGGCATGCGCGCCGTGGCGCAGCTCGTGAGCTATGAGATTCCGGTCGGCCTGGCCGTGGCTGGCGTGGTGCTGTGGAGCGGCACGATGGACCTGCACGCGATCGTGGCGCAGCAGTATCGGCCCGGGGTCTTCACGTTCGTTGGCTGGAACCTCGTGCAGAGCCCATTCCTCGCGATGCTCGCGGGCGTGTTCTTCCTCGCCGGGCTTGCCGAATGCCAACGCACGCCCTTCGACATGGCCGAAGCCGAGAGTGAACTCGTGTCGGGCTTCAATACAGAATACTCGGGCCTGCGCTGGGGCATGTTTGCGCTCGCGGAATACACCGAGATGCTGTTGATCGGGGCCCTCTTCGCGACGCTGTTCCTCGGTGGTTACCAGAGTCCGATCGGCGAACAGTGGATCGTCGGTCTGCATCCGCTGCTCGCAACGTTGCTGCACCTGGGCATCTTCGCCGTGAAGTTCCTCGCCTCGTTGTTCCTCATGGTCTGGATCCGGTGGACCTTGCCGCGGTATCGCGTCGACCAGGTCATGCGGCTGTGTTGGCTCACGCTGGTGCCGATCTGCCTCGTCGCCGTGTTTGGACTCGCGGTGCAGCTCGTGCTCGCGGGCGGCACCGAAGCGGGCACGGCGTATGGGCGCCTGGCGGCGCTGCCGCGGCCTGCGCTCGGGGTGCTCGGGCACCTGCTCGGCTGGGCCGTACCGGTGCTGCTGCTCGGCGTTCTCGTTCGTATCGCGCGGCGTCGGCATGGCGGCATGCATCCGGCGCTACGGCAACTCACGGGTGGTGGATCATGATCCTGTCCTGGCTCAATGACGTCACGGAAGGGCTGCAGTCGTTCTTTACGGGCATGCGCACGACCGGGAAGTTCCTCGTCGAGAACCTGCGCGACGAAGGGGGTGCGAAGGCGGTCACGCGCCAGTATCCGCTGCACGCGGCCGAAGTGGTCGGCGAGCGCCAGCGAGGCCATCTGCACAACAAGGCCGATATCTGCATCGTCTGCCACGCCTGCGACACGGCGTGCCCGGTGGACTGCTTCAAGATGGACGGCGAACGCGACGGCAACAACAAGATGCGCGCGTCGCGGTTCGACATCGACCTCAGCAAGTGCATCTACTGCGGGCTCTGCGTGCGCGCGTGCCCGACGGATTCGTTGTCGATGACGGCGGACTTCCAGATGGACCCGCGGCTCGATGGCGAACGGTACCTGTTCCGTCGCAACAGCAGCCAGCTCGATGTGCACCTGGACGCGGCCGATGTCGGGCGTCTGCAGCAATTGAGTCGGCTGCCGCGCGAACAATTGTCGCCGGCGGATCGGGAATGGCTCGACGCGCGCATCGACGTGCGTGGCCAGCACCTGATCGGCATGTACGGGCTTGGTTACTTCACGCCCGAGGAAAAGGCGCAGGCCGACGCAGAGCGCGAGGCGAAGAAGAAGGCCAAGGATGCGGCGGCGGCCGCGGCCAAGGCGAAGGCGGCAGCCGAAGCCAAGACCAAGGCCGAAGCGCCGTCCGCCGGAGGCCCCGGATGATCGAGCAGCTACTGTTCCTTGTCTGCGCGGGCGCGGCGATGGCGGGCGCGGTCGGCGCCGCCGTCGTGCGCAACCTGTTCCACGCGGCGCTGCTGCTCGGTCTGTGCCTGCTCGGCACCGCGGGGCTCTACCTGTTCTTGCAGCAGAGTTACCTCGCCTGCCTGCAGGTCGTCGTCTATCTGGGCGGCGTGCTCGTGCTCGTGTTGTTCGCGACGCTGTTCAGCGCCGACGTGAGGGGCGCGGTGCAGCGCACGCCGGTCTGGCTGCGCGCGGTGGGTGGGCTTGGTGCGTTGTTGGCGGCCGGCATTGCCGTGCAGCTGGCGCGCGCCGTGGTCGCACACGGCAAGAACCTGCTGCCTTCGCGCAGGGATCCCGAGAACACGCCCGATGCGATCGGCGGCGCGGACGCGATTGGCGACCTGCTCGTCGGCTCGTGGCTCGTGCCGTTCCTGCTGGCGGGCTTCCTGCTCACGGTGGCGCTCGTGGCCGCAGTCGCGACGGTGCGGCGGTTCCGCCGGCCTTTGGAGGCGAGCCGTGGATGAGTTTGGTCCCCACGACCTCGCGAGCTACCTGCTCGTCGCCGTCGTGCTGTTCTGTGCGGGCGTGCTCGCGGTGGCGACGCGCCGCAATGCGATCGGTGTGCTCATCGGCCTCGAACTCATGCTGAACGCCGCGGCGCTGCAGTTTGCCGCCTACGGCCACTTCCGGGCGCTGCCGAACGACTCGCAGGGGCAGACGGCGGCCGTGTTCGTGCTCGTGGTGGCGGCGGCCGAAGCCGCGGTGGCGCTCGCGCTGCTGTTTGCCGTGTATCGCACGAGCAAGGACATCGACCTCGAACAGACGCAGGAGCTCGGCTCGTGATCCCCAGCTGGTTGCCGGTCGTGGTCCTGGTGTTGCCGTTGTTGGCGGCGGTGCTGGTCGGTCTGCTGCCGCGGCGGTCGCCGGGACTGGCCCACGGCCTTGCCGCCGCGTTGCTCGGGGCTGGCCTCTGCCTCGCGCTCTGGCAGGCGACGGCGGTGCTCGGGCATGGGCAGGCCTTCGTGGGGCCGCATGCGACGTGGCTCGATCTCGGGGCCTTCACGCTGGGCGTGGGCGTCTACGTCGATGCGATGGCCGCCATCATGGCCGGCATCGTCTACTTGCTCGCCGTGCTCGTGCTGTTGTTCAACCGCTGGTACATGCACGACGACGCGCAGGCGGCGCGGTTTCCGTGGCAGTTCTGCGGCTTCGTGTTTGCGATGCTCGGCGTCGTGCTGAGCGACAACCTGTTCTTGTCCTTCTGCTGCTGGGAACTGGTTGGACTCGGCAGTTACCTGCTGATCGGTTTCTGGTTTGCAAAGCCTGCCGCTAGCGAAGATCCCGAGTACCAGGCCAACAAGGGTCAAGGGGCGCGCGGTGTGCTTGAATCGAGCTTGAGCCCGTCGCATGCGCAGCTGAAGGCGTTCGTGACGAACCGCATCGGCGACGCCGGGTTCCTGTTCGGCATCGGCGTATTCCTCGTGCTCGCGATAGGTTTGGGTCGCGGCACCGACGCGCTCGGTTGGGCAAACCTGCGGCAGGTTGTGCAGGATCCAGCCCTCGCTTCCGTGTCCTGCTTTGGCCTGTCGGGCCATGCGCTGCTCGTGCTGGCCGCGCTCGGCGTCTTTGCGGGCGCGGTTGGCAAGAGTGCGCAATTCCCGCTGCACGTGTGGCTGCCCGACGCGATGCAGGGGCCGACCACCGCCTCGTCGATCATCCACGCCGCGACGATGGTGGCCGCGGGGGTGTTCCTCGTCGCACGCTGCTACCCGATGTTTCCGCCCGAAGCGCTCGCCGTGGTTGGTTGGACCGGCGGCATCACGTGCTTCTTCGCCGCGACCATTGCGTGCGTGCAGTGGGATCTCAAGGCCGTGCTCGCGTACTCGACGGTGAGCCAGCTCGGCCTCATGTTCGTCGGCCTCGGGGCTGGGGAAGCCGCGGGTGGGCGCGTGGCTGGGCTTGCGCACCTGTTCACGCATGCGATGTTCAAGTGCCTGTTGTTCCTCTGCGCGGGCGCGGTCATCCACGCCTGCGCTGGGCATCAGGACCTGGAGCGAATGGGCGGCCTGCGGCGGCGCATGCCCGTGGTGGCGTGGACGAGCCTCATGGCCGTGCTCGCGATCGCTGGCGCGCCGCTGTTCTCGGGCTTCTTCAGCAAGGATGCCGTGCTCGCGGCAGGTTTGGGAGCCGCGACCGCAGAAGGAGGCCTCGCATGGGGGCCGTTCGTGCTCGCGTGCGCCGGCAGCCTGCTGACGTCGGCGTACATGCTGCGCTGGTGGTTCTCCTTGTTCGGCGGCGACGAACGCGATGCGTCGGTGACGCATCATGCGCATGACCCCTCAGGGCTCGCGAAGTGGGTGTTGCTGCTGCTCGCGCCGTTCACGTTGGCCCTGCCGTGGACCGCAGGCGGCTGGCTCGAACATGCGCTCGCCGCTCCCGGTGCAGCGCACCACGAAGGGGCGCACGGGGCCAACGACTCCCACACGCTGGATGCCCACACGCTGGGCATGATCCTCGCCCTCCTGCTGCTCGCCGTCGGCGCGGCGTTTGCAGTGGCCGTGTTCGGACGCGGCCGCCGCGAACTCGCCGCTGGGCTCGCGCGCCGGTTTGCTGGCCTGCACCGCTGCTGTGCCGAATTGTGGGGCATCGACCGTCTGTGGCACCGGTGGTTCGTGCGCGGCTTGGGCCAGCGTGGTTCCGCTACCGCCGCCCGCATCGACCTCGGTAGCACGCAGCGCCTGGCCGCCCTCGAAGCCGGCAAGCCTGGCCCCGACGACTTCGAGTCGCTCGACGGGATCGTCGATGGTGTCGCGCGTGTGTGTGGCAGTCTCGGTCGCGGTGGCGCGTGGTTCCACGGTGGGCGCCTTGGCACCTACCTGGCGGTCGCGATCGGGATCGGCGCCTTCGGGCTCTGGTGGGGGCTACAACGATGATGCTGCTCGCCGCCGTGTTCGGGCCCTTGTTGTTCGCCGTGCTGAGCCTTGCCGGGCCGGTGCGCGCGGCGCGGTGGTGGTGCCTTGCCGGCAGCGCCTTGACCCTGGCCATTGGCGGCGCGGCGTTGTGGGACTTTGTGGCGCGTCCCGGCGCGGACTTCCGCCTTCAGGTCGAAGTGCCGTGGAGCCAGGTGCTCGGTGCGAGCCTGCGGTTTGGCGTCGACAGTCTGTCGGCGGCCATGTTGGCGCTGTCGGGGCTCATCACGCTCGTTGCAACGATCAGCGGGTTTGCCCACGAACGGTCGCCGCGCAGCTACCACGGCCTCGTGCTGCTGCTGCTCGCCGCGATGAACGCGGTCTTCGTCACGCTGGACCTGCTGGTCTTCTACGTGGCGTGGGAAGTGTTGCTCGTGCCGATGCTGCTCTTGATCGGCCTGTTTGGCGGCGAACAGCGTCGTTATGCCGCACTGAAGTTCTTCATCTACACGTTGGCCGGCAGCGTGATGATGTTGGCGCTACTGGTGCTGCTGTGGTCGGCGACGCCTGCCGAAGGGCGCCGCGTCGCGGTGCCAGCGAAGGCCGTTGCCGCAGTCAGCGTCGACGGTGGGCAGACGCTGCACGGCCTGCGCGTGGAGCGCAGTGACCAGGCACCCGGTGCCGCGCCCGTGGTGCTGGTGCCACGCAGTTTTGACCTGCGCCATCTCGCGCTGCAGTGGCAGAGCTGGCGCGAGGTGCGCTTCCTCGGCATGCCGCTGTCGGCGTTTGGGTTCCTCGCCCTGCTGCTCGCGTGCCTCGTGAAGGTCCCTGCGGTCCCGCTGCATACCTGGTTGCCGCACGCGCACGTGCAGGCGCCAACGGCGGTGTCGATCCTGCTCGCCGGCGTGTTGCTCAAACTCGGCGTCTACGGCCTCTACCGCATCGCGCTGCCACTGTTCCCCTGGGAAGTCTACACCTGGGCGCCGACGCTCGGTTGGCTTGGCCTGCTCGGCATTCTGTGGGGGGCGCTGGTCGCGCTCGGCCAACGCGACCTGAAGCGCCTGGTCGCCTATTCGTCGGTCTCGCACATGGGCTTCTGCCTGCTGGGGTTTGGCTCGTTGACCTTCGCCGGCCTTGCTGGCGGCATGGTGCAGGCGGTCACGCACGGCCTCTCCGCGGCGCTGTTGTTCTTGCTCGTCGGCGTGCTCTACGACCGCGCGCACCACCGCCGGATCGACGGTTTTGGTGGCCTCGCCCAGCCGATGCCGCGCTTTGCGTGGCTCCTGTTGGTGGCCGCCCTGGCGGGGGCCGGGTTGCCGGGGCTCGCCGGGTTCCCAGGGGAGTTCCTCGGTTTGTCGGGCGCCTTCACGAGCAGCGCTCCCTTCCCGCTGCTCGGCGCGCTCGCTTGCCTCTCCGTGATCCTGTCGGCAGCCTACCTGCTCGGCATGGTGCGCAAGGTCGTCTACGGCCCGCTGCAGCACCAAGAACACGCGCAGTTTGCGGATTGTGACCGGCGCGAACTGCTCGCGGCGCTGCCGCTGGTGGTCGGCCTCGTGGTGCTTGGCGTCTGGCCCAAACCGCTCGTCGAGGCGCTGCGGCCGGCGCTCGAAGCCTTGTTGTTGCACGTGCGGAGTGCGTTGTCATGAGTGCCTCCTTCCCCACGGACGCCGCGGCCCAGGTGGCGCAGTTGTGGCCCGAACTGTGGTTGGCCGCCGGCATCCCCGCGGTGCTGGTTGCCGACATGTTGTTGCCCACCGCGAAGAAGGTCGCCACGGCCTGGCTCGGCATCGGCGCGTGCCTGGCCGCGGCGATCGCGGCTTGCTCGGGCGCGCCTGGCAGCATCGAGGGCATGATCACGGTCGACGCGATGACGCCGTTCGTGCGCTGCCTCATTGCGTCGCTGACGGCACTGCTGCTGGTGCTTGGCACGGGGCAGCGAGCGCTCGCGGACCGGGGGGCCCACACCGTCTGCGTGCTCGGCGTAGCCCTCGGTTCGTCGATTGCCGCGGTTTCCGCCAACCTGCTGCCGCTCTGGCTTGGCCTCGAAATGGTCTCGCTCGGCAGTTACGGGCTTGCGGCGTGGAAGGGTGGGGACCGCCGCGCCGCCGAAGCCGGCATGAAGTTCGTGCTGTTCGGTGGGCTAGCGAGCGCCTGCACGCTGTTTGGCATGAGCCACGTGTACGGGCTCACCGGCCACCTGGACTTCGTTGGCATCGGGGCTGCGTTTGCCAACATGCCGGTGGTGGCGCTGGCGGCGCTCGGCCTCGTCGCGGTCGGTGTGGCCTACAAGCTCACGATCGTGCCGTTCCACTTCTACGCGCCGGACGTCTACGAAGGCGCGCCAGCGCTCAGTGTGGCGGTGGTTGGCCTGGCGCCAAAGGTCGGGGCGCTCGTGGCGCTGGCGCGCGGCGTGCAACTCGCGGTGCCCCGCACGTTGGCGGGGCCGGAAGTGCTCGGCACGGCGCTCGCTGCCGCAGCCGGTGCGAGTCTGCTCCTAGCGGCGTTCACGGCGCTCGCGCAGCGCGACGCCAAACGTATCCTCGCGTTCAGCGGCATCGGCCACGCCGGTACGGCCGTACTGGCGCTCGCCTGCTTGCCGGCCGAAGGGGCCTTGCGCGCGGCGCTCCTGCAGGTGCTGTCCTACAGTGTGGCCACCTTGGGCGCGCTGGCGTGCCTCGCCGTGGTCGAACAGGACCGCGGTTCGTGCCGGCTCGAGGCCCTGCGCGGCCTGGGCCGGGAACGCCCCTGGCTCGCTGCGCTGTTGTGCGTGTTCTTGTTCAGCCTCGCCGGCGTGCCGCCGCTCGCGGGTTTCTTCGGCAAGTGGGTCGTGTTGCAGCAGGCTCTCGGGTTTGGCTTCGGTGGGGCGCGCAGCGCGGTTGGCGTGGCGGCCCTGCTGCTCGTGCTGTCGACGGCGCTGTCGGCCTGGGCCTACCTGCTGGTCGTGCGCGCGGTTGTGCTGCAGCCCGCGGCAGAACCAGCGAGGCCATCAGAACGCGTGGCGATGCCGGTGGTCGTCGTGCTCGCGATCTGCGGTGCCGCCGTGTTGGCGATCGGGTTCTGGTTGGATCGCTGCGTCGCGCTGCTGGCCTAGGCGAGGTTGCGCGGCTCCTCGCTTCACCGACGGCGCGGCTGCCCACCCTGGGGCGCGCCGCGCGCCTGGTTCGGCTGCTCGAACCGCGCCAGCGTTTCGAGCACCTTGCCCGAGTCGATGGGCACGGTGACGGCGGCCAACGAAGCCGAGTCGACGCGCAGTTCGTGCACACCGAGGGGCACCGAGAGTTGCTGCGAACGTTCGCTGTCGGTCGCGTAGATGCGCAGCACGATCTCGTACTTGCCGCTGCGCGCGATCGGGATGTCGACTTCGTCGCCGAGTCCGAGCCACGCGCCGTTGCTCTTGCCGAGTTCCCAGCGCGGGAACGTGAAGTTCTCGCCGGTGCGCTGGTCGGTGCCCGACAACCACTGCGGGAAGCCCGTGTCTTCGGTGAGGATCACCGAGACACGCACGCGGTGGTTGTTGCTGACGAGCCCGCGCAGGCCGGGCAGGTTGACGCGGGCCGGGTTCAGCTGCCGCAGGTAGACGTCGTGATCGCCGGGCCCCAAGGTGAGGGCCTGTGGTTCGCAGCCCTTGGCGAAGGCGATGAGTTCGGCCAGCGAACTGCCCGTGATGAGCTCGGCGCGGCCGCGTTGCCAGCGGAACCCGGCGTCGGCGATCGTGCCATCGGTCTTGCGCACGCGCGCGAGGATCGGCCCATCGATCGGCAGCAGGCGGCCGCTCTGGTCGACGGCGCGCAGGCGATACCGAAACAGCGATTGGCTCAGGTCGAGCAGGCGCAAACGCGCATCGCGGCATTCGCCCGGCGTGACGAACACGTCGCCGATCACGGCCAGGGGTTCTGGCACGTTGCGCACCACAAAGAGCGCGTCGTAGCGACCCGCGCGCAGAGGTTCGAGCACGAAGCGCCCGCCGCGACCGCGCGAGAGCCCGACCGAACGCGTATCCCGTTCGCGCAGCGATTCGTCCTGCGGGCGCAACGTGAGCGTCACGCTGCCATCGGCGATCCAGCCGGGCAGCACGACTCGCCCGCGCAGGATGCCGTTGCGAACCAGTGGGATGCGCAGCAGGTCGCCGGGGCCGCGCACGGGCACACTGTCGGCGAAGTGCAGATTGCTGTCGGCGCGCACGCGCAGCTGGCCGGTGGGGCGTTCTCCGTGCAGCGCAAAGCGCCCTTCGTTGTCGGTCCTGGTCTGCAGCAGCGGCAGGTCGCGCCAGGGGTCGCGCTGGCGTTCGCCATTGCGCGGCTGCCGCGGCGTAGCGGGTGGTGGTGGCTCGTGGCGTTGCAGCTTCACTTCGGCATTGGCGATCGGTGCCCCGAGGTCGTCGACCACGATGCCGCTGCAGATTGGCGGCAGTTCGCCGAGCACGATCGTGCCGACTTCGCGCCGTTCGCCTGCGCGCAGCGCCTGCATCCGCACGCGCGCGCCGACTTCGACGGTCGTCGGTTCGGGGTGCACGTTCTGGCCCTGGGCCTGCTCCACCGGGAAGTCGAGCGCGAGGTCCGCACGCAGTTCGAGCCACAGCTCGGCGGTGCCTTCGAAAGGGCCCTGCACGAGGTCGAACTGGCCGTCCCCGATCGTCGAGACCTGGCATTCCGCGAGTGGTCGTTCGGCGCTCCACCAACACCCGCGCAGCACGCCCGGTCCAAAGCCGCGGCCGTCGGCGGTCACGATCGTGCCGGCGACGAGTGCGAGTTCGGGGCCGAGTGGCAACCGGACCTTCAGGACCTCCTTCTGGTCATGCGAGGTCCAGTGTGGTTCGGACATCGCACCGCGGCTGGCGGCCGGGAAGCGCGCCGCGATGCGGATGGCGGCGTTGGCGCCGATGTTGTCGAACGTCACGGGAAACGCGCCGACGGGCTTTTGCTGGCGCGGCCGTTCGAGGCCGCCCGGGATCGGAAACTCGCCCTTCCAGTCGCGGGCCCGTTCGTTCCAGAGCGCTACGCCGGCTGGCGACAGCAGCGGCCGGTCGCGATGGTCCGTCAACGTCACCTGCACCGAAGTATGCGGCACCATCTGCAGGCGCACGGTCTCCGCGCTGGTCGGGCGGCCCGGAAGGACCTTCACGACGGGGACCGGCAAGGCCATGGCGAGGGCCGCTGCAAAGCGCTCGCTCTCCGGCGGGCCGCGCAGGGCAGGCCGCACGAGCTGGAAGTGGCGGCAGACCGCGAGCCCCTGCCGATCGGTCGCCATCTGCCACAAGGTCGCCGCCTCGCGTTCGCCTTCGCGGTGCTGCAACAGGGCCACGGGTGCCTTCTCGCACGCTGTGCCCTCGCCCGTCTGCACGAGCACGGTCACGGTCTCGTCGATCTCGAGCGGCACCTGCACCGTGCGGTCGCCCGGCGGCACGGTCGCAAACGCGAACTCACCGTCGGCGGTGGCCGCGACCAGCCATGGGCGCCGCGTCGCGGGCAGGCGCGTGGTGCCGTTGGCATCGGTGCGCAGCTTGGCGCCAAACTGCTCCGGCCACAGGAACCGCTGCAGGTCGAGGTTCTGCACGCGCTGCCGGGCCTGGGCGTCCGCTTCGGACACGTAGAACACGACGACGTCGGCCACCGGCTGCTGGAGCGGCCCGCGAACGACCTGCACGCGGGGCCCGGTGTTGAGATCCGCCTCGCTCAGCGCTTCGGTGCGGGATTCTTCGTCGCCCGCATCCGGCGCGGCCGGATCTGACGGTTGGGCGACGGCAACCGGCAGGATCTGGTCGAAAGCCGCCGGCTCCCCGACATGATCCGCGGCCGCGTCGGCCCTCGGCTGAGGGCCGGGCGGGCTCGGCGGCGCATCTTCCTCAGTCAGGAACCACA
This sequence comes from Planctomycetota bacterium, assembly GCA_020851075.1. Taxonomy (GTDB): domain Bacteria; phylum Planctomycetota; class UBA1135; order UBA1135; family UBA2386; genus JADZDL01. The sequence continues at coordinate 20,291 of JADZDL010000097.1, read as the reverse complement.
GCGACACCCCGACTCCGGCGCAAAGGCACAGCAGGAGCAGGATGGACAGGGCGCGCATGACAGGGCAGTTCTACGCGTTCCCACCGGTCCTTGCGAACCCCCGGTCGTACCAAGCTCGTCGATCCCGAATCAGGCGCCGAATCAGGTCCGGGCAGCGGAAGTGCCGATGAGGAGGGGATCGGGGACAGGCGCATTGCTCCTCGCAGCATGAGTCTTACGATGGTTAGCTTGGTCCGCTTTGTGAGACAAACCACGACGTGACGATGCCCGCCAATACCCCCTATCTCCGGCTGCAGGCCCTGCTGCTGCTGTGTCTGTCCTGCCTGGCCAGCTGCGGTAGCTTTGAGGAAAAGCGCATCCGCGAGCTCTTGCACGAAAAGGGTTTCGGGGCGCGCGCCGAAGGCGAAGCGACGATCGAGAACTACGTGGGGGGCCTCGATGCGGTGCAGTTCCTGTTGGATCCGGCGGCGGTCCAGACGCCGGGTGCTGAGCGCCTCGTCGAGTTGTCGGCGGTGCAGCCGGTCGGCATCGATGGCACGATCTTCGTGCCCTATGTCGGGCCCGTCTACGTGCTCGGCATGACCGAGACCGAGCTCGCGGCGCAGGTGCAGAGCCAGCTGATGCTCTACTTCAAGAAGGACTTCCAGCTGCAGGCGCGCATCGTCGTCTCCAACAAGCTCTTCTACGCGATCGGCGAAGTGCTCGCCACGAAGGGGCGGCAGAAGCTGGAGCCCGACATGACGTTCTTCGATGCGATGTTGGCCGTGCAGTGGACGCCGCTTGCCAACCTGGGCCGTGTCTACCTGATCCGACCCGATGCCGAGAATCCGCTCGTCATCGAAATCAACTTCCGGGAGATGCTGACTACGGGAAACATGACCACGAACGCGCGCATGCACGAGCGCGACATCCTCTATATCCCACCGACGTTCCTCGGCCTCATCGCGCGCTTGCTGGAGCGTGTGCTCCAGCCCGTGGGGGTCGCCGTGAACACGATGCTCGGCGTCGCACGCATTCGCACGGCGTACGAGGTTGCTACCGGCCAGCAGGATTCCCTCTACTTCCGGTTCTGACATGCCCGCGCTGCCGCCGCTTCCACCAACCGCGAAGGCAAAGTTCGCCGCATGACGCAACTTGAACTTCCGCAGCTGTCGCTGCAACGCTACGTCGACCTGCTGAAGCGGCGGCGGTGGCAGGTAATTCCCGTGTCCCTGCTCGGGCTTGTGATCGGCGGCATCGTGGCGTTCTTCATTCCGCGCTACTACGTGGCGGACGCGGTGCTCAGCTACTGGGCGCCGTCGAGTGAGGTCCAGAGCTCGTACAAGGAAGACCCGTTTGCGCCCGTCGTCGACAGCGCCAAATTGACGATCCCGACCGCGATCGAGAAGACCGTGAAGCTGCTCGGTTGGGAAGAGGGGCAGACTACGGACCCGTACGAGTTGCGGCAGAACCTCGACACGCTCGAGAGTCGCCTTTCGATCAACGACCAGAACGCGAGCAAGGGGCGCCAGTATGCGCGCATCCAGGTGGTGTTCCGCGATCGGGAAGGGGTGCGCGCCGCGGCGTTCGTGAACACGCTGGTGGACACCTGGATCGCCCAACGCGTGGCGGAATTGAAGCTGCGCGCGGAGGACGACAAGGCGACTGCGACGAGGCGCTACAACGAGCTGCAGAAGGCCTACGACCAGTATCTCGACCAGAAGAGTTCGCTGGTGAAGACCTACGGGATCGATCCACGCTTCGATCTCGTGGTCCAGCAGGCGGCCTACCGGGAACGCATGGGGGCGCTTGAGGCCCGCAAGGCCGAGCTCGCGAAGTTGCAGCAGGGTTTGGTCGGGTTGCGCGAGAAGCTGTTGCAGATGCGTGAGAAGCTGGACCTGCTGCCGATGCGACTCAAGGTGAATGCGATGCAGGCGGCGGAAATGCTCGCAAAGAACCCCGAGGCGGCCTTGTTGGCCCTCGAGGTGAAGCACTGGGAAGACGCGCTCGAGATCTATGCGGATAGCTCGCCGCGCCGACGCTCAGCCCAGATTGCGTTGAACGAAGCGAGGGCCAAACTGCAGAAGCTTCTCGGTGCCAGTGGTGGCGAGACGGATGGCATGATCCCCAATCCGGAGCGTGTGGCCCTGCAGGCGGAGATCGAGGCGACCGAACTCGAATTGCGCACGCAGGAGAAGGTGACGGAGTCGATGCTGGCGCAGACCAGCATGGATGACCAGCAGCTCCAGCGCCTTGGGGACTCCGGGTTTGCCGACTATGAGCGTCTCGAGAAGTCCATTGCCGAGACGCAGAAGAGTCTCGCGGGGGCGCACGAGGACCTTGAGACTGCGCGGGCCAGGATCGGCAAGCTGAACAAGGAGCCGCCGGTCACCCCGCAGACGCGCGCCCAGACGCCACCGCGGCCGACGGAACCCAACATCATGGTCGTGGCCCTGATCGGCTGCGTACTGGGCCTTGGTCTGGCCATCAGTCTGATCCTGCTGCTCGACGTGATGCAGGGTTCGTTCAAGACGCTCGATGACGTCGAACGTGGCCTCGCGGTGCCCGTGCTCGGCGGCGTGAGCCACCTCGAGACGGTCGAAGAACGCCTCCATGCCGTGCGCAGCCGCCGCCGCGTGACGCTGGTCTCGGCCGCGTTCGTCGTGTTGCTGAGTGGCGTGGTGATCCTGTTCTACTGGGATCCGACGCGTTTGCCCTCGTTCGTGCGCGACCTGCTCGCCATGGTGCTCGGCGCGGCGTGACGCGATGCGCGACCTCCTCGTCTTCGCCTTCACGATGTTCCTGCTGCCGGGAAGTTTCCGGCAGCCGTTCGTCGGCTTGCTGCTGTTCAGCTGGCTCGCCTACATGCGGCCGCAGGACCTCTGTTGGGGTTTTGCACGCACGATGCGCCTCTCGTTCTTCGTCGGCATCGCGATGATCGGCGGGTGGTTTGCCTACGAGAAGGGCCGGGTCGCCTACGCGCAGTGGGACGTGCGTACGAAGTCGATGTTGATGCTCACCATGCTCATCGCCGTGAGCTACGGGTTTGCCGATGTGCACGATGAGTACACGAATCGCTACTTTGCAGAGTACCTGAAGATCATCGCGGTGGCCCTGTTCACGACTGGCCAGGTCAATACGAGAGAACGCTTCCGCACGATGCTGTGGACGATCGCGCTGTGCCTCGCGTTCTTTGGCGTGAAAGGTGGTGTGTTGGGTGTGCTCGGGGGCGGTCACCAGATTCTGCGTGGCCCCGGCGGCATGATGGAGGACAACAATGACTTCGCGCTGGCGTTGGTCATGAACGTGCCGTTGCTCTGGTACCTCGGCATCGGTGAGCAGCGCCGCATCGTGCTGCGGGCGACGCAGGTCGCGGTGTTGCTGACGGTCATCACGATCGTGCTCACTCACAGCCGCGGCGCGTTCCTGGCGTTGTCCGTGTCGGCCCTCTGGATCGCGTGGCGTTCGGGCCACGTCGTGCGCGCGGGGGCCGTGTTGGTGGCGATCGGCCTCATCTTTCCGCTCGTGGCGCCGAAGGAAGTGCTCGATCGCCTGGGGACGATCGGCGACACCCAGGAGACGTCCGCAAGTTCTCGTCTGGAGGCGTGGGCGACGGCGTTGCGCATGGTCGAAGACAACCCGGTGCTCGGCGTCGGCATGCGCAACTTCGTGCCGAGTGTGCCGAAGTACTCGCTCACGGCGATCGATCCGCGCGCCACGACGCACGTGGCGCACAACAGCTACCTGCAGGTCTGGGCCGAGAGTGGCACGCCTGCCTTCCTCGTCTACATGCTGCTGCTCGGTTCGGTGTTTGTGTTGTGCAGCCGTGTGTACCGCATCGGCAGAACGCGCCCGGACCTCGCCTGGGCCGCCAACTATGCGCGCATGATGGAGGCGACGACCGTCGGCTTCATGGTCGGCGCGTTCTTCTTGAATCGTGGGCACTTCGACCTCATCTACCACTGGCTCGCTTTGGTGACATCGCTCGGTGGCGTGGCCTATGCGGCATATCGGCAGGCACCTGGTCTCGTGCCGGACCAACCCAACGTCGCGCATCGCAGCGTGACCGTGCGCTGGCGGCCGGCGTCGATGCTGGCGGGTGCGACCCACGCCGAGGGTGGTGCTGTCCTGTCGCGGCCGGCAATCCGCTGGTCGAGGCGACGCTGATGTGCGGCATCGTTGGCATCTTTGCGCTCGAACGGGAGCGCCCCGTCGACCCAGCGCTCGTGCGCGAGATGGCGGATCGTATTGCGCACCGCGGCCCCGATGGTGAAGGCGTGCGCAGCGGGCCAGGTTACGCGATCGGCCAGCGGCGTCTTGCCATCGTCGACCTCGCTGGTGGTGCGCAGCCGATGGCGCTCGCCGACGAGCGGTTGTGGGTCACCTTCAACGGGGAGATCTACAACTACCTCGACCTGCGTGCCGAGCTGGAAGCGAAGGGATGCGTGTTCCGCACCAACAGCGACACCGAAGTGCTGTTGCATGGGTATCGCGCGTGGGGCACCGACCTCGCGTCGCACCTGCGGGGCATGTTTGCGTTTGCGGTGGTCGACGAGGTTGCGCACGAGATGTACGTGGCGCGCGATCGCCTCGGCAAGAAGCCGCTGCACTGGACACTGCACGACGGCACGTTTGCGTTTGCGAGCGAACTGAAGGCGCTGCACGCGCTCGGCATCGACCGCACGCTGCGGCCCGAGGCCATCGCGCAGTTCTTGGCGCTGCGCTATGTGCCGGATCCGGCCACCGTGTTTGCCGGTGTGCACATGTTGCCGCCGGCGCATTGGTGTCTCGTGAAGAACGGTCGCGTCGAACCGCGGCGCTACTGGCAACTCGAGTTTGGTGAAGAACACGAGTCGCGCGAGGTCTGGCAGCAGCGCGTGCTCGAACTGCTCGACGAGTCCGTGCGCATCCGGCTCATGGGCGAAGTGCCGCTGGCCCCGTTCTTGAGTGGTGGGGTCGACAGTTACGCGGTCGTCGATTCGATGACGCGCACGCTGGGTCGGCCGGTCAGCGCCTGCACCATCGGCTTTACGGATCCGCAGTTTGACGAGCGGGCGGCGGCGCGCGAGTCGGCGGCGGCATGTGGGGCGCGGTTGCACGAAGAAGTGCTCGGGCCCGAAGAACTGCTCGAACTCGACTGGTTTGCCGACACCTTCGATGAACCGTTCAGCGACAGCAGCGCGGTGCCCACCTACCACGTGAGTCGCCTGGCGCGGCGCCACGTCACGGTGGCGTTGTCGGGCGACGGCGGCGACGAGGGGTTTGGTGGTTATCGCCGCTACCTCTTCGACACGAAGGAGAACGCACTGCGGCGGTGGTTGCCGCGGCCGGTGTGGGGGGCACTCGGTGCGGTCTACCCCAAGGCGGATTGGTTGCCGCGGTGGTTGCGCGGCAAACGTACGCTGCAGAATCTGGGTTCGCCGGCAGCGGTGGCCTATGCGCGTTCGGTGAGTGCGCATCTGCCCGAAGAAGTGTTCGCGGTGCTGCGCCGCGACCATCACGCGGCGGCTGGGGATCCGCACGCGCCGTTGTTGCGCGCGTATGAAGGCGCCAACGCGCGCTCGCCGCTGCATCGCGCCGTGGCGACCGATCTGGCGACGTGGTTGCCGGGCGACATCCTCGTGAAGGCCGATCGCGCTTCGATGGCGGTGTCGCTGGAAGTGCGCGCGCCGTTCCTCGACCACAAACTGCTCGAGGCCGCGGCGCGCATTCCGTCGGCGTGGCACTTTGCGGGTGGGCAGACGAAGGCGTTCCTGCGCGACACGCTGCGCCAACGGCTGCTGCCGGCGGCGCTCTCGCGCAAGAAGCAGGGTTTTTCGGTGCCGTTGCGCAGCTGGTGTCGCGGGCCGATCGGCGACGCGGTGCAAGGTGTGCTCGACGATCGGCTGTTGCGCGATTGGGTCGATCCCAAACACGTGCAGAAGCTGCTGCAGCGCCATCGCAGTGGCGTTGGCGATCACGCCGAGATGTTGTGGGCGGTGCTCGTGCTGGCGCGCTTCCTGCGCCGGTGGTGCGCATGAGCCGCATCGTGACCTTCACCAACCTGTTCCCGTCGGCGATGCTGCCGGGGCACGGGCTGTTCGTCTACGAACGTATGCGCCGCGTCGCGCAGGCGACAAAGCTGCCGTGGAGCGTGGTGGCGCCGGTGCCGCAGGTGGCCTGGTTCTTCCGCAACGGGGCCTACCGCCAGTGGGCCGCGGTGCCGCGGCAGGAGACCTGGAACGGCGTCGAGATCGAACATCCGCGGTACCGCCATTGGCCGGGGTTCTCGCAGCGGCGTCAGGCCGATGCGATGGCGGCGGGCGCGCGCGACGTCGTGCATCGGCTCGCCGCGATGGGGCCGATCGTGCTCGATGCGCACTATCTTTGGCCCGATGGCGTTGCCGCCGCACAACTCGCGCGGGAGGTTGGCGTGCCCTATACGCTGACGGCGCGCGGTTCGGACCTCAATGTGGTCGCCCAGGATCGGGTGGTGGCGGCCCGCATCGCCGAGGCGGCGGCGGGCGCGTTCCAGTGTTGCGCCGTGAGTCGCGCGCTCGGGGAACGGTTTGCCGCGGTCGCGAAGTTGCCGCGCGAACGCATTCTCGAGGTGCGCAACGGGGTCGACCTCGAACGCTTTGCACCTGGCGATTCGCGGGCCGCGCGCGCGCAGTTGGGGCTGCCCGCCGAGGGCCGGTTGTTGCTCGGCGTCGGGCGTCTGGTGCCCGGCAAGGGTTTTGAACTCGCGGCGAAGGCCCTACCAGGGTTGCCCGAGGATGTGCGGCTCGTGCTGGTTGGTGATGGGCCCGAACGCGCGGCCATTGCCGAGGCGGGTGGGGCGCGCGTGATCTTGCTCGGGGCGCGTCCGCCGGCGGAAGTCGCCGTCGCCTACCGGGCCGCCGACCTGTTTGTGCTGCCGAGCGAACGGGAAGGTTGGCCCAACGTCGTGACCGAGGCGCTCGCGTCGGGCCTGCGCGTGGTCGCCACGCGAGTCGGTGGCATTCCGCAGATTCTCGGCGATCGACAGACCGAGGACCCGTCGATCGGTGCCCTGGTGCCGTCCGGGGACCAGGAGGCGCTCACGCGCACGTTGCGCGAGGTCCTGGCGGTCCCCGGCGATCGCCAGCACGTACGGCGTTTTGCCGAGCGTTACGGGTGGACCGAGCCGATCGCGCAGCTCGTTCGTGTGTTCGAACGCGCGCTCGCGGGGAGCAAGGCATGAGCGGGCCCTATCGCATTCTCTACCATCACCGCATTCGCGCCGAGGATGGGCAAGCGGTGCACGTTCGCGAACTCGTCGGGGCTCTGCGCGGGGCGGGGCACGAGGTGCGCGAGTGTGCGCTCGTGCCAAAGACCGGTGCGGAGAAGGCGCCCCAGGGGTCCCTGGTCGGCGCCGGTGCGATGGCGCCCGCGGCGGCGGCGCGGCCTTCACCGTGGCAACGTCTGTCGTTGCCGCGCACGGCGGTCGAAGTGCTGGAGATGCTCTACAACCGCCGCGGCCGCACGATGCTGCGCGCGGCCGCACGCGAGTTCCGGCCCGATTTCCTCTACGAACGGCATGCGCTGCACTGCCGCGCCGGGCTCGATGTCGCGCGCGAGATCGGCGTGCCACTGCTGCTCGAGGTCAACTCGCCGATGGTGAGCGAGATGCAGAAGCTCGGCAAACTGTGCTTCCGGCGCCGGGCCCTGGCTTGCGAACGTTCGGTGCTCGGGCAGGCGGATGCGGTGCTCGCGGTGACGCAGGTGCTCGCCGATCTGCTGGTCGAAGCGGGGGCGCGCCGCGACCGTGTGCATGTGATCGGCAACGGAGCCGTGCCCGAACGGTATGGCGCGGCCGAGTTGGCCGAGGCTGCGCGATTGCGCCGTGGTTGGCAGTTGCCCGCCGACAGTTTCGCGCTGGGGTTCGTGGGTTACATGCGGCCCTGGCACCGGCTCGATCTCGTGCTCGAGGTGATGCGCCGCCCCGGCTTCGAAGCGTTGGCTCTCGTGTTGATCGGGCGTGGACCTGCCTTGGCACCGCTCTTGGAACGCGCTCGCGAATGGGGCTTGCTCGAGCGTGTGCGCCCGCTCGGCGAGATTGCCGGGGGCCTGCTGCCGGGCCACGTGATGGCGTGTGATGGGGCGCTGATTCCCGCCATCAATGAATACGCCTCGCCCCTGAAACTCTTCGATTCGTTGGCGGCCGGGGTACCGACGTTGGCCCCGGATCAGCCCAATCTGCGTGAGAACGTGCGCCACGGCGAGAACGGGTTGCTGTTTGCGCCGGGTTCGGCGGATGCACTCGCGCTGCAGTTGGGCCGCCTCGTGCACGATCGGGCGTTTGCGCGGGCGCTCGGCGCCGCCGGTCGCGACAGCCTGCTGGGCGAACGTTGGACGTGGGCGGGCAATGCGGAGCGCGTCGTGCGGGTGTTCGAAGCGGTGCGGGGAGGCGCGCGGTGAAGGCGTTCCTGTGGATCTTCCTGCCGCTGCTGCTCGCGTACACGACGGCGCTGCAGTGGTGTGTCGATCGCTGGAATGCGCCGACGCAGTACTTCGAACACTGCTGGCTCGTGCCCATCATCGCGGCGGCGGCGATCTGGGCGCGCCGGCGGACCTGGTCGGTGCGCCTGGCGCGGCCGGATCCGCGGGCGTGGTGGTTGCTCGGCGCGGGCCTGCTGCTGCACCTCTACGGTGCCGCGCTCATGATCGATTCGGCGTCGGCCGCGAGCCTCATCCTCGTCGTGCCCGGGGCCGCCTGGCTGGCCCTCGGCCGCGAGCGGCTGCGCGGCTTGTGGCCGGTGCTCTGGTTGGTCGTGTTTGCCGTGCCGACGCCGATCTACGTGGAAGGGCGGCTCGCGTTCCTGCTCAAGGAACTGGCCGTTCACGGCGGGGCCTTCTTCGCCAATGTTCTAGGCGCTGGGGTCGTTCGCGCGGGGTCCCATCTGCAGGTGCAGGGCACCAACGAAGCGCTGTTTGTTGCCGACGCGTGTGGTGGCCTGCGGTCGCTGCTGGCGATGATCACGTTGGGCTACTGCCTGGCGTTCCTGCTCGGTGAGCCGAGCCTGCGGCGACGTCTGGTGTTGTTGCTGGCCACCGTGCCGATCGCGATGTCGGCGAACGTAGTGCGCATCGCCGTGTTGTGCCTGTTGGCGCGCTGGTTTGGCGTGCCGTTCGCCGAAGGCACCGGCCACACGCTGGCCAACATCGCCGAGTGGATCGCCGATCTCGCGATCCTCCTGGGCCTCGATGCGTTCCTATCGCGTGGTCGCGAGCCAAAGGCCGCGGACGCGATGGTGGAGGCGCCGAGGGTTGTGCCGACGGGTGCGCCGTTGCCCGCTGGGGCCATGCGCCGCCATGGCGTCCTGCTCTGGGTGCTTGCTGTGCCGCTGCTGGCGCTTTCGCTGTATCGGCCGCAAGGAGGCGATCGGCACCGTGCGCAACGCCTGCCCGACGAGTTTGCTGGTTGGTCGCGCATCGAACGCACGGCGCGCGAGCAGGCGGACTTCGAGAAGGCGTTGCCGCGCTGGGTCGAACTGCTGGGCACCGCCGACTTCACGTGGCAGCGGTACCGCGACGCCGATGGCAACCGCATCCACCTCGTGGCCCTGTTCCACGATACGAACTGGAAGAGTGTACACGCGCCGCGCATCTGCATCGAAGGCAGCAACATGGACATCGAACTCGATGACCTCGTAGCTGCGCCCGAACTGGGCCCGGAGGCCACGGTGAGTCGCATCCTCGCGCGCAGCCGCGAGGATGGCTGGCGCTACCTCACGCTGAGTGTGTTTGGCACGCAGAACTGGGCGTCGGGCAGCTACGCGGAGTTCTCGTGGCATCACATGCCGCTCGCGTTGCTGCGCAACAACGAATCGGGGTTCTTGCTGCGCATCGAGACGCCGGTGCGCAAGGGCGAGGATCTGCAGGTCGCCCAGCGGCGCTGTGCGGTGTTCCTCGGCGCACTGATGCCGAAGGCCAGGGAGTTGCTGCGATGACCGTGAGCCACGCACTTTCCGTCGACGTCGAGGACTGGTTTCAGGTTCTCAACATGGCCGGCCACATCGACCGCGCCGCGTGGGATGGGTTCGAACTGCGCTGCGGGGACTCGACGCGGCGGTTGCTCGACCTGTTCGCGAAGCGCAACAGCAAGGCGACGTTCTTCTTCCTCGGCTGGATCGCCGAGCGTTTGCCGGAGCTCGTGCGCGAAGTCCAAGCCGCCGGACACGAGATCGGCAGTCACGGGTACGACCATCGGGTGCTGCCCGACCTCGGGCGCGAGGGGTTCCGCGCCGACCTCGAACGCACCGCCGGCATCCTCGAATCGCTCGCTGGGGTCCGGCCGCGCGCGTTCCGAGCCTGCACGTGGTCGATCGGTCGGAAGACCCCGTGGGCGATCGACGAACTGCTGCACGCGGGCATCACGCTCGACAGCTCGATCCAACCGGTGCGGCACCCGGACTACGGGGTGCCGAGCGCGCCGACGGTGCCCTACCTCGTGCGCGGTGAGGCCGGCGAACTGCTCGAGTTCCCGCCGCTCACCTGGGACATCCTCGGGCGGCACCTGCCGGTCGGCGGTGGTGGTTACCTGCGGTTGTTGCCACTGGCGATGCTGCGCGCGGGGCTGCGGCAGAAGGAGCGACTAGGGGTGCCTGGTTGCCTCTACCTGCATCCGTGGGAAGTCGACCCCGACCAGCCGCGGCAGGCGCTCGGTGGCCTGCGTGGGTTCCGTCACTACGTGAACCTGAAGCGCACCCTGCCCAAACTCGACGCTCTGCTGCGCGACTATAGGTTCGTCGGCCTTTCCGAGGCGCTCGCTCAGCGTGGCGCGAGCTGGCGGGCGAAGCTGCCGGCATACCGCGCCAGCGAACTGCTCGCATAGTCCGCGGCCAGCCTGCTGAGCGTGGCGCGGGCCTGCTCGATGGCGTTGGTTGCCGGACCCTGCAGTTGGGCGAGGGCCAGGGCGACGAGGTGCAGGCCGTCGGCTTGTGGGGCGGCTTTCTCGAGCAGGGGTAGTGCCGCCAGGGCATCGCCGCGCAGCAGTGCGACGAGGCCTCTGGTGAAGGCGCCTTCGGGCCCAGCCAGCAGGGGTGCGGGCAGTGTCGCGAGCAGGCTCGCATCCTCGGGCTGCAGCAGGAACTCGGCGGCGGCCAGCTTGACGAACGCGAGTTGCTCGTCCGGCACGTTCGCGTGGCGTAGGGCCAGACGCAGGTCGGCAATGCCCTCCGCGCCGCGTTGGGCTTCGGCGAGCAGTTGCGCGCGGTGACGCCAGAGAGCGAGGCAGGTCGGGTGCGCCGCGAGGGCTTCGTCGATCGCTGCGCGAGTCGCCGCGATGCCGGAATCGCGCTGCAACCGGGTTACCGTGCGAGCGAGCCAGTGGCCCGGATCTTCGCCGCGCGCCGCGAGGTCCAGATGGCGCAACAACCAGGTGTGGGTGGCCGGTTCGTCCAACTGGCAGCCGGCAAACCGGCTGCCGCGGTTGAGCAGGAAGTGCAGTACGCAGCCTTGGGCCCCTTCTTCACTGAGAAAACGCAGCGCCGCCTGGCAGAGCAGTTCGGTCTGTGGGGAGTCCTGTGCCGCCAGCGTCTCCGCGATGGCAAACATGCGCTCGATGCAGTCGCGTCGCTTGGCACCGGTGAGCGTCGGGCGGACCTTGTCAAAGATCCACCACGCGTCGAGCAGGCGGCCGCGGCTGGCGAGGCCCTGCGCGTCGACGACTTGCGGTTTGGTCTGCTTCGGCAGCGTCATCCACATCGACACGTGCATCTGGTCGGCGATGCCCTGGTTGCCGGACTTCTCGATGAGGTCCGCGGTGCGCTGCAGGCTGAACGCCTGCGTGACCGGCGAATCGGCGATCTTCTGCTGGGCGGCGGCGATCGCCAGCGCGACCTTCATGTCTTCGGACAGCGGGTACTTGGGATCTGCGGCGGCGAGTGCGACTTCGCGCCAGAAGATCGGAGAGGTCGCCTGCCGGGCCATGAGTCGGGTGTGCAGGGTCGCCGCGAGCGGCGCCCGGTCGATGTAGCGCAAGGCGCGGGCCAGCAGCAGTTGGGCCGTGGGCGATTGCGGCAAGGACGCGGCGAGTGCCTGGGCGCGCGGCAGCGCCAGCGGGCCGAGTTCGGGCAGGTCAAGCATGCTGGCCAGCTCGAGAACGTTCTGGCGCTCCGGCAGGCCCGGCACCGTGAGGTCGTTGGCGAGCGGCGATTGGCCAAAGCAGGCCATGACCACGTGCGCGAGCAGGTCGGCGCCGTCGCGCTGCAAGGCCTCGGTGGCCAGGACCTGGGCGCGCACGGTGTCGGCGGCGCGCAGGGCGAGGGCGCCGTCGATCGGGTTGGTGGTGAGCTGGTAGGCCTGCAACGCGCGCGCCGAGTGGCCGTTTGCGAAGCAGAGGCGCGCCAACGGTTCGGCGGCGGCGCGACCATCGGCAAATGCCAGGGCCGCCGTGAAGTGGTCGACGGCGAGCTGCAAACGCCCGTTTTGGCTGGCAAGGCGTCCGGCGAGCACGAGGTCCGCTCCGCTCCGGTGTTCGGGATCGGCGGCCTGGAAGGCGGCCGTGCATAGCGTGTAGGCCGTCTGCGGATGCGATTCTTCGAGCTGGTATGCCGCCTGCAGCAGGGCCGTGGCACTGCTGGACGCACCGAGCGCGAACTGCACGAGGTTGCGCTCGACGATCGGCAGCAGGGCCATGTCGTCTTGCGTGCTGGCGAGGCCGAGCCAGTTGGCGACCAGCGCCGAGGCCAGTTCGCCGCGCTGGGCGAGCGGGAGGTCCGCTGCGCCAGTCGCGAGGCTCGCCAGCAGCGGCTCGGCCTCCTTGCCGCGGCCCGCTTTGGCCAGCGCGTGGGCGGCGAGGATCGTGAGTTCCGCGTTGCCGGTGGGCAATGGGGTTGGCACGAACGAAACGGCGTCGCTGCGGCCATCTGCCAGCGCGGAGCGCAGCAGTTCGGCGGTGAGCGTGGGCGAGGGAGCGCAGTTGCTCATCGCTCTCGCTAGCAAACCACCGAGCGGCAGGTTGGCTTGCCGATGCGCTTCGACGGCGAGCAGGGCGATCGCCTCGTCGTGCGGGTACTCGTCGAGCAGTTGCAGCAGGATCCGCGCCGCTTCGGCGGGATTGCGGTCGGCGGGCCGGGTGCCGATCATCTCGGCGCGCGCCTTCAACAGGCGCGGTTCGCGCGCGGATGGGAACTTGTCGATGGCGTAGGTCGCGCATTCCCGCGCGATCGCCGCGGCGCCGTGGCGCAGAGCGGCTTCGGCGCAGAGCAGGTAGCCAAGCGGATTCTGCACTTCGGGGAACAGCGCGCGGCGCCGCAGGCACTGGAGGTAGAGGCCCTCACCATCCTGGCTCGAATCGCTGGTCACCAAGGTGCTGGCGCGCAGCCGCATCGTGAACACCTCGGGGTCGTTGGGCGCAAACCGCGCCGCTTCCTCAAGGGCCACGAGGGCCGCCGCAGGCTGGCCACGGTCGAGCTGGAACTGCGCGTGCGCGAGCAGGGGACGCGGGTCCGACGGTCGCACTTTCGCCCAGTCGGCGAGCACGGCCAGGATCTCGTTGTCCATGTTGCCGAGCTCGCGCAGGCACTTCACGCGCAGCGCGACGAGCTCGGGCATGAGGTCCTGCTGTTCGACGGCGACCGCGGTACGCTGCAGGAAGTAGTTGGTTCCGCGCAGGGACCCGTCGGCGTTCTTCCACTCGCCGCGTTTGGCGGCGAGCACGCCATACATGAGGCTGCTGACCAGGGGGAACTTGATCTCGGCGGTGCTGAGGGTCCGGATATCGGTGGCGAGTCGTTCGAGGGCCTGCCGATCCCCGAGCCGCCAGGCCGCGACGCAGCGGGCAAGCAACAGGTCGCCGAGGCCGGCGTCGGCCTCGATCTGCCCCTGCTTCAGCCGTTCGGGAATGGACTTCGACGGCAGCCAACGTTGGGCGGTAGCGATGGCACCTTCGTACTGTCCGGCTCGCACCTGCGCCCAGGCCGCCGCCGCCCCGGCTTCGTAGACATACTTGTGTTGGAAACGCTGCCGGTAGCTGTCGCAGAGCAGGAGCAGGTCGAACGTGCGTTGGGATTGGTCCAGCGAGAGCGCGAGCCCGCGCATCGCCGCGACGGGGGCTCCGCCGGCTTCGAGGCTCTTCTGGAAATAGCCAAGGGCCTCCTGCACGCGCGTGCGCAGATCCTGCAGACGGCGCAACAACGACGGCCAGGTGGCGAGCAGCGCGGATTGGGTGTTGTAGGCGAGGCGCACGTTCTCGATGCCCTGCTGCACCTCCGGATCACCGTCGGGCCGGTAGAGGAACGTGAGCAGGGCGGTGCGCGCCATTGGCCCCTTCTCCGGCCCGAGATCGCGCTCGATGAGGCCGAACACGCTGACGAGTTCGTCGCGGTAGGCCGTCTGGCAGGCTTCGCCGGCGAGTTCGAGCGCCCGTTCGCGGTTGGGAGCGGGCCCGTCCGCGGGCAGCTGCTGCAGCAGGGTGCGGGCCAGCTGCAAAGCGCGTTCGCCTTCGCCGACCATGGCCAGCAGACGGATCTGGTCGAGGCGCAGCGCCGGGTCGCTGTCGCCGGTCAGCAAGAGCAGGCTCTCCAGATCATCGCGGGCGCCGACGGCATTGCCGAGTTGCGATTGCGCGGCATACCGCAGCCGCAACAGCCGCGCCCGCTTCGAGCGGTCCTTCTGCATGCTCGCGGCATGTTCGGTGCCGTTCAATAGATCGATCGTGCGCTGGTATTCGCCGCGCTCAAACCGGGCCTGTGCGTCGCGCAGCACTTCTTCGGGGCCGCTGAGGCCCAGGGCGGCAAAGGCCCAGACGCCGGCGAGGACGGCGAGGAAGAGAACCCCGAATACCTTGAAGCTGCGGCTGAACATGCGCTGGGTGCTCTTTTATATCGAAGCCAGGAACGGACGCACGCGGTGTTCGGGAGGGTTCAGCGAATGCCGTACTTGCGCAGCTTGTGAAACAACGTGCTGCGGTTGATCAAGAGCAGTTTGGCGGCCTTCTCGCGGTTGCCGCCACATTGTTCGAGGGCCCGCTCGATGATGCGCTTTTCGGGGCCCTCCAGGGCTTCCTTGAGGGGCAATAGCGGGCCTGCGGCGAGGTCTGGTTCGGCACTGCGCGCGGGGTTGGCAGCGGCCTGCAGGCCGGCGGGCAGGTCGGGCAGGTCCAGCGTCGGGCCCTGGCTCAGCACGACCGCGCGTTCGATGAGGTTCTCGAGCTGGCGCACGTTGCCGGGCCAGGGGGCCGCGATCAGCGTGGCGAGGGCGCGTTCGCTGAAGGACAGGGCCGGGCGGCCGTGTTCGGTGGCAAACCGTCGCAGGAAGTGCTGCGCCAGGTTGCCGATGTCGCTGCGTCGTTCGCGCAGGGGCGGCATTTCGACCGTGATCACGTTGATGCGGTAGTAGAGGTCCTCACGGAACTCGCCCGCGGCCACGGCGGTTTCGAGGTTCTTGTTGGTCGCGAGCACGATGCGCACATCGACCGGAATCGTCTTGGTGTCGCCGACGCGTTCGATCACCCGATCCTGCAGCACACGCAGCAATTTCACCTGGAACGCCGGCGAACTGGTGCCGATCTCATCGAGGAAGATGGTGCCACCGTTGGCGGCTTCGAACTTGCCGATCTTGTCGCGGGTGGCCCCCGTGAAGGACCCCTTCTGATGGCCGAACAGTTCGCTTTCGAGCAGGCTTTCGGGCAGCGCGCCGCAGTTGACTTCGACAAACGGCCCGCTGCGGCGGGCACTCAGCGAATGCAGCGCGCGCGCGAGCAGGGTCTTGCCGGTGCCCGATTCGCCGGTGATGAGCACGGTCGTGCGGGTGTCGGCGACGGCCTTCACGGTCTTGAAGATCGCCTGCATGCGCGGGTCGGTGCCGACGACGTTTTCGAGGCGCAAGCGGTCGTCGAGGGCCGAACGCAGCGCGTGGTTCTCCTTCTGCAGCGCGGTCTTCTCGAGTGCGCGATCGACGGCCACGAGCACCTGGTCGGGCGCCCACGGCTTGCCGAGGAAGTCCGCGGCGCCGTTCTGCATGGCCTGCACGGCATCCTGCACCGACCCGAACGCCGACAGCAGCACGACCGCGGTCTCCGGATGGGTGGTGCGGATCTCCTGCAGCAGGCGCAGGCCACCGCCGCCGGGCAAGGCCAAATCGCAGAGCACGAGGTCGATGTCGCCATCGGCAACCGGCTCGAGCGCGTGCGCGACATCGGCCGCCGCGTCGAGTTCGAAACCGCGCTGCGCGAGCAGGTCGCGCAGGTCTTGCACAGAACGCGGGTCGGGGTCGGCGAGCAGGATCTTGGTCATCGGGCCTCCGTCGCGCTGAACCGACGGCCGTCGGATTCGTGCGACGGGTCTTCATCGGCAGACCTGGGGCGTTGCCTGAACGTCCGAAGTGCCCAGCGGCCCGAACGGTAACTCGCGTGAACGGGTCGACTTGCCTCCGTCAGGCGGTACGCTTCGCCGGCCCGATGATCTTCCGCCGCCACAAGCCCGAACCGCTGCTGCCACCGGCGGAACCGGAGTCGTTGTCCGCCGTGCTCGCGGAGGTGCGCCGCATCGAAGTGCAGAGCAGCCGCCTCGTCACGGACGTGCTCTCCGGCGGGTACCGGTCGACCTTCCGCGGTGCTGGCATCGAGTTTGCCGACGTGCGCGAGTACGCCGAAGGGGACGATCCGCGCACCGTCGATTGGAACGTCACCGCGCGCGTCGGGCGGCCGTTCGTGAAGCGCTTCGTCGAGGAGCGCGAGCTGACCGTGGTCTTTGCGCTCGATCTCTCGGCGTCGATGGATGCGGGCTTTGGGGGCTGGTCGATGCGGCAGGTCGCCGCGCGTTTCTGTGCGCTGCTGGGCCTCGCCGCGATCGCCAACAACGACCGCATCGGGCTCATCGCCGGCAGTGCCGACGTCGAGCGCTTCGTGCTGCCGCGCAAGGGTGCTGGCCATGTGCTGCGTGTCGTGCGCGATGTGCTGCTGCTGCGCGGCAAGCAAGCCGGCACCGACCTCGGCGAACTCGCCGCGCAGGCGTCGCGGGCGCTGCGCCACCGCACGGTGATCTTCCTGCTGTCGGACTTTCTGTCGCTGGGCCACGAAGCCGAGTTCCTCGTCTGTGGGCGGCGGCACGACGTTGTCGCCGTGCGCCTCACACCACCCGAACTGCTCGATCCGCCCGCGGCGATGCTGCGCGTGGTGGACCCGGAGACGGGGCGGCGCCAGGTCGTGGACCTCGCGGCGCCGCGTGGGCGTGAGATGTTCCTCCGGCGCGCCGCCGAACTGCGCGCACACACGGATGAGGTGCTGAAGAGATCGCGCATCGACCGCATCGAGATCACGATTCCCGCGGTGCCCGATCTGGCCGCGATTGCGCAGCCGATCCTGCGTTTCTTCCGCATGCGCGAACTGCGCGAGGCGAAGCGGTGAGGGCACGCCTGCGCCGGTTCGCGGTCGCGCTCTTCGTGCTGCCGCTCTACTTGCCGGGCCAGTGCCGTGCCGAGTTGCGTGCCGAAGGGCTCGCGCCAGGGCAAGCCGTGCCGTTTGGGGCCAGCATCACGTTCGTGCTCGAACGGCAGTGGCCTATAGGCTGGAGCGCGGCGACCGTCGACGAGGCCGCATGGGCGCCGTTGCTCGGCGAGTTCGTGAACGCTGGCTTCGTCCAGGATGCGACCCAGAGCACCGAACAGCGTCGTTACACGGTGCGCGCGCTGGGGGTGGGCACCTTGCCGGTGATTGCCGTGCGCACGCGCTTTCGTGGCCCGCGCGGGGAGAGCCAGGAACTGGTCGCCAGGTCGCCGGCATTGCCCATCACCTCGCAACTCGGGGAGCCGATCGGCGAGCTCGAGTGGGCGAGTGGCATGCGGCAGGTGGCGCCGTCGCGGTTCTGGCTGTGGGCGCTCGGCGCCGGATTCGCCGCACTTCTGTCGCTTGGATGGTGGCGTTCGCGGCGCGCGCCAATCCCGGTGGTCTTGCCGTCAGCACCATTGGTTGGGCATCTGCCCCAGCACGCCCAGGTGCTCAGTGAGCTCTCTAGCCTGCAGCTGCCCGCCGATGGGGACCTGGCGGCGCTGGCCCACTACTACGAACGCCTCGCCGACCTCGTGCGCGACTACGCGGGGCGCCACTTTGGGGTGCGCGCGCGTGTCTGCACGAGTGAACAACTGGTGGCTGCCGTGCCCGTGGGCACCGCGGCGTTGCAGCAGTGCTTGCAACATTGTGACTTCGTCAAGTTCGCCGCGCGGCGTCCGGACCAGGCCGCGCACGAAGCGGCGCGCAGCGTGGCGATCGTGTTTGTGCTCGAAACCGTGCCTCCCGCCGCCAGGAATGGGGAGGTCGTCGCTTGATCGCGCAATTGGCGTTCGGCTGGTCGCTGCGTGACCCCTGGTGGCTCACCATGCTAGCGCTCGTGCCAATCGTGTGGTTCGTGCGTTCGCGTGGTCCCGCGGTGCCCTTTGCGGCCGCGCGCCTGCTCGTCCAGGACCTGGCCGGAAATGCGCCCTTGCCGGCGAGCTTCCGCCAACGACTGGCCTGGTTGCCCGAAGCGCTGGCCACGGTGGCGCTCGCGCTCGGCATCCTCGCGATGGCGCGCCCGATCGAGCGTGTGCCCTTGCCACCCGAACGGGCAGGCATCGACGTGTTGCTCTGCATCGATACGAGTTCGTCGATGGCTGCCACCGACCTCGGCGACCGGCGCACGCGCCTCGATATCGTCGGCGAAGTGGCCGCCGCCTTCGTGCAGCAGCGTGCCAACGACCGCACCGGGTTTGTGAGTTTTGCGCGCTACGCGGATCTGCGTTGTCCGCCGACCCTCGACCACGCTGCCACTGCCGAACTGCTGCGCGCCGTGAAACTCGTCGGCAAGGACAGCCCCGAAGATGCGACCGGCATCGGCAATGCCGTGGCGCAGGCCGCGGCCGTGCTGCGCCGTTCCAAAGCCGCGAGCAAGGTGATCGTGCTACTTACCGATGGCGAAGAGAACGTCGCCACCGCCGCAACGCCGCAGGAAGTGGCCCCCGTGCACGCCGCGCAGCTCTGCGCGCGTCTGGGGGTGCGCGTGCACACGATCGTCGTCGGGCAGGGCAACCAGAAGCCGGACGGGCGTTTTGTGGCGCTCGATACGAAGGCCGTGCGCGAAGTCGCCGAAGTGACGGGTGGCAAGTTCTTCACCGCGCGCGACGTCGCTGGGCTGCAGCGCGTCTACGATGAGATCGATGCGCTCGAGAAGGTGGAGTTTGCAGAACCGCGGGTGCTCACGCGGGAACTCTTCGCCTGGCCCCTCGCCGCCGCCATCCTGCTGCTCGGGCTTGGCCGGTGGCTCGTGCGTCGCACGTTGGCGGTGTTGCCGTGAGTGCCCTGCTCTTTGTCTTGCCGTGGTGGTGGCCGGCCGTGTTCGTCGTGCCCGCACTCGCCTGGTGGGCCCTGCGGCAGGATGCACAGCACGCCGCGCGCAGCCGGCAGGTGTTTGGCCGGCGCGAAACGGCGCTGCTTGGCGCCCGCCGCTTCGAGCGCACTCGCCAGCTGTGTGGTGGCCTTGCTGCACTGCTGTGCACCTTGGCCCTGCTGTGCCCGATCTGGGGTGAGGGCCCCGGCGAACCCACTGGCCCCGATGTCGTGGTCTGCCTCGATGTCTCGCGGTCGATGCGCGCGCGCGATCTCGAACCCGATCGGCTGCTCGCGGCGCAGCGCGAAGTCGCCGCCTTGGCCGCGATGGCCCCCGGCGCGCGCCTCGGCCTCGTCGCGTTTGCTGGCACGGCGCAGCTCGCGGTGCCGTTGACCGCCGATCTCGATTCGGTCGCGGTGCTCGCGCGGACGATGGACCCTTCGGTCGTCCTGCGCGGCGGGTCGGACCTCGGCGCGGCGATCGACGTGGCCAGCACGGCGCTGCTGCGCAGCCGCGCGGTCGCCGGTTCGATCGTGGTGCTCACCGATGGTGAGGACTTCTCGGGCAGCGGGCGCGCAGCGGCCGAGCGCGCGCGCGAACGTGGCCTCGTCGTGCACTGTCTCGGCTTTGGCACCGCGGCCGGCAGCAAGATCGTCGTCGACACTCCGGACGGCGAAGTGTTCTTGCGGGATGCGACGGGTGCCGAAGTCGTGACGGCGCTCGACCTCGATAGCCTTGCTTTGGTCGCCGCGGCCGGTGGTGGTACGTTTGCAGTCGCGGCCCCGGACGCGCTGGTGCGCCTCTATGCCGAGGCCCTGCTGCCGCGCGCCGCGTCTGCCGCCGCGTTGTTACCCGATCGCGACCACGCACACCGTTTCCAATGGCCCTTGCTGCTGGCGCTCCTGTTCTGGATGCTGCGCAGTGTGATGCCGTTGCGAATGCGAGGTCGAAGATGAACGCGCGGGCCCTTGCCCTCTGCGCCTTGGCCGTGGCCGCGCTCTGCCTGAG
>JADZDL010000096.1 GCA_020851075.1 Planctomycetota bacterium | reverse complement strand
TGGCAACTCGGCAAACGCCGCGTCCATCGCACGGGCCATCTCGTGCCGTGCGGCTTCCTCGGGCGGTTCCGCGACCTCACGCTGGCGAATACGCGCCGGGTCAGGCTCGCCACGCCGGCGCAGCATGCGTGCTTCGTTGGCGAGGATCGTCGTGAGCCACGGCAGCAGGCGCCGCGCCGGATCAAACTGCTCGGCGCGCTCGATCGCCCGCACAAACGTCTGCTGCACAAGGTCCTCGGCGGTCGCCGCGTCCCGGGCCAGACGCCGCGCCAACAGCAGCAGTTCGCCGGCCGTGAGATCGAACACCTCCGCCATTGCGCGCGGACCGCGGGTCCGTCGGTACTCGGCGTAGGCCGCCTCGGCGCGTCGTTCGGTGCGTTCGTCCATGGTCGACTGTGGGCAGCACCATGCTGCCCCAACACGCCGCTCTATGCGCGATCCCAGGTTTCGGGTTCACGGGATGTTCTGCTTTCCAGGCGGCAGGCCGCAGCGCCGAAGCCAGGGTAGTGCGGCGGACCAGCGCAACCAATCCGGGCCAGACCTTCCCCAGGCGTCTGCCGGGACGCGCCCCCTTGTGGTCCATGGTGCCCCACCGCACCATGCACCCATGCTCGCCCTTCGCACGACGGCAACCCCTTCGCCGATCTGGTTGCTGGCCACCCTCGCACTCGGTGCCTGCTCCACCTTGCCGCCCCACGAGTATCCACCCTTCGCCGAGCACCACGTGCAAGCCGACTTCGTAGTGCCCGCCGACGGACGCCTCTCGATGCCGAGTTCAAGCCGCGATCTCGTGCTGCACGAACTGCGTTCCGAACCACCGCCTAAAAGCGAGCAACTCGGTGCTTCGGGAGAACGCTGGTGGCTATTTCCGCAAGGCACGCAGGTGCAGGTGCACTGCCGATTCCGCGCCTACGCCGGCAGCGATGGACGCGTGCCCGGGCCCGACCTCGTGCTGCCGGGATCGATCGCGCTGCGCGAGGTGCCGCGACCATGACGGCGAGCTGGCTGCTGCAGAACGTCTGGCTCGTGCCGATGGATGGGCCACAGGATCGCCCGCTCGGCGAAGTGCACCGCGGCAGTCTGCGCATCGTCGGCGATCGCATCGAAGCACTCGGCGCGCTGCAGCCTCGCCCCGGCGAACGCTGCGAAGACGGCGCGGGCACGTTCGCACTGCCGGGCTTCGTGCAAGGCCACGTACACGCCACGCAAACGCTGTTTCGCGGCCTTGCCGACGACCTGCCGTTGTTGCCGTGGCTACAGCAGCGCATCTGGCCGCTCGAACATGCACACGACGAAGCGTCGACGCGGGCTAGCGCGCGGCTCACGTTTGCGGAGTTGCTGCTAGGTGGCACGACCACCGTGCAGACCATGGAGTCGGTGCGCCACGCCGAGATCACCTGCGAAGTGGCGCTCGCCGCGGGCATGCGCGCGATCGTCGGCAACTGCCTCATGGACCTCGCCGACGGTGGTGTGCCCGCGGGAATGCCGACCTCGCGGCACGAAGCGATCCGACGCACCGAGGCGCTGTGGCGTGCGTTTCACGGCCGCGAAGGCCGCCTGTCGATCGCCGTGAGTCCGCGTTTCGTGTTGTCGTGCAGCGACGAACTCGCGCGCGATGCGGCAGCGCTCGCGAACGCCACCGGCATGCGCATTCACACGCACGCCGCCGAACATCCCGACGAAGTGGCCGCCGTGCGCGCGCGGTTTCGGCGCGACTACCTCGAGGTGCTGCACGACCAGGGACTGCTCGGCGCGAACACGTCGCTCGCGCATTGTGTGCATACGAGCCCGCGCGAACGCGACCTGCTGGTGGCGACGGGCACCGCGGTGCTGCATTGCCCGAGCACCAACCTGAAGCTCGGTTCGGGCATTGCGCCGATCCACCACTACCGGACGCGCGGGGTGCGCGTGGCGCTCGGTGCCGACGGCGCGCCGTGCAACAACCGCCTGTCGATGCTGACCGAACTGCGAGAGGCAGCCCTGCTGCAGAACCTCGCTGCGGGACCCGGCGCGTGGCCGGCCGCGCAGGCGCTATGGACGGCTACGCGCGGCGGGGCCCAGGCGCTCGGCCTCGACCACGAACTCGGCAGCTTGCGGCCAGGCCTGCGCGCCGACTTCGTGCTGTTCTCGCTCGACGATGCCCGCCTCGGCAACGAAACCGGCCATGCCGCCAACGTCGCCAATCGCCTCGTCTACGCCGCGAGCGAACGTCACGTGCGCAGCGTCTATTGCGGCGGCCAACGCGTCGTGCATGCAGGCGAACTGCAGGAAGCGCCGCTCGGCACGCTTGCCGAGATCGGTCTGGCGGCCGCCGCGGCCTTGCCTGCCGTGCTGCAACGAGCCGGGCTCGCGCGCTGACTCTTGGCACCGGACTCGCTACAGTGCTCGGCGATGCCACGTTGTCGCACCGTCCTGTTCTGCACCGCCCTCACCATCGGCGCCTGCACGATGACTGAGACTTCCCCGCCGAAGGGCATGGAAGACGCCCCCACCACCTCGGCCGAATCGTGGAAGGCGTCGATGGAGCAGGTCGGCGAGCATTGGAAGGTGATCGAGAAGGCCCTGAAGGCCCGCCCGATCGGCAGCCTCGAAGGCGTGGCGCGCGCCGCCCGCGAATCCGCCGACCTCATGCGCCACGGCTACGGTCAGTTTGAGGACAAGCGGGTGCCAGGCTTTGCCGGGTATGCACGCGAGGCAGAATCGTGGCTGCTGCGCATCTCGCTCGACGCGCGCCAGGGGAACGGCGACCTCGCTGCGGACCTGTATCGCACCGGCAAGGACCAATACTGCGGCAAATGCCACGAGGCGGCGAAGCCGATCTTTGGATGGTAGATGGGCAGCCCGCAGAGGAGCCGCTAGCCGAGTCGCAGCCGGACGGCAACCACGCAGCGCCGCGCACGCTCATCGACCCGACCACGGGCCGGCCGATCCTCATGGCCCCGATGCGGCAGCAGCGGCCGATGCACACCGGCGGGCAGGCCCTGGGCAAACGTTGCCCATTCTGCCAAGGCCATGAAGCCGACACGCCGCGGGAAGTCGACGCGGTTCGCGATCCCGGTGCGCGCGCGGACGGCCCCGGCTGGATCGCGCGTGCCTTCCCGAACAAGTATCCCGCCAACCTGCACCACGAAGTGATCGCCGAGGGCCGCTCGCATTGCGAGCAACCGGCCGAGCTGGACGCTTCGGTGTGGCGCGAAACGGTGCGTGTGTGGCAACGCCGCATGCGCGCGCTCGAAGCCCGCCCCGGCGTCGCCTGCGCGTATTTGTTCAAGAACGTGGGTGTGCTGGCCGGCGCGTCGATCGAACACAACCACAGCCAGATCCTCGGCCTCGCCGAACTGCCGCCGCGCATCGCGCTCGAACTCGCCCAGACCGAGCAGTTGCCCCAGTGTCCTTGGTGCACGTCGCGCACCACCGCCGCGGCCGACGGGCGCCTCGTCTTCGTTGGTCGCGCGCACAGCGTGTTTACGCCCAATCCACCGAAACTGCCGAACGAGACGTGGCTCGTGCCGCACGCGTGCGACGACGACTTCCTGCACACCGACCAGGATTCGTTGGCCGAGGCCCTGCACGCGCTCTACGTGGCCGTCAGCCATGGCCTGGCGCAACCCGCGTTCAACATGTGGTTGCATCGCGCCCCCGGCCGGCGCTTCCACTGGCACATCGAACTGCAGCCGCGCACCGGCCAGATGGCCGGCCTCGAACTCGGCGGCGACATGTACATCAACTCGATTCCACCGCAGCTGTCGGCACAGAAGCTGCGCCAAGGCCTGCGCAACGCAGGGCTCCACCGATGACCCACTACCCACTCACCGACGCCCAGCGTCGCACGTTCGCCGAAGACGGCTGGCTGCACCTTCCAGGATTTCTCAGCGAAGCAGAATTGAAGCCCCTGGAAGACCTCTATTGGCGCTTTCTGCGCCGGGAGATCCCCGTCCCGGGCCGTGACTATTGTGACATGACGGGCGACTACAACCGCCCCATCGAGGATTACGCAATCCTCAACGTGATGCTGCCGCGACGCTATCACGCAGCGATGCAGGGCAATATCTATGAACAACGGGCTGCGTCTGTCACGCGCCAACTGTGTGGCGAAGGCATGGAACTCGACTACGACCAGTTCGTCGCGAAGCCGCCGCACAAGAACGATGCCATCTTCCATTGGCACCAGGACCTCGGCTACTGGCCGCGCACGCCGGATCCGCGCACGGCTTCGTTCTGGCTGGCGCTCGACCTCACGGATCTCGACAACGGCTGCCTGCAGTTTGTCGACGGCTCCCACCGCGAAGAGAAGCTGCGCGGCCACGTGCCGCTGCTCGGCGACCGCACCGAGAACCACACGATGGTGGCGCGCGTCGACGAGAAGACCGACCGCATCCGCCCGGCGCGCCTGCTGCGCGGCGACGCAACCGTGCACCACGAACGTACGCTGCATGGTTCCGGCGGCAATACGAGCGACCGCTGGCGCCGCGGCTATGTGATCGCCTACCGCAGTGCGGACACCGTGCAGCGCGAACGCGCGATGGGCTTTACGCACTCGCACAACGATCCTGCGGAGGTGCTCGCGAAGATCGCCGAGGCTGCCAAGGGCCAGTAGGAAGGACCGCAGAATGGTCCCGCAGGCCGTCTAGACGCACTTCGCGAGGATCGCGAGATCGTCCTGCAGCGACTCGGCACCGAGCGGGCCAAACGAAAAGCGCACCATGCGCCCGAGTGGCCCCACCTCACCGCGGCGCGCCATGTCGCATAGACGCCCTGGCAGGATGCCGGCCTTGTGCGCAAACAGGCGTTCGTTGAAGGCATCCCCGGTCAGGCTGCCCGGCAGCCGCGCCCAGTGATAGAAGCCACCTTCGCCCGTGTACAGTTCGAAACCGAGCTTGCGGAGCCCTTCGCCGTAGCGCTGGCGTTGGTCGCCATAGAACTTCGCGATCGCCGTGCGCGCCTGCTGCACGCGCTCTGTCGTCAGCAACTGCGTCACGTACAACTGCGACGCCCGCGATACGCCGCCCATGCCAAACGACGAGTAGTTGCGGAACAGCTCAATATGGTGTTTTGCCGCAATCACCCAACCAACGCGCATGCCCGGGCACTGCAAGCCCTTCGTTGCGGCACCGACGACAAACAGATCCGTCGAGTCGATATCCTTGATGAACTCCATCGCACTCACCGGCCTCGGCGAATGGAAGAATTCATACGCTTCGTCGATCAAGGCACCCCGCCCCGCCTGGCTGTAATGCGCGACGAGCTTGCCGAGTTCGTCCCCATGCAGCGTGACGCCCGTCGGGTTGCAGGGGTTGCTCTTGATCAACAGTACACGCCCCCCTTGCGGGTGATCCGCGAGCGTGGGCCGGAACCGATTGCCGGTGTGGCTCGCGATCAACGTGTGTTCGCGACCGAGCACTTCGAGCAGATCATAGTAAGGCGTGTATTCGGTCTCCTCGATCGCCACCCGCACCCCCTTCTCGAGGAACGCGAGGATCGCAAAGATTGCTGGCCGACCACCCGCAAACACCGCCACGTTGTCCGGCGTGATCTTGCTGCCGTAGAACGTGTTGTAGTAGTTGGCAATCGCCTCGCGCAGCGGCGGCTGACCGTCGGCCTTGGGATACATACGATCGCCGGCACTGATCGCGATCGAGTCGGGCAACGTGGGCCCGCCCGGAATCTGCGTCGTCAGCGGAAAACCCTGGGCCCACGGGTGCGTGCCCGGATCGCCCATGTAGTGATGCGTTGCGGCAGCGAAGCGGAACAGGGTCTCGTAGACCCCCATCGGCGGAAAACGGCGCAACATGGCGCGCGGAAGGCTAGCGACCGGGCTCGGCAAACAGAAGGCGAGAACCGAACTGCTTTCGGTCACTTCGATCTCAGCGCTGCCGCGACAACAGCAGGACGGGTTCGCCGCCGGCAACCGCATCGACCCCGACCTCGGCTTCGCTGCGCTGGTAGTCGCGGTCCGGGTCCGGTGGTGGCATCACCCCCACCCAAACCGCGCGCCCCTTGCGCAACGGCATCGCGAACGTGCCATCCGCGGCCGTAGTGGCCGAGGCGACCTCCTGGTTACCCTCGAACGCTGCGATCCAGCCCCCGACGACGGGGGCACGGCCTGCGTCCAAGAGTGTGCCGCGAACCAGCGCATGGACCGGCACTTCGCACCGCAATGCCGAAGCACCGGCCGCGATGTGCTCGATCTTGATCGACTCGAACGAACGGCCCGCTGCCCGATCGGCATCGCTGGGGTACGGATACACCGTGATCGTGTACTGGCCCGCTGCGAGGCCTCCGGCACGAAACGTGCCATCCGGCTTCACTTCGACATCACCGCTGGTGGCCTGCCCATCTTCGGGATCAATCGAGCAATAGCACTTCGGAACGATCCCACCATCACTCAGGAACACGCGACCTTCGATCGCGAAACCTCGCACCAGGACGAGCTCGATGCCGGCAACGGCCTCCCCCTGCTCTACCGACCTCCGCACCGTGATGCGGTCATGGCTGTCGAACTTGCTGGCGGAGACGACGTAGTCCCCCGCTGCCAGATCCATGAAGACAAAGCGCCCACGATCCTCGGTCGTGCAGCGTCGTTCCGCGAGGTAGCTGTTGCGCACGTCATAGCCATCCGCCGGCGCGGGGCGGGCGCCCCAACGGTCCCGATTGTGACCAGCCAGGGTCACTTCGTGCCCGACCACCGGCTCGCCGTGCTCATCACGAACAACCCCACACAACGACGCCGGTGGCAGCATGCGGATCACGCCCATGTCGACCTCCGCGCGCTGCGCTTCGTCCGCCGGGAAATCGTAGACCGCAGTGGCGAAACCCTGCTGCACGAGCAGCAACGCGTGTGGCATGTCCGCCCGCAGGTCCTCGATCACGAACGCGCCATCAATCGCCGTTCGGGTCGCCCGCCAGTCCGAACGGAACCAATCGCCCACCGCACCGAAGTCCGCCGCGACCGCCGCCACGTAGACTCCTTCCAGCGCTTGCCCAGAGGCGTCCTGCACGATGCCACGCACACGGTGACCGCGGTGCAACAACACTTCGATGTTGGTCGAAGTATCTTCGGGAGCGCTACCGCGGCCGCGCAGGATCGGCTCTTCGCTGCCATACCCCACCGCGCGAACCCGCAGCGAGAGGTTGGACGACGGCGCAAACCCTGGCAGCACGAAGGCACCCGCGGCGTCCGTCTTCACCACCCGCCCGGCGATACCCTCGCCGACCTCGGCCCCGGCGATGCCCTCTCGAGTTTGGGCGTCCAGCACACGCCCGCGGATCGTCAGCCCTTCGGTCAGCACCACGTCGCGCACCGTGGTCGTTCCGTCGATGAGTAGAAGGTCGAAGTTGCGCGGCGCCGCGAGCTGCGTTGGCTCTACCGAAACCTCGTAGGCGCCAGGAGGCAACCCAGAGACCCGGTACAGCCCCCCGCCATCACTGCTCTCCGCGGCAACGGTCTGTCGCCCACCGCCGGGAAGCAGGTGCAGGAACACAAGGCGCGTTCCGGGCACGCCGGCGCCGTTGTCGGAGCGGCGCACGCTTCCCGTGACCACGGCACCACGCTGCAGCTGCAGATCCACGCGCGAACCGGCGAGGCAGCGACCGCGCGCAGCCTCGACCAGCCCGGGGCTACTGGCCACCACGAGACCCTGCCGCCCGGCCTCGAGACGCAACCGGTAGTGACCCGCAGCATCCGTTCGGGTGCGGTCGAGTTCGCGCCGATCGCGCTGCACCTCGCGGTCGAGCAGTGCATAGCCCTCGGCGAGCGAAGCACTGAGCACAACCTCCGCGCCAGCGAGCGGCGAGCCGTCGGGGCCCAACACGAGCCCGTGCAAACCACCCTTGGCAAGAAACTCTGGACCATCAGACTCTGGCGCAACCGCGGGACTGCGGTCAGCACCGGTTGGTAGCGTTGGCGCAAGCGACGTCGAATTCGCGGCCTGGCCGAATGCCGAAGATCCGGCAGCTTCCCCCGAATGCGAGGTCGGGTGCGGCCCCCCAGAAGGCCGGTCCACCGGCGAACGAAGCAACGCCCAGGCCACCACGCCAGCCACCACAGCGGCGATGGCCAGCAGTGCGAACGAGGTCGACTGGAAGGTGCGCATGGCAGGAGGACGAACGAACCTGGCCCATGTTAGCCGGATCGGCCCTCAATCTGCGCGAGAGTCAATCGCCCGCCGCAAACGCCCGCCACGCTGCGTCGATCGCGGCCGCATCACACGGCCCGCGATGCACCCAGACCCGATACCAGAACGCCTGCTCGACACCCGCAGGGACCACGAGATCCCCAGTGCCCTTCGGCGCCTTCGTGAAATCCGACAAGCCAAATGGGTTCGCCGCGCAGAGCCCGTAACCGCGCGCGTGCCACGTGGTCGGGAAGCCATGGTTGCTCGGGTGGTCAAACATCGCGACGGTATGCGGCACCCCGTTGAGATCCGCCGAGTAGGCCACCCAACGCGCGCGCTTGCTCCACACGGCATTGCCCGTCTGCCCTTCGCTGTTCTGCATCGTGCCGGCGGCGCCGGGCCCTTCGAGGCAGAACTCCTGCCGCAGCCGCAGCGCCATGGTGCCTTCCTTGGTGTCCCCAAACCGCAGCGGCTTGCGGTCACTGACGAGGCTGGTCGCCAGGTCTACGGCGCGCCAATCCTCCCCGCCGTAGAAGCGGAGTTCGCGGCGTTCGCGCGCAAGGACCTCGCCGGCTTCGTCGCGCCACTCGCAGTGCTGGGCGATGCGCTGCTGGGTCTTGTCCACGATCGGATCGCCAACGGCAACGATGCGACCCTTGCCCTGCCAGAAATCGACGCCCGACACGTTGCCGTGCGCAAACCACAGGCTCGTGTGGTGCGGATGGTCGCGCACCTCACCAGGGACCTCCGCAAACGGGAACGCGCGCGTCAACAACTCGCCGCCGGGCGCCCGCCACGGCCACACCGCGGGACCACGCGGCCCATCGGCGTCATACCGTGCGACAACCTCGTCGCCATCATGGATGAGCACCGTGCCCACGGCGACTGCCATCTGCAGCCGCTTGCCGATGCGCGGCCCCGACACCGTGCAGGCGGTCACCGCCAACGTCGCGAAGAACGCAGTCAGCGCAGGGCAACGCACGGCTCAGCTCTCGACATCCGGCGTCGATTCCGACGCGGTCGCTGGCGAATAGAACACGATGCGGTAGCCATCGTGATCGGCGACCTGCATGTCACGAATGCCGTAGAACTGCGTCTTTGGCGGTGTCAGCACCTTCACGCGCTTCGTCTTCAGCTTCTTCGCGAGCGCGTCGACATTCGCAACCTGCACGTAGTAGGCACAACCGATGCCCGAGGTGCCGCGAGCAAACGCGCGCGCGTCCTGCTTCAACAATTCGATCTCGGCGTGGTCCATGCCCAACTGCCGCGCCTCTTGGAGCGACGGCAATTCGCCGAGCTGCACTGCCTGGCCACCGAGTTCGACATTGGCCCAAACCGGCTTTTGCGCGTTCGGGAAACACTCTCGCAGCTTGAAGCCCAACTTGTCCACGTAGAAAGCGATCGAACGCGGCACGCTCTCGACGGTCAGGTGGATGGCGTTGGGATGGAGCGACTTCGGCTTGGCTTTGGCCATGATCTTGGAGGGGGCGGATTGGAGCGAACCCGGGCGCGCTGCGAAAGCACGAAGTGAGCCACCTCACCGTCCGCTCGCTGGAACGACGGCGGCATCGGCGCAATGATGCGGCGATGGACTTTTCCCCGCCGGGCCATTTTCGCAACGCGGCCGACCTGCGCACCCACCTGCAAACCCTCGGCGCCGGCTTCGGCCTCGACGATGGCTACGCGGCCGGCGGCCCACTCGGGCAGCCTTTGTCCCTGTTTGGGCGCACGGTCGAAAACCGCTTCGTCACGCACCCGATGGAGGGCTGGGACGGCACCACCGAAGGCGCCCCTAGCGAACATACCCTGCGGCGCTGGCGGCGTTTCGGGGAGAGCGGCGCCGGCCTCATCTTCGGCGGCGAGGCGTTCGCGGTCGTTCCCGAGGGCCGCGCCAACAAGAACCAGCTCCACCTCGGCGCCGACAGCGAACGACACCTCGCCCAACTGCTCGCCGAGGTGCGCGCGGGCAGCCAGGAAGCCGGCGGCGGCAAGCCCCTCACCAGCCTGCAATTGACCCATAGCGGCCGGTTCTCGCGGCCACTCGGCCCGTTTGCGCCGCGCATCGCCCACCACCATCCGCTGCTCGCGAAGAAGTACAACCTGCCCGAGAACCTGCCGCTGCTCAGCGACGGCGAACTCGAGACAATCGGCGAAGCCTACGTTCGCGCGGCCGCCGTGGCGCAGCGCGCCGGGTTTGACTTCGTCGACGTGAAGTGCTGCCACGGCTACCTGCTGCACGAACTGCTCGCCAGCAAGACGCGCAAGGGCAGCTACGGCGGCAGCTTTGGCAACCGCACGCGGCTGTTCCAGCAGATCATTGCTGGCATCCGCAACACCTGCCCGGGCCTCGGCATTGCCGTGCGCCTGTCCGCGGCGGACACGGTGCCGTTCCAGCGAGGCGCCAGCGACCCGACGGGAGAACCGATGTCCGCGCCGGACTTCGATTGGACGCTCTACCACTTCGGCATCAGCAAGGACGATCCAACGCGCTTCGACCTCGCCGAGCCGATACAGTTTGTGCAGATGCTGCAGAGCCTCGACATCCCGCTCGTGAACGTCACCCTCGGTTCCCCCTACTGGAACCCCCACCTGCAGCGCCCCGCGGCCTATCCGCCAAGCGACGGCTACCAGCCACCCGCGGATCCGCTGCTCATGGTCGGCCAGCATCTCGCGGTCACACGCGCGCTCGTACAGGCCTGTCCGAAGACCCGCTTTGTCGGCACCGGCTACACCTACCTGCAGGAATGGCTGCCGCACGTGGCCCAGCACGAAGTGGCCGCCGGGCATGTGCACCTGATCGGCCTCGGTCGCCTCGTGCTGAGCTACCCGGACCTGCCCCGCGATGTGCTCGCGGGCCGGCCCCTGCAGCGAAAGCGCATCTGCCGGACGTTCTCCGACTGCACCACGGGGCCGCGCAACGGCATGCTGAGTGGCTGCTTCCCGCTCGATCCCTACTACAAGGAAATGCCCGAGGCGGCCCGCGTGAAGGCGATCAACCAGCAGAATCGCCCGTAGAGGCCGTTCCGCGCCGCGGGTCCAGGAATCGCAAGCAAGGTGCAATTCCTGCACCATTCCTTCACGAGCGGTTGCAACGAGCGGCCTTGCGCGCGACAGTCCCCCCGCCCTCTCCCCTCGCCCATGACGAAACAACCGACTCAACAGTGGGGCTCGCGCCTCGGTGTCATTCTCGCGGTCGCCGGTTCGGCGGTTGGCCTCGGCAACTTCCTGCGCTTCCCGGGCCAGGCGGCCCAGAACGGCGGCGGCGCGTTCATGATCCCGTATTTCCTGGCGCTCTTGCTGCTGGGGATTCCGATCGGCTGGGCAGAATGGGCCATGGGTCGCTATGGCGGCCGCAAGGGATTCCACGGCGCACCGGCCATCCTCGGTGTCTGGTGCAAGGGCGCCTGGGGCCGCTACGCCGGTGTGCTCGGGGTGCTGATTCCGCTCGGCGTCTACTTCTACTACGTGCTCATCGAGAGCTGGTGCCTCTACTACGTCATCCAGTATCTCGGAGGCGGTCTCGGCGTCGATGGCGCGGCACCCATTGCCGACCAGGTGACGAAGACGCAGGGTTTCTTCGCCGATGTCACGGGCAGCGCAGCCAATGGCTCCCTGTTCCACAGTGAAGGCCATCTATTGGGTTGGCACCCGATCGTCTGGACCTTCATCGCAACCGCCACGCTGAACATCTACTTCGTCTACCGCGGCCTCTCGAAGGGCATCGAGACGGTGTGCAAGTACGCGATGCCCGTGATGGCGATCCTCGGCATCATCATCCTCGTGCGCGTGCTCACGCTCGACGCCCCCGCCGGCACCACCGGCCAGAGCGTCAACGATGGCCTGGGTTTCCTCTGGAACCCCGACTTCGAAAAGCTCACGAGCTTCAAGACGTGGCTGGCGGCGGCGGGACAGATCTTCTTCAGCCTGTCCGTCGGCTTCGGCGTGATCATCAACTACTCGAGCTACATGAAGAAGAAGGACGACGTCGTGCTGTCGGGACTCACGTCCTCGGCGACGAACGAGTTCTTCGAAGTCGTGCTCGGCGGCCTCATCACGGTCACGGCCTCGGTGGTGTTCGTCGGCATCGCGCTGACCATGGAAGGAGCCAAGGGTGGCACCATGAGCCTCGGCTTCAAGACGCTGCCGATGGTCTTTGCCCAGATGCCCGCTGGCAACCTGTTTGGCGCGGCCTTCTTCCTGATCCTGTTCCTCGCCGCGATCACGAGTTCGCTGTCGATGCTACAGCCGACCAAGGCCTTCCTCGAAGAGAGCCTCGGCGTCAACCGTCAGGTCTCGACCACGATCGTCACGATGTGGGGCTTGGCCGGCAACATCTTCGTGCTCTGGTTCACGCACGACCTGGTCGCGCTCGACACGATCGACTTCTGGGTCGGCACGTTCTTCATCCTGGTCGTGGCCGGCGTGCAGATCGTCGCGTTCGGCTGGATCTTCGGCGTCGACAAAGGGCTCGAAGAAGCGCATCAGGGCGCGAACATGCGCATCCCGCGCGTCTTCCGCTTCATCATCAAGTACGTGTCCCCGGCGTTCCTGCTGGTCGTCATCGTGGGCTTCTGCATCAACGACCTGCCTGGTTACCTGAACACCCTGTTCGGGGACACCGAGAATGCAGCCGACAGCCGCAAGACCTGGATGTTCCTGCTGCTGACCATCGCCGGCCTCGTCGCCATCACCGCCGTGGGCGCCAGGCACTGGCGCGCCGAGGGGCTCGACCTCGACGGCAAACTCCCGGCCCAGGACTGAAGGCTAATCCCATGCTCGCAACACTCTCCACCGGCGGTTGGATCTTCATGATCCTCTCCATCGGCGCCGTCACCACGCTGGTGATCCGGTGCTTCAAGAAGGTGCTGTTCCCCGTCCAGGACGAGCCCGACCTGCCGGGTGGCCTCGGACCGTAGGCGATCCCCCCCTCGCTCAGCGGCCCACTTCGCGCCGTACCGCGCGCGAGCTGGACACCGCCATCACGAGCGCCAGCACGAAGATGCCGCCGACGAGGCCAAAGAACGGTCCCGGCGGCAAACGATCCCACTGCTGGACGGCAACCTGCCAGCTGCCGTAGAGGATCGCACCAAACAGCACGGCCGTAAGGATCGCCATGCGCACGAGCCAACGCGCGGGCACCATCACGGCGCGAAGCCGCGCTTCTTCCGGCAGCGCCGCAAACAGCTTCTTGTGCGGCACGTTGAGCCACGGCGAATTGCTGCGCGCCAGCCGCAACATCCACCACGGCAGCACGAGCCCAAGCCCGAGCGCCAGCACCGAAGCGAGGCCGGGCAGCACAAACCAGGCGAGCAGGGTCTTCTGCCCCCAACCATCCGCGCGCCCCGCGGCATCGAAGTGCAGCGGATTGCGTTCGGGCAGCGCGGGCCATGCTTCGATCGCAATGGCCCACACGACGCCGAGCACGAGCAACAGGGCGCCCCGCTCCATCGCGAGACCACCCCTCGCAAAACCCGGCGCCTGCCCCACGATCAGAAGCTCGCCCACCCCGGCACGCGCGGGTAGGGGATCGCATCGCGGATATTCTGCAGCCCACACATGTAGACGAGCAGGCGTTCGAAGCCGAGGCCGAAGCCCGCGTGCGGCACACTGCCGTAGCGCCGCAGGTCGCGGTACCAGCCGTAATGCGCGGGCACGAGGCCCATCTTCGTCATGCGCGCATCGAGCACATCGAGGCGCTCTTCACGCTGGCTGCCACCGATGATCTCGCCGATGCCTGGCGCGAGAATGTCCATCGCGGCGACCGTCTTGCCGTCGTCGTTGCCGCGCATGTAGAACGCCTTGATCGCCTCTGGGTAGTTCATGACCACGACCGGCCGGCCAACGTGCTCCTCGCAGAGGAAACGCTCGTGCTCGGTCTGCAGGTCGATGCCCCACTGCGGCGCGTAGTCGAACTTCTTGCCGCTCTTCTGCAGCACCGCGATCGCGTCCGTGTAGGTCATGCGCTCAAACGACGCTTCGAGGAACTTCTTCAAGCGCTCGATGACGCCCTTCTGCACGCGCTGCTCGAAGAACTCAAGGTCGTCGAGCCGCTCGTTCAACACATACGTGAAGATGTGCTTCAGGAAACGCTCGGCGAGGTCCGCGTCGTCCTTGAGATCGGCAAACGCGATCTCCGGCTCGATCATCCAGAACTCGGCGAGATGGCGCGTCGTATTGCTGTTCTCGGCGCGGAACGTCG
>JADZDL010000095.1 GCA_020851075.1 Planctomycetota bacterium | reverse complement strand
ACCACTGCAGGCGACCTTCGCGCGCGCTCAGCAAGCTGCCGTAGACGCGATCGAGTTGTACGGGGACCACGGGCACCGAGCGCCCCTTCAGGATGCGCTGCATGCCGCGGCGGAATGGCAACGTGCTGCCCATGCGGCTGATCTCGCCTTCGGCAAACAGGCAGACCAGCTGCCCGTCGTCGAGCGCCTTGCCTGCTTCGCGCAGCGCGCGCAAGACCACGCGCGGCCCCCCGCTGGCGGTGATCGGGATCGCGCCGAGTGCCTTCAAGAACGGCTTCAGGTACGGACGTTCGTACCAGTGCTGCTCGACGACGAAGCGGATCGGCCGATCCACCGCCGCAAACAAGAACAGGCCGTCGAGGAACGAGACGTGGTTGGGCACCAGCAGGGCACCACCGGTCTCCGGCACTCGCTGCGCATCGCAAACGCGCACGCGATACAGCGTGTGCGCGAGCAGGATCACGCAGAGGCGCAGCAATGCATCGGGCAAGAGCCAGATCGCCCAGCAGGTGCCCGCCAACGTGATGGCGGCGGCAACGAGCAGGATCAGCGGACTGCTCGCGCCAAGCTGCGCCAGCAGGCCGCAGCCCAGCGTTCCGGCGAGGATGCCCGCAAACGCGAGTCCGTTCGTCAGCGCAATCACCGCGCCGCGGCGGGCTGCCGGCGCACGCCACTGCACGAGCGCGTTGAGCGGCACGACGACGAGGCCACTCGAGATGCCGAGCAACGTCATCAAGACAAACGTGCCGACGCGGCCCGGCACGAACGCACCGAGCGCCGCCGACGAGATGGCGAGGCCGATCGCGCCGAGCGGAATGAGCCCGGTCTCGACCTTGCCCTTCGCAAGCTTGCCAGCGCCGAGTGCGCCGATGCCGATGCCGACTGCGAACAGTGCATACGGCACGCCGGCGAGGTCATCGCCGAGCTGCAGCACTTCCTTCGCGTAGACGAGCACGTCCTGGCCGAGCAGGCTCGCAATGCCCCAGAACAGCGCCGAACCGAGCGTCGCGAGCCACAGCACGCGGTCGCCACGGATCGCGCGCCAGCCTTCACGCAGGGTGGTGCCAAACGGCTCGGCGATGCCGCTCGCGGGCACTTTCGGCACGGCCAGCGACGCCACGAACCCGACCACCGCGAGCGCCGTGAGCACTGCACCGACGATCCACAGTTGCGCACCGGCCCAGGCGAGCAGTACGCCACCGGCGACGTTGCCGAGGATGATCGCGAGGAAGCTCGCCGCCTCGAGCCGGCCGTTGGCGAGGGTCAGGCGGTCGTGCGGCAGCACTTCGGGCAGGATGCCATACTTGGCCGGCGCAAACAGCGCGCTCTGGGCGCCCATGCCGGCGAGCACGACGAGCGGCCACCAGCCCGACGGCGCGTAGATGAGCGCCACGGTGCCACCGAGCATGAGCACGACCTCAAGCGCCTTCGTCGCGCGGATCAGGCCAGCCTTGCCGACGCGGTCGCCGAGCGCCATCGCCGGCAGGCAGAACAGCATCAGCGGCAGCGTAAACACGACCATCGCGAGGCTCGTGACCGACTGCTTGGCTGCCTCCCCACCGTCCTTCACGGCGGCGATGCCCAGCAGGGCAACGACCATCTTGAAGGCGTTGTCGTTGAAGGCGCCAAAAAACTGTGCCACGAGCAGGCCTGTCAGCGGATTACGTGGGGAACTGGCGGAGACGTTGTTCATGCGAAGATCCAGGTTCGACAACAGCAGTATCGCCTGGCCATTCATTCATCCGGAGAAACTCCTGCTTGTGACTCTGATAAGCTGTGCTTCATGATCGATCTGCATCGACTCCAAGGCTTCCACCTGGTCGCCACCGAGGGAGGCTACGCCAAGGCAGCCCGCGCGGCGGCCTATCCGATCACGCAACCTGCTTTGCATCAGCAGGTTAGGAAGCTCGAGGCCGAGGTTGGCACGCCGCTGCTCGAACGCGTGGGCAAGGACCTGATGCGCCCGACGCCCGCCGGGGAACGCCTGCTTGCGTTTGCGAGCCCGTTCCTCCGCGACCTGCCCGGCGTCGTGCGCAGCCTGAAGACCGGCGACTACGGCGGCAAACTCGCGATCCAGGCCGAATCGCTGCTGATCCGCCAGTTGCTGCCCAACTGGCTCATCGCACTGCGGCGGCGGCGCCCGAACGTGCAGGTACATCTGCAGGAGATCGCCAATCCCAACCTAGCCGCGCTGCGCTCTGGCCAGACCGACGTCATGGTCGCCCACCTGCCAGATCCACCGGATGACATCGCCACGCTGCCGGTCGCCGAGCTGCACCCGTTCGTGGTGGCGCCGCGCGCCGGCAACCGGCTCAAGGCCAATACCCCGCTGCGCAGCCTGAAAGACCTGCCGTTCCTCGCCTATCCACTGGGCAGCCGCCAACATGCGCTGCAGATGCGCGCGCTAATGACGCACGGCGCCGAACCCACCCAGGTCATGAACCTCGACACCGCCGACACGATCCTCGGCTTCGTCGAGTCCGGCCTCGGCTGGTCGCTGGTGCCAAGCCTCGATCCCAAGGGGCCAATCGGCCGCCAACTGGTCGCGTTCCCGCTGCTGCGGCCCAAGGTCTCGTTTCCGGTGGTCATGGCGTGGCGCAAGGACGCCCCGGAGAACCCGATGCTCGATGCAATGATCGAATGCGCACCGACCAGGGTGTGACCTGCCTTCTGATGACCTGGCAGGTGACGGCCCCTCAACCAAGCGCAGGTTCTTCGGCACGAGCGAACCTCGTGACGAAACCGCCGTTCGCCCGGTGGTAACATGCGGCCCCCCTCGCCCTGGAACGCAATGAACGCAAAGGCAATCCTGCTGCCGATCCTCCTGGTGCTCGGCGCCGCCTGCTGGTTCCTGTGCCAAGGTTCTGACGAAGTGGGGCCACCGGGCATTGCGACCGAGCAAGCCAACCACGCCGCCGCCGACGCCGTGCTCGCTAGCAGCACGGTCGACCTTGGCCACACCGAGGCCGAAGCCAACGACGCCGGCAACTCCAGTGCAGTTCGCGATGCGGTGCTCACGCACACCCCGCTCGTGCCCATTCCCGACGACGCCACGTGGATCGAGATCCGGGTGGTGCACAAGGCAACCCAGCAGCCCGTGCCAGATGCCATCGTTTCGTGGTACGACGACACGGTGGGAAAGGTCCTCCAGGAGGACAAGACCATCTCGCTCGAGGACCGCTTCGCCGTCTGGCGCGACCCCGAAGAGCAGGCGACGCGCTACGGCTGGACCACGACGAGCAATGCGAAGGGCATCGCGCGCGTCCACCTGTCGGAGTCCACGCAGGTACTCGCGCGGCACGAACAGGAATACGGGCGCATCGAGATCGGCAAGAAGATGCTGCCGCCGCGCGACGGCTACCGCGTCGAGATCGAACCGGATTTTGCCGTGCGGGTGCAGGTTCTGGATCAGGCTGGTCGCCCCGCGCCGGGCGTTCCGATTGGCGTCGCGATCCACGACAAGGACGGCAAGTTCCAATACGTGTGGAACTGGGGCGCCTCGGCGATCACGCGCGGCCCCGAAGCGATCGCGACCATTGCGCATGTGCAGCTGTGGCAGCGGGACGAACGCAAGGACGTCGCCCAATGGCGCATTCGACTCATGCTGCCCGGTTTTGAAGACGAGGGCGTTCCCATCGACCTCAAGGAACC
Source organism: Planctomycetota bacterium (assembly GCA_020851075.1). Classification (GTDB taxonomy): domain Bacteria; phylum Planctomycetota; class UBA1135; order UBA1135; family UBA2386; genus JADZDL01. The sequence goes on along the minus strand of JADZDL010000095.1, from coordinate 10,277 downwards.
GCCCGTCGAGCCGATCGTGGTGCGGTTGCCGGCGTGTGGCAAGGTGCGCGCCCGCGTCGAGATCCTGGGCGAGCTCCTGATCCCGGAGAACCCGCTCACGTTGCACGATTCCAACGGGCAGCGCGGTTGGAACGGTGGCCGGTCCAACCTCGAACGGAACGCCGATGCTGATGGCTGGGCGCGGTTTCCCTATGTGCCCCTCGGAGCGCAGTACAGCATCTACGCGAGTGTGCTCGGCAATTCGCTCAGCAAGGCGTTTGCCGGCCCAGTCACCGCCGATGCCGAGATCTCCGTGGTGCTGGCACCAACGGACGAGCACATCCTGCTGACCGGGCGGCTGCTCAACGAACAACGGGTTCCGCTGGGCGCGCAGAAGTTCCAGTTCCAAATCAACGGCCCGCAACTCGGCTCGCGAATGGAGCTCGAAACCAACGGTGAAGGCAACTTCCGGGCCCTGATCGGTCGCTCCCGCAAGAACAACCGCGCCGACATGATCAGTGCTGAAGTACGCCGCGAGGGCGAACGACCGCTGTCGGCGCGCCTCGCGGGACGCGAACTGCGACCTGGCACCGAACAGCTCGGCGACTTCGTGCTGCAACTCGATGCGCTGCTCGTCGCCGGCACCTACACCCTCGATGGCAAGCCGTGCAAGATGCGGCCCGGGGCGCGGCTTGAGAGACTGGTCACCGGTGCCGAGAACAACAACAACAACAACAGCAACAACCAGGGGTGGCGCCGCGAATCCGGCATGCTGTTCCACCAGGACGACGAAGGGCACTTCGAATACCGCGGTAACTTCTCGCCGGGGCGCTACCGCCTCTCCTTCACGTCGTGGAACCACCTGCCGCGCGACCCGGTTGAGTTTGATGCGGGCGCCAAGGACCTGGTCATCGATCTGCACGAGGGCTCGCCACTTGCCGCCTCGCTACTACTGCCGAAGGGCGCCAACGACGAACCCCTGGCCCGCCTCGTGCCAGAAGGCCCTGCTCCCGAATGGGCCAAAGCCGAGCTCGAACAACCGGAACGTGGCGGGCGCCTGCGGGCGTCCACCAACAGCCGCGAAGATGGCCGTCACGACCTGCAATGGCGCACATTGCCCGCAGGTTCCTACTGCCTTGAGATCCGCATCGGCCCGATACCGGCGCCCATCCTGAAGATCGAAGGTGTGCAGATCCCGGCGCCCAAGGGTGGCGATCCGCGCCTCGTGGACATCGACCTGCGCGAACTGCTCGGTGTGCAGCTGATCCGCGTGTTTGACATGCTCGGCAAACCGCTGCAAGAATCCAATGCGGCGTTCTTCCCCCTCGGCCAGGACATGAGCAAGACGATCCAGGGCTTCCAGTGCCATGGCGCCGAGTCCAAGCTGCTGATGCCGCGCGGCATGATGGACCTCATGGTCGCCGTAGCTGGATATCGCCCCACCACCATTCGCTGCACGGGCGAGCCGCTCGATGTGCGACTCGAATCGTGGCCAACGATCCGATTGTTGGTCCCCGGCGCCGACCAACTACCCGAAGGGTTGGGCATGCGGGTTGGCCTGCGCGCCCAGAACCCGTCGACCACGCGCTATCGCTCGCCCTGGAACAGCGGCGAGTTGCGCGAACTGACCGAACCCTCCAATCGGGCGCGCACCGTCACCAAGCAAACGGTGGAGCTGCCGATCGGCGACGGCCCTCACGAAGTCACCGTCACGCTCTTTGGCAAGAACACGACGGCGAAGGTCGAGATGCCACCCATGCAGGTGCTCTCGACAACCTTGAACGCAACCGTGGAGATTCCTCCGCCGGCTTTGGCCGCCGCGATCGAGAAAGCGAAGGCCACCCCGAAGTAGGTGCGTCCAGGGCCCGAGGTGCCGCGAAAGAACCTTGCGCCGCGAGCCGTGGCGACCCACGATGCGCGCCCGAAGAGCCCCCGAGTGAACGAAACCCGCATTCAGAAGGTCTGGATCGAAGCCGGCTGCATCTCCTGCCAGCTATGCCAGGACATCGCGCCCAATGTGTTCCGGGTCGAAGACGGCCAGGACTGCGTCGTGCAACCCGAAGCCGCCAGGCACTTCCGCGGCAGCCGCGAGGACATCGAGCAGGCGGCGCGGGATTGCCCCGTTGAGGTGATCAAGCTCGAGTTCGTGCCCACGCAGCAATAACCCGCGCAGCCATAGCCGCGCAGGCCGTCCGTCAGCTCGTCACGCTCACGTTGAAGTACTTCGCCGCCGGGTGGTGGCAGATGACCGCCGAAGTGCTCTGCTCCGGATCGAGCTGGAACTCCTCACTGAGCTTCACGCCGATGCGCGACGCCTCAAGCAGCGGCAGCAACTTCGACTGGTCTTCGAGGTTGGGGCACGCCGGGTAGCCAAACGAGTAACGGCTGCCGCAGTACTTCTGCTTGAACAGGTCGTCGATCGCGTCTGCGTCATGCACGGCGATGCCGAGCTGCTGACGCATGCGCTTGTGCCAGTATTCGGCCAACGCTTCGGCACCTTCGACGGACAGGCCGTGGAAGTGCAGATACTCGTCGTAGCGATTCTCGCGGAACAGACGTTCGCTCTCGTGCGTGGCGACGGCGCCCATCGTGACGAGCGAGAAGCCCACCACGTCGATGCGACCACTGTCCTTCTTCGCGAAGAAGTCGGACATGCAGAGCCGGCGCCCGCCGGTCTGGCGCGGGAAGTCAAACCGGCACAGCACCCGGGCATGATCCTTCGGATCGAGCACGATCAGCGAATTGCGCTCGCTGTAGCAAGGCCAGTAGCCATAGACGACGCGCGGCTCGAGCGTCTTTTCGGCGCGCACCTTCTTCACGAGCTCGCGGAACCGCGGCTCGACCGTCTGCGCGACGAACTTCGTGTACTCCTCTTCGCTGCGTTTGCCCTGCCGGTATTGCCACTGCAGGCGGTAGAGGGCCTTCTTGTTCACATACTGCAGCACCGTGCCGAGATCGAGTTCTTCGGGCGTCACGATCGCAGCGCCCCAGAATGGCGGCGTGGGGATCACAGCGGCCGGCTCGACGCCGCTGTCGGCGTATTCGGCGAACGCGTGCTCGAGCAGTTTCTCCTTCTCCGCGCGCGTCATGCGGCGATGGCTCGTGACACGCTTGCTCGGCTCAGGCGTCTGCGTGACGGTCTTCGCCTTGCTGCGCCCCGTGAGCTCATCCATGATGTGCAGGCCGGAGAACGCGTCGGAGCCGTAGTAGACCGGGCCGGTCGTGTAGGCGGCGCGCAGGTCCTCTTCGACGTAGTGGCGATTGAGGGCCGCACCACCACAGATGACCGGCGTGGAGATACCACGCTGGCTCATCAGCTCGAGGTTCTCCTTCATCACGACGGTCGACTTCACGAGCAAACCGCTCATGCCGATGGCGTCCGCCTTGTGCTGGCGCGCGGCTTCGAGGATCTGCTCGACGGGCACCTTGATGCCCAGATTGACGACGCTGTAGCCGTTGTTGCTGACGACGATATCGACGAGGTTCTTGCCGATGTCGTGCACGTCGCCGCGCACGGTGGCAATCACCATGGTGCCCTTCGTCTCGCCGTCGACCTTCTCCATGAACGGCTGCAGGTAGGCCACCGCCGCCTTCATGCATTCCGCGCTTTGCAGCACGAACGGCAACTGCATCTCGCCGGTGCCGAACAGCTCGCCAACGACCTTCATGCCGTCGAGCAGGATGTCGTTCACGATCTCGAGCGGCTTGTAGCGCTGCATCGCTTCATCGAGGTGCTTGCCGATGCCGATCTTGTTGCCGTCGATGATGCGCTTCTTGAGGCGCTCCTCGACCGGCAGCGAGTTCTCATCGGTGCCCGCCCCCATGTCGATGCGCTTCTTGCCCGTGAAGCGCTCGAGGAACTTGAACAACGGATCGTAGCCCTCGCTGCGCCGGTCGTAGATGAGGTCGAGCGTTACCTTGCGATCCTCGTCGTCGAGCTTGTGCGTCGGGATGATCTTGCTCGCGTGCACGATCGCGGAGTCGAGCCCGTGCTTGCGCGCTTCGGCGAGATACACCGAGTTGAGGATCTGCCGCGGATACGGATCGAGGCCGAAGCTGATATTGCTGAGGCCCAGGATCGTGCGCACGCCGGGGATGTGCTTCTTGATCAGCTCGATGCCTTGCAGCGTCTGCAGGCCGGCATCGCGCGACGCTTCATCGCCCGAACCGATCGTGAACGTCAGCGGATCGAAGATCAGGTCGCCCGGATTCATGCCGTGGCGGTTGACGACGATGTCGTAGATGCGTTGCGCGACCTCGAGCTTGCGCTGCGCGGTCTTCGCCATGCCCTCCTCGTCGATCGTCAACGCGACGAACATCGCGCCGTACCGTTTGGCCAGTTCGCACAGGCGATCGGCCTTCTCCTCGCCATCTTCGAGATTGATCGAATTGACGATTGCGCGGCCCGGAACGGCTCGCAGGGCCTTTTCGACGACGTCGATCTGGGTGCTGTCGACCATCACCGGCGCCGTCACCTGCTGCACCATCGGCTGCAGGAACTTCAGCATGTCGCCGGCCTCGTCGCGACCGACGTAGGCAGTGCAGACGTCGAGCACGTGCGACCCTTCGTGCACCTGCTCCTTCGCCATCTGCAGCATGCCTTCAACCTCGCCGGTCAGCATGAGCTCGCGGAACTTCTTGCTACCGTTCGCATTCGTGCGTTCGCCGACGATCAGCGGACCGGAGTCCTGGTCGAGCGGCACGGAGTGGAACAACGAAGCGAGCTGCGGCTGGTAGTCCTTGGGCCGCGGCGCCGGCGTGAGCCCACGCACGGCCTCCGCCATCGCGGTCACGTGCTCGGGCGTGGTGCCGCAGCAACCACCGATCACGCTGATGCCAAACTCCTGGATGAAGCGCGCCTGGAAGCGCGCCAGCTCCGCCGGAGTCAGGTCGTAGACGGCCTTGCCGCCAACGTTGCGCGGCAACCCGGCATTGGGCATCACCATGACCGAACGCGTCGTGTGGCGACCGAGGTGGCGCACCGACTCCTGCATGAGGTCGGGGCCCGTCGCGCAGTTGAGGCCGATCACGTCGACCGGCAGCGCTTCGAGCACGGTCACCGCGGTAGCGATGTCACTGCCGACCAGCATCGTGCCAGTGGTCTCGATCGTGACAGTACAGAAGATCGGCACTTCGCGGCCGAGTTCGGCCATCGCGTCGCGCGACGCCAGGACCGCCAGCTTGACCTGCAGGATGTCCTGGCAGGTCTCGATATTGAGGCAGTCGACCCCACCCGCGATCAGACCCTTGGCGTAGACCTTGTAGGCATCAAACAACTCGTCGGTGCCGATGTGGCCGAGCGTGACCAGCTTGGTGCCAGGTCCCATCGAACCCGCAACGAAGCGTGGACGCTGCGGGGTCGAGAACCGATCCGCCACCTTGCGCGCCACTTGCGCCGCCATCGAGTTGAGCTCGAACGAGCGGTGCGCCATGTCGTACTCACCGAGCACGTACGGCTGCCCACCAAACGAGTTGGTCTCGACGACGTCCGCGCCGGCCGCGAAGTAACGTTCGTGGATCGCCGCGATGACCTCCGGGCGCGTCTCCACGAGGATCTCGTTGCAACCTTCCTGCCCGGCAAAATCGTCCAGGGTCAGGTTGGCGGACTGGATCTGGGTGCCCATCGCACCGTCAAACACGAGCACGCGCTCGCGCAGGACACGCAGGATAGGGAACTGTTCGAGGCGCTCGCGTGGGTCGAAACGGGGTGTCATCGTGCGGATTTAGGGCCGCGCAGCATACCGGCGCCCCCCGCCATCGCCGCGGGCCTGCCGCGAGAATCCGGCTCGACATCGAGAGGCGGGGGCATGATCACGCCGGCGATCAACAGTCCGGCAACAATCGACCCGCCCACCAACAGCATCTGGAACACGAACGGCGCGCTGCGGCCGAAATCGCCCGCCACCGCCGTCGTGAGGCTCTGGAAGCCAAGACTGCCTGGCACGAGCAGGAGCAGGCCCGGCGTGCGCACGATGGCCGCAGGACGCCGTTGCCATCGGGCAAACAAATTGGCCGCCACGGTGACGAGGAAGGCCCCGACGAACGCACCGAGCTCGGCGCCCAGCACTTCGCGGCCCAGACGCGCCCCGCCGTAGCCCATCGCCACCGCCAGCAACACCCACGCGGCCTGGTTCCGCGAAGCCCGCAGCAGCACATAGAAGGCAACCCACGTGGCAATCAGGCTTGGAATGTGCCAGCCCCACGCCAGGGGGATCACTTCGACCACGGCGACCTTGCCGGTGAGCAGTTCCGCAGTTCGATCGCCGATGCCGACCCCGATGGCCATGGTCAGCAAGACGGCGAGCGTGCCCATCAGACGGGCACTGCCGGCCGCGAGGTGGCGCATGGCCAGTTCTGAAAGCGCGGTGGTGAACGACAGCCCCGGCAACAACACGACAATCGCCGCAATCGTCGCGATCGGCGCATGCAGCGGCCCCCAGGCGTTGGCCAGCAGATGCACGACGAACGCCACCGCAGCGCACGCGAGCGGCGCCTGCACGTCACCAAAACGCGGGCGCAACTGCGAGAGCACGCCGAGCAGCCCGACGATCAAGCCGGCGAGCGAAGCAACCGCCACCTCGTGGGAACTGCCACCAAACAGCACCGCGGCCCCACCGCCGGCCAGTGCGTGGGCCAGCGCTTCGAGCCAACGACGCGGCGGCCGGCCGGACTGCAGCACCTCCTGCACCGCGCGCAGCCCACGTTCGGGAGTGGTCATGCCGCGCACCACATCATCGCGAATCGCATACAAGCACGCCAAACGACCGAGATCGTGGTCGCCAGGCACCACGCGCAGGAGCGAGGTCTTCGGCTCACTGCCTGGGCGGCCGATGGCCGCAAAGATCGCCGTCGGGGTCGAGAAGAAGCTGCCTTCGAGCCCCAGGGCACGGCAACACGCGTCCATGGTGTCCTCGACGCGATAGGAAGGACTGCCGAGGGCGTGCATCGCCCGGCCGATCTCGAGCACGAATTTCTGGGCGGTCACGGCGCGCAGCGTAGCGCTCCGCTAGCGCAGACTCTCGATCCGACCCGCGGCATCGACGATCTGCGTGATGCGCAGACCGTAGGTGTCGTCGACGAGGACGACTTCGCCGCGCGCGACGAGCTTGCCGTTCACGCGCAGATCGACGGGTTCTTCGGCCTTCTTGTCGAGCGCGATGACACTGCCGGGGACCAGCCTCAGCACGTCTTCGAGACTCATCTGGGTACGCCCGACTTCGACGGAGATCGGAATCTCGACATCGAGCAGCAGGTCAAGATTCTTGCTGTCGCCGGCCTTCACTCCGGGACCAAGCTGGCCGAACGCGACCTGCTGCACCGCCGCCGAGGCGAGGTCGGCCCCCGCCTGGGCAACTTCGCCTGCGTTCCAGTCACCATCTGTAAAGTCCTGATTGCCGGTCATGAGAAGCTATCCGCCCATCACATCGGCAACTTGGATCCCCAACCTGTTGCCAATCCGGCCGATGTGGGCCGTGAACTTGGGCTTGCCCTGCACGGGCACGATCGCCGGCTGGCCGAGACGGACTTGCAGCGGAATCACATCGCCCGCCTGCAGGTCCAGCAGCTGACGTAGGCGGATGCGGGCCCCGCCGAGCTCGACGGCCAGGTCAAGCGGCACGTTGCGCACGGTGGAGGCCACGGTCGCCTTCATGGCGCCCGGCTTCACCGTCGAACCCGAATCGCTGCTGAAGCGTTCGAGCAGCGGTTCGATCGCGGCAAACGGAATGGCCATGCGCAGGTCGCCGATGAGGAACTCACCCGCGGTCTGGAAGTACACCGACAGCACGACGTCCTGCGACGGCAGGATCTGCGCGAGCGACGGATTGCAGAAGCGGTTCACGGTCGTCCACTTGAGCTTCACCACGTCGGCGAGACTCTCGACGATGCGATCGAGGCACGGCGCGATGAGCGCCTCCGCCACAGTGTGCTCGGCCGCCGTGAAGTCCTTGGGCACCTTGGTGACCTTGCCCGAGCCACCGAGAATGCGATCGACGGCGCCGTAGAGCAGGCTCGTGCTCGCCGTGAACAGCACCGGCTGCGCGAATGGCGGCATCTGCAGCACGTAGATCGCTACCGGCCCCGGCAACTGATCGAGCCAACTGCCGAATCGCTGCTGTTCGACGGCCACGCAGTCGCAGCGGGTGTCGAGGCGCAACTTGTCGCTGATCGTGGCCGACAGCAGCTTGGCCGCACTCTCGAAGTAGCGCTCGACGCCGCGCAGTTGCTCGCGACCGAGGCGATTGGGCTTCAACAGGTCGATCGGACTCACCACCCGATCGTCCGCAACCGCCTGTTGCACAGGGGCTGGCGCACGCTGCTGCGGTTCCGCTTCGACCGCACCACCCTCGGTGCGGAACATCTGCAGCAGGGTGTCGATCTCTTCGTTGGTGAGGATCTCGTTCACGGGGGGGATTCCTGACTCACTGAAACAGGCGTTTCTGCCAGATCAACTTGGAGACGCGGGCAACCTTGCCTTCCTTCTTGATGCCAAAGAACAGTCGGTCGAGTTCGTCGATGACGTCCTTCTCCAACGACCGCAGCCCGGCATCACTCTGCAACTCTTCCATGCTGCGATTGGTCAGCACATCCAACACCTTGGAGCTGGCCTCTTCCCAGTGCGACTTGATCAGCTCAAAGGCCTCGCCTTCCTGATCCTCGCGCACCGTGTAGACGAACTTGAAGCCAACGCTGCCGACGCCGCGGCCCGCCTTGGACTTGGGGTTGAACTGCTGCGTGATCTGGTCGGGATGGATGACGTCGATCTGTTCGTAGACCGGTTCGGCAACCTTCACTTCCTTGACCTTCGGCGGGATCGCAAAGACCACGCCCGCGCCACCAACGATGGCTCCGATCGCGATCATGACGATGGGCGGCAGACCCTTCTTCTTCTTGCCGCCTTCCGCCTTGGCATCTGCTTCTTTCTTCTTGTCTTCGGCCACGTTGTTTCACTCCGGTGTGCCGACCCTTCGCCCTCGAAGGTATCGGCCACTCAGCTTGTGAGTGTTGAAGGATTCGTCGGTCCGCCCTCGCCTGCTGATTACTTGGCCGGAGTTGCCGATGACGCCGCCTCTTTGCTGACGCGCAGACGCATTTTCATGACGTCCTGGGCAATGGGCGGTGTCATGGCTGCCAGGATCTCGTTCACGGCGTCCTTGTCCATGAACTCGAAGGTCTTCAGCACATCGTCTTTGCCCTTCTCGGTGCGCCAGAGCTCGCTGAGCAGATCGGCAGCCTTCGAACGCTCGAACGACGCATAGGTCTGGGCGTTGCGCTTCAGCGCCGCGGCCTCGTCGTTGCGCACGAGCTTCACCTGCTCCTGGAACTTCGCGATGCGCTCGTCGAGTTGGCGCGCGAGGTTCTCGATATTGAGTCGTTCGTCGGCGATGCGACGGATGCGGTTGTCGATGTCGTCCGAAAGCACCTGCAGATCCTTCTCGCGCAGGTCCAGCGCCGTCTTGCGCTGTTCGAGATCGGCGAGCACGCCTTGCACACGCTGCCACGCTTCGTTGATCTGTTCTGGCGTGATGCCCGCCGGCATGCCCTGGAAGGTGAAGTAGCCGCCCGGCGCGTACTTGTTCTGCCGATCGTTCGTCAGGGACTGTTCGAGCTTGGCAAAGTCCTTTTCCGGGTTGGCTGCCCCATCGGCCTCGGCTTTGCCGCCATGACCACCAGCTTCCTTGGTGGGCTTCTTGTCGTGGTCGGGTTTGGCCTCGCCATGCGCGGCATCGCCACCACCGTGCGCACCACCACCGCCACCGTGCTCCTCAGGAGCGCCGTGCCCACCACCGCCGCCGTGACCGTCCGCGGGCTTCGCCTCGGGCTGCACTACGGACTTGCCGGCCTTCGATCGCCGCGGGCCTTCTTCCCCTTGTGGGTCCTGCGACTCGCCCGAAGCATCGTGCGGCGCTGCCTCACCACCGGAGTGGTCGGCATTGGTCGGCTCTCCGGGCGTAGCACCATGCGCATCCGCCGCCCCAGCCTCCTTACCCGCCTCCTTGCCAGCCTCACCGTGTGCCGCCTCACCCTCGGCACCTTCACCCTCCTTGGGCTCCGGTGGCGCCGGGAAGAACGATCCGAGCACCGGGATGTTGGCGGCGCCTTCGTGGTTGAGGCGACCGGTTGCCGCGAGCCCGCCGACGAGCGCGCCGACGAACAGCAGTAGACCCAACGCGATATTGATGATGATCTTCATGCTTCCTCAATTCCCAGCTTCTGGCCAAACAAGCTGCCGGCGCGACTCAAACGCGCCAGTTCGTCAAGCTCCGCCTGCTCCGCCTTCATGGCCTCACGACGCCATT
>JADZDL010000094.1 GCA_020851075.1 Planctomycetota bacterium | reverse complement strand
TCTCGACCCCGGGTTCCGGGGAGACGCGCAACACGGGATCGCCCGAACGCCGCAGGCAATACACCCCGCTCCAACGGTGGGCGACGCTGGCATTCGGCGCGCGCAGGAAACGCGCCAGATAGTCGAGAATCAGTTGTTCGGTGGAAGCCGAGAGTCCCGGCCCAAACTCGGTGCCGTACTCGTGGGAGTCGCCGACGATGAGCCGCCCATCGTCGCCCTGCGAAGCCATCACGTGGATGCCACGCCGCAGCCGTTCGGCCTCCTCCACCTCGAATCGCGCCCGCAACTTCGGCAGCGAAGGACACGCCGCAAACCCCTTGTAGTGCTGCAGCGTGAGCCCCGCAGCGAGCATCGGGCCAAGGTGGAACTCCGCCGGCTGCGGCCCCAGCGACATCATCTGCAACTTGCAGCACTGCAGGTCACTGGCCGCAAATAGCTCCGGAAACAGCAGCGCAAACTCATCGCCGCTGCAAATCGCCACGTGATCGGCCTGCCAGCTCTGCCCATTCGCGAGCGTCACGACGCCATCGTGCACTTTCACAACGGGCACACCCGTGTACACGACGGCACCTTGCACGGCTAACCAACGGTGCAACGCCGCCACAGCCACCGGCGGATCGACGTTGGCCTCGTGAGGGCTCCAAAGCCCACCACGCAGCTCTTCCGGCACGAGCGCCGGCTGCAGCTGCAGACAATCCTCCGCGGACAACAACTGCAGTCCCGCCAAGGTCGAACGGGCAAGGAACTCCTTCAGCACGGCCCACTCGAGATCGTCGTGGGCAAGGTGCAGCGAACCCGTGGCCTCGCAGCGGAAACCGGCGAGTTGCGACAGTTCGAGCCACAGCTCGCGGCTCCGACGCGCCATGGCCAACGCCACACCGTCGGGCTGCCCGATCGGCCACACCATGCCGAAGTTGCGCACCGAAGCGCTACGGGCCCGTTCGTGCCGTTCGCAGAGCACGACCGAAAGTCCCGCGCGCACGGCGGCCGCCGCGTGGGCGACGCCGAGAATGCCGCCACCAACCACCAACACATCCGTACGAGTCTTCATGCGTTCTGCTCCCAGGCTCTGGCGCAGGCTTGGAGCACCAAGGCCGGCAATTCGGTCAGGTCCGCCACAAGGTGCGTGTGCGGGAATTCACGCAATTCCAAGAGGGTATGCGTGCCGCAGCCCACACCGACGACGAAACGCGCCCGCGCGGCCATGCCCGCGGCAAGATCCGCGGGCGTGTCCCCTGCTACGCCGACGCGCGCCGGGTCCTCGACCCCACACAGCTCCATGGCCCGCAGGATCAGATCCGGAGCCGGCCGCCCGGCCCGCACTTCGGACGACGCCACACTCGGCAGGTGATGCAGATCGACCGCGCGCAGCACGAGGTCCGCAGTAGAACGCGAGAAACCGGTATTGAACGCGATCTTCACGCCCGCCGCGGCCAGCTCCTGCAACACCTGCAGGGCCCCATTCGTCGGCTGCAGCGGCCGCGCCAACACGATCGCCGCGTACTCCTCTTCAAACCGCCGCGCCATCGCCGCCGCCGGCGCCACGTCGCGCCCCGCTTCGGCCAGTACGGTCTCGAACACGCGCTGCTTGTGCCAACCCATGCGCTCCCGTAGCAGGCTCTCGGCAACGGGCACTTCAAAGGCTCTCGCCGCCGCGAGGAAGGCGTCCAGCACCTGATGCTCATCGCGCACGACGGTGCCGGCGAGGTCAAACACGAACAGGTCGATGCAACGTGGCATGGCTCTCCAGTATCTGCGCTCGCCCAGCAGGTCAATTGTGGGCCCTCGGCCTTGCGCATTCCTGTTCTGGCCCTGCTCGTTCGTTCACGGAGCGGTCGTAGAGATGGTGGCCTCCATTGTCCGTATCCGACCCAATGAATCGCACCCTGCTATCTACCGTGGCTTTGGCTTCCGTGGCCGTGGCCTTCACCTGCTTGCCGCTCGCGGCACAGATCCAGAACAGCAACCTGCCGCGTCGCGACCGGCAGCTCACGACCGTTGCCGGCGTCATCAACGACGTCGCGACAAGCAACCTCGACGCCGGTTTTGGCATGTTCGACGTTGCTTCACCCAAGCAGGATCTTCCCGATCGCGCTGGCGGTCTCGTGGCCACCTCACGCCTCCTCTATGCAGTCTACGCGGACTTCGTCGGCGGCAACGTAGTCATCCAGTTCATCAAGTCGACCGACGGCGGCCGCAGCTACAGCGCGCCCACCACGATCTACACCTGCAACACGGCCGGCGGGGAAGACCTGGCGCCGGGCGAAGAAGAACTCGGTCTGTGGTGCCACGGCGATGAGGTCTACTTCACGCTGCTCACCAACCGTGACTCGCTCGGAGCGACGATCGCCAGCCAGAGTCTCTACGCGGTCGCCTCGGCGGACCAGGGCCAGACCTGGAGTGCGCCACTGCAGGTGAGCCCGGGCATCAACGTGACCCGCGAGGACGTCGACGCACATCGTTGCGCCGCGGCCAGCACGGGCCTGCACGTGATCTACGAATGGGACTACCTGCCGGGCCTCACCGGCAATGAGAACTTCGCCTACGCGCGCCTCGGGTTCAGTGGCGGCGTGTTCGGCGTGCAGGTCCCCAGCACCGATATCACGAACTTCCCGGACGGCGGCGCCGATGTCGACGACCCGGCGATCGACGCCGACGGCAACGTCGTACACATCGCCTGGAAGGACGACGCCGATCCGGTGATGGTCGGTCAGGACCAGGTCTACTCGGTGACCTCGTTCGACGGCGGCATCACGTTCTCGGCCCCATACAACCACACGCAGTTCGCTGGGCCGCTCACGTGGGCAAGGGCCCGCCGCCCGTTCGCGCACGTCGACGGCCAGTATGTGTTCACGTTCATGGAAGACAGTCGTGTCGACCAGGATGACGTCTGGATGGATCGTGGCACGCTCGATCTCCTGAACAGCACGGTGAACTGGAACCTGCTCGGCGTGATGTGCAGCAATATTCCCAACGGCCCCGCGGGCCCCACCGGCCAACTCGACGTGGATGGTTTCCAGGTCGATGTCCAGGATGGCGTAATCGCCATCCTCTACCGCGACGATCGTCAGGTCGCGACCAACAGCAACTACGCCTACCTCGCCACCGACCGCCACTCAGGCGATGACTTTGCCAACAACAACGGCTCGCACTTCCAACTCTCCTCGCTCACCGCGACGCTCTACGACATCCAGGTCAACAAGAACGTGATCTGCGGTGTCTGGGAACAGTGCTCGGGCGACGAAGAAGGCAGTATCGTGCTTAGCCACGACCGCGGCCTCACGGTGACCTCGACGCAGTTCACGACCCTCGGCGATTGCGGCGGCGCCACCGCCGCCAACATCGACATCGACGATCTGCAGTGCGCGGTCACGCGAAACGGCGACTACGCGGCGATCTATGCCGACGAGCGCCAGGGCAACAGCAACGCCACCAACCACGTGTTCGTCACGGGCGGCAAGTTCCCCCAGCTCGCCGACCTCACGGCCGTGAACGGCACGCTCGCGATGAGCAAGGTCGACCCGAACGAATCGGGCGTCAACCTCGCGTTCCTCATGATCTCGGGCGGCGGCACGCTGCCTGGTCACGCGGTCTTTGGCAACACCGACGGCTTCTTCGTCGGCCTCAACAACGACCTCTGGTTCAACCTCTTGATGAACAGCGCGGTCTCGACGTTTGCGGGCATCTCGCCCACCGGCGACACGACCTACTCGATCCCCGGCGGCATCCCGAACCTCACCTCGCTGCTCGGTTTCCCGATCGACACGGCCGGTGGCACGCTGTCGTTCGGACCGCGCCTGCTCCAGAGCTACACGGATCCGATCCGCTTCTGATCCGCGGCCACGGTTCGCGGCGGCCTGATCGGCTGCCGCGCCTGCCCAGGCGTCCTGCGCGCCTCCCTGTGCCGCAGGATCTGAGGACCGGACTGCAACCATGCCGGCACCGCGGTCGTCGGCAACTGAGAAAGAACCCGTCGGGGCGGCCCACGGCCAAGCCCCCGGCGGCGTAGAAGCACACGATCGCGCGGTGTCGGGCCATGGCGGACGCACTAAGCTGCGCGGATGTTCCGCCGCGCGATCGAAACCCTGCTGCTGCCGCCTACGTCTGCCATCCTGATGATGCTGCTCGGCACGGCGCTGCGGCGGCGCTATCCGAGGTTGGGACGCACCCTGCAGGTTGTCGGCCTGCTCACGCTGCTGGTCCTGTCGATGCCGGCTACCGGCGGTGCGTTGCTCGGCACGCTGCAGAGCGCGCCAGCGCTGCCGCCCACCGGAACGTTGCCGGCCGCCGATGCGATCGTCGTGCTCAGCGCCGAGGCGGATCGACGCGGCAGTGAATACGGGCGCGCGGTGATCGGCCCAATGACCATGCAGCGGCTGCGCTACGCCGCGTACCTGCAGCGGCGCACGGGCTTGCCGTTGCTGGTGAGCGGTGGCCTTCCCTACGCCGATACGCCATCACTGGCGGCGATGATGAAGGAAGCCGCCGAACAGGAACTGCGCGTGCCCGTGAAGTGGGTCGAAGAGCGGTCGGCCGACACCTGGGAGAATGCGGCGTTCAGCGCCGAGCTGCTGAAGAAGGACAAGGTCCGCACCGTGATGGTGGTCACCAGCGCGTGGCACATGCCGCGCGCGATCGCGAGCTTCCGCGCGGCGGGACTCGAGGTGGTTGCCGCGCCGACGGCGTTCCGGGGGCCGGCAATCGACGATTGGCTCTCGTTTGTGCCGAGCTGGTATGGACTGAAGGACACCAGCCTCGCGCTGCACGAGTGGTGTGGGCGGTTCGTCTACTGGTTTCGCGGCTAGACTGGTTTCGCGGCCAGCCGGCGAGGATTTTGCGGCAGCCCCTTGCATACTAGGTCGTTTTGCATAAATATGCGCGCCTTACGCATACTTATGCAGACTCGCCCCAGCCCTGACACCCGCGAAGCCCGCCGCGAACGCATTCTCGCGATGCTGGGGAAGTCGCGTGTGAAGAGCCAGGCCGAGCTGCAAGAACAGCTCGCCGCGGCCGGGTTTGAGGTCAACCAGGCCACCCTGTCGCGCGACCTGCGCGACCTCGGTGTGGTCAAGGGCAAGGATGGCTACGAATTGCCCGCAGTGCCCTCCCTGGCGCCGCAGAATGCGCACCAGAGTCTGTGGCACGCCGTGCACACGTGGCTCGTCGAGGCCACCGCGGCGCAGAACCTCGTCGTGCTGCGCACCCCGGCCGGTGGCGCGCAGGCGCT
>JADZDL010000093.1 GCA_020851075.1 Planctomycetota bacterium | reverse complement strand
TGCCAACGGTGCTGCTGTACCTGCTCGCGTGGCAAGGTCTCGGCTGGCACACCGCAACGACCGCTGGTGGCGAGGAGAAAGTCGGCAACGGCCTGCGCACCATCGAGACCCTGGCCTGGCTAGCCGGCATCCTCGTCGCACTTTCGGCCGTCACGAACACCGCGCTGATGAAGCGCGAAGGCAGCACGTTCGAGACGCGCTATCCGAAACTGCTGATCGACATCCTGCGGCTGATCCTCGTGCTGGTCGGCGGTTGCGTGGTGATTCACGCGGTCTGGGACAAGGACCTCGGCAGCATGCTGACCGCGGTTGGCGTGAGCTCGATCGTGCTCGGCCTCGCGCTGCAGAACACGCTCGACAACGTGATGGCGGGCATCGCCGTCCTGTTCGAGCGACCGTTCGAAGTCGGCGACTGGGTCACCATCGGTTCGATCACCGGCGAAGTCATGGAGATGAACTGGCGCTCGGTGCGCGTGCGCACCCGCGGCCGCGATCTCGTAGTGATCCCAAACTCGGTGATCGGCAAGGAGACCCTCGTCAACATCTCGCGCCCAACCAAAGCGCACGCCGAGAACCACACCCTGGGCTTCTCGTACGACGATCCACCCAACAAGGTGAAGCGCGTGCTCATGCAGGTCGTGCACTCGACGCGCGGCATCTTGCTCGACCCCGCGCCCGCGATCCGCACGATCAACTACGCGGCCTACTCCATCGAGTACCAGGTGCGCTTCTTCATCGACGAATACCAGCGCCAGCAGGAGATCAACGACGAGTTCATGACGCGCGTCTGGTACGCCGCGAAGCGCAATGGCTTGAACATTCCGTTCCCGATCCAGACGAGCTTCGAATACCACCAGAACCTGCCCGTCGTGGTGCCCAAGTATCGGGCCGTCGACGTACTCAACAGCGTGCCCGTATTCGTGCCGCTCGATGCCGCAGAACTCGAGGAACTGTCCCACGACTGCACGCGGGAGGACTTCGGCCGCGGCGAACGCATCGTCTACCAAGGTGATCCTGGCGACGCGATGTACGTCGTGCTTGAAGGCACGGCGATCGTCACGATCAAGACCGAGAACGATGCCGAACGGGAAGTCGCCCGCCTGAAGAGGGGCGAGTTCTTCGGCGAAATGTCGCTGCTCACGGGCGACCCACGCACTGCGAGCGTCACCGCCGTCGACGACCTCTCGGTGCTCGTGATCCACAAAGCCGCGCTGCAGACGATGCTCGAACGCCGACCCGGCCTCGCCCAGGAAATGGCAGAGATCGTCGAACTGCGCCGTCAGGGCCTGCGCGCAGTGAAGGAGCTCAAGGAAGCCCCGGCCGACAAGAAGCTGCAGGCCCAGAAGTCCGCCGGCGAGCTCGTGCAACGCATCCGGCGCTTCTTCGGCCTCTGAGCGGAGCCTAGGCCTTGCCCGCCAGATACTGGTTGGGCCAGGCTTGTCCCTCGACGCGCCGTTCGTTCGCCGAGCGCAGCACCATGTAGGGGTCAGTGATCTGCGCTCGCGCAATCGCACACAGATCTGCGCGCCCCGCCCCCACGATCGTGCTCACGTGGTCCATGTCCTGGATGCCGCCAACCGACATCACAGGGATGCCCGCCTCGCTGCGAATGCGCTCCGCGAACGGCACTTGGTACATGCGGCCGTACTGCGGCTTCGACTCCGGCACGTTGCCGGCCGTCGACACGTCGAGCACGTCGCAGCCAGCCGCCTTGAACCACTTCGCAACCTGCACAGCCTCGTCGACCGTGAAACCCCGGCCTTCGGCGTCAAACCAGTCGGTCGCCGAGATGCGGACGAACAGCGGCTTGTGCGCGGGCCAGACTTCGCGAACGGCCTTCAATACCGCCAACGGATAGCGCGCGCGATTCTCGAGCGAACCGCCGTATTCATCGGTGCGCAGGTTCGACAACGGCGACAGGAAGCTCGACAGCAGATAGCCGTGCGCCATGTGCAGCTCGATCACGTCAAAGTCGGCGCGATCACACAACACGGCCCCACGCACGAACTCCTGTTGCACACGTTCGAGGTCCGCGCGATCCATCATCTTCGGTGGCGGCCCACCCGCACGGAACGGCACCGCCGACGGCCCCAACGTCTGCCAACCGCCCGTGGCCAACGGCGCATCACCCTCCCATGGCCGGCTGCACGACGCTTTGCGGCCCGCGTGCGCGAGTTGCAAACCGATCTTCGCCTTCGAATGCGTATGCACGAACTCGACGACGCGCTGCCACGCATTCGCCTGCTGCTCATTCCAGATGCCCGCACAGCCGGGCGTGATGCGCCCTTCGGCCGAGACGTTGGTCATCTCGGTGAACACGAGCCCACAGCCACCGACCGCGCGACTGCCGAGATGCACGAGGTGCCAATCGTCAGGAACGCCGTCCTTGGCCGAATACTGGCACATTGGCGACAGCACGACGCGGTTGACGAGCTCCAAACCACGCGACGGGAACGGCGCAAACGCCGGTGGCGGCGTACGCTCCCCGACCACCGCGCCTTCTTCCCTGGCTACGACCGCATCCACGCGCTCGATCAGCGCTGGATCGCGCTTGCGCAGGTTCTCGTAGGTGATGCGCCGACTGCGCGTCATCAAGTTGAACACGAAGCGCTCCGGACTCTGGTCCATGTAGCGCTCGCTGTTCTCAAACCACTCGAGGCTCGTCTGCGCCGCGCGCTGCACCTTCAGCACATCGAGACGCCGCGCCGCTTCGTAAGCCTGCAGGGCCTTTGGCACATCCTTGGGAAACGCGCAGACTGCATCGGCGAGCGCGATCGAATCCTCCATCGCGAGCTTGGTGCCCGAGCCGATCGAGAAGTGCGCCGTGTGCGCCGCATCGCCAAGCAGCACCACGTTCTGGTGTCGCCACGAGCCGCAGCGAATGGTCGGGAACGTGCGCCAGATCGAGCGGTTGATCAGCAGCTTCTCGCCAGCCAGATGTTCGGCAAACAGCTTCTCGCAGAAGGCCGCTGACTGCGCTTCGTCGAGTTTGTCGAGCCCGGCGCGCCGCCACGTCTCTTCGCGGCATTCGACGATCCACGTGCCGCGCCCCTTCTCAAACGGATACGCGTGCACCTGGAACAAGCCCCACTCCGTCGGTTGGAACACGAACGTGAACGCCGTCATCGGCTTCGTCGTGCCAAACCAGGCGAACTTGCACTTGCGCCAGTCGAGGTTGGGCTGGAACGAGGCGGCGTAACGTTCGCGCACGCGCGAGTTCACACCATCGGCGGCCAGCACGAGGTCGTGCGTCGCCACACACTGGTCGATATCGACGACCGGCGTCTGGAAGTGCAAGCGCACACCGAGTTCCTGGCAACGCTCGTGCAGCAACTGCAGCAACTTCCGCCGCGCCAGACCACAGAACCCATGCCCCGTGCTGGTCACCTTCGCGCCGCGATAGAACGTGTCGATATCGGTCCAGTAGGCGAAGTTCTCGCGAATGCGCGCCATGCTCTCCGGATCGGCCTCTTCGAACTTGCCGAGCGTCTCGTCCGAGAACACCACGCCCCAGCCAAACGTGTCATCCGGCTTGTTCTGCTCGTAGACGTCGATCTCGACGCCCGGCAGACGCTTCTTGAGCAGGACGGCGAAGTAGAGCGACGCGGGGCCGCCACCGATGCAGGCGATCTTCATGCGGGGCGCGATTCTAGGCACGAAGCCGCCGCGGTTCCTCTACGCAGCCCGGCCATCCCGAGGACTTTGCTCAGCCCCGGGCTGGCGCCGCCGCGACCGGGCGCGACAGCAGGCGCTCGAGCAACTTCACATAGCCGGCAAACTCGTTCTCCCAGGCGTGGTCGCGCGTAAACCGGCGCGCCTTCTCGACCATCTGCTGCCGGAAGACCGGATCGTCGTGCAGCCGGGCCAACCAATCGGCAAACGCCTGCATGTCGCCATCCGGGAACATCGCGACCTCGTCCTCGCGGAACAGCGACGTCATGATCGAGGTCCGCACCGCGACGACGGGCACGTCCATCGCGACAAACTCCGGCACCTTCAACGACAGCGCCATGTCGATGTGCACGTCGAGGTGCGGCGTGAACACGCCCACCGAGGCGCGGCTCATCGCCGCGGGCACTTCCTGCAGCGGCAACGGCGGACGGATATCGACGAGATCCCCGACCCCGAGTTCCTTCGCAAGATCCTGCAGCTCCTGCATCGGCTTGCCCTCGGCTTCCGAGAGCTTGGCGTGGATCACGAGCTTGATGCCCGGAATGCGCTGCTTCGCCAACGGCAGGACCCGGACACACTGGTCGACGCCGTGCCGATGCGAAACCGTGCCGAGATAGAGCATCACGAACTCCCCAGGCGCAGGCCCGCGCCACGGGTGCTTGTGACGATCAAACAGCGTCGTGTCGGCCGCGTTCATGACGGCGATGGACCGGCTTTCGCGCACGGTTCCGCGCTCGATCGCCCCGCGGCGGAAACGTTCGGTCGCAAAGCAGCAAGCGCTCGCAAACCGATGCGAAACCCACTCCTGAAGTCGGATCGGCCAGATGCCAGGGTGACGCACACTGGTCTTGAACTTGCTGCAATAGACCTCCGGCATGAGGTCGTGCACATCGAGCAACACCACCCGGCCAAACAGGCGCGGTAGCAGTGCGGCAAACACGAGGAAGTCCGGCATGTTGTGCACGTGCACGACGTCGTAACGACGCGCGCGCCAGGTCAACAAGAAGCCGCACAGCAACGTGAACCACACGTATTCAAACAAATAGCGCAACGTGCCACCGCGCCGCCGTGACAGCGGCAGGCGGTGCACATCGACGCCGCGCAGCACTTCGCGCTTTGGCTTGTCCTTCGCACGCAGCGCGAGGACTTCGACGGAATGACCTCCGGCGACGAGGGACTCGGCATACCGCCGCACGCGCGCATCACCTTCGTAGTAGGCGTGCACGACCATGCAGACGCGAAGCGGGCGGGCGTCAGCAGTCATGTTGGTTTCATGCCCGTTGGCGGGCGCCACGGATCAGTTGACCGTGCCGATCGCCGGCCCGCCGATCTGGAACGGCAACAGGCGACGGATCCACAGATCCACCCAATTGCCCGCGTCCGCGATGCCCGAAGTCTGGGCGTAGATGACGTCGCCAGGCAGCAACAGGAAGTCTGGCTGCTCATCGCGAAGGATGGCATCCATGTTCACGCGCGTGGTGCGCTGCGTGCCGTCCTGATTGATGCGCAGGATCCGGATATCCGAGTGCTTGACGGTGTGGACGAAGCTGCCGGCCGATGCAATCGCCTGCGTCATCGTGAGCCCTGCCTGGTAGGCGACGGGACCTGGGCGGAACACTTCGCCGCAGACATAAACGGACTGGGTCGCCGCCTGCACGAGCGACACGCTCACGCGAGGATCGCTGAACTGGTTCTTGTAGGCCTCGACCACGAGAGTGCGCAGGGCCCCCACCGACTTGCCACCAACCTGGAGCGGACCTGGCAACTGGCGAAGGTCGATGGTCCCCGTCGGCGACACCGACACTTCCTGCACGGGATCGCGCGCTTCCCCCGGCACGGCCAGCTGATCAACCCGGACCGACAACCGATCGCCGGGGCGCAGCACGTAGTCGCGCTGCATATAGGCGACCCACTCGGTCGCGACCGCCTTGGCGTCAAAGGGGGGAGCCGACGTGCAAGCGCCAACCGCCAGCGCAAACCAGAGGCAAAGCGCCGCGCGCAGCAGCGTGCGGAGTGACGAGAACGAACTGCGGGAGGAACGGTCCCGACCGTTCGCAGCGAGGATTGGCTTCGAGGTCACGATAGGAAGGTAGACGCGGGGGAACGGAGATGCCAGCGATTCGGGCCGAGCGGAATCGGCTCCAGAGACTGGACTCCAGCGCCGGCTGCGGGGATCTTCGGCCATTCGGGAGGCGAAGCTGAACTTCCCGTGACGCCGGCAAAAGGCCGTCAAGCCAACCCTCCCCGAAAGCCGAGCAGAGAACCGTGCTGGCGCTGTTTCAGGATCCCGACATTCCGGCCCAGGCCGGGTCCGACTTCGGCAACACCACCGAGGTGCACCCCGTTGGCGTAGCGGCACTGGCGCTGCTGACCGCTCTGGCGCTGCTCGTACCACGGCGCTGGTCCACGCTACCCGTCATCCTGCTGCTCTGCTTCATCCCCGCCGGACAACGCATCGTCATCGCGACGGTGGACTTCACGTTCATCCGCCTGCTCATGATGGTCATCTGGGGCCGCCTGGTGCTGCGCAGCGAGATCAAGGCGTTCGCCTGGAACCACCTCGACCGCGCCATGGTGGTCTGGGCCGTGACCCTGTTCACCTTCGGCACCCTGCAGGCGATGACCCTGACCGCCCTGGTCAACCGCGTCGGCGTCGCGATCGACGCGATGATGGTCTACTTCTTCTTCCGGCTCGTGATCCGAGATGCGGACGACCTGATCCACATCGCCATGCAGTTCATGGTGTCGGGATTTGCGGTTGCCGTCTTCTTCTTCATCGAAAACCGGACCCAGCACAACATGTTCGGGGTCTTGGGCGGCGTCCCCCTGATCACCGACGTTCGGGACGGCCGCCTGCGCTGCCAGGGAGCGTTTGCCCACGCCATCCTCGCGGGCTGCTTCTGGGCCTGCCTCGTGCCGTTCTACTTTGCGCGCGGCTGGCTTGGCCGCGGCTGGCTGTTCCCCCTCTTTGGGACGATGGCCACCCTCGCCATCGTGCTGCTGTGCGCGTCGAGCACGCCGATCATGGCCGTGCTCTTTGGCGTGCTCGGCGGGGCGAGCTTCTTCGTTCGCGGCGCCTTGCGCTGGTTGCGCTGGCTGATCTTCGGCTGGCTCTGCATCCTTCACCTCGTCCTCATGAAGCAGCCCGTCTGGCACCTGCTCGCCCGAGTCGACGTGGTCGGTGGGTCGACGGGGTGGCACCGATTCCACCTGGTCGACAAGTTCATCGCGAACTTCCAGGAATGGTGGCTGGTTGGCACCCCGGCCACCGGGCACTGGGGCCCAGGCCTGCACGACGTGACCAACCAGTTCGTGAGCGAAGGGGTCTCCGGCGGCCTCGCGCAGCTGGTGATGTTCTGCCTATGCGTCTGGTTTGCGTTCAGCGGCATCTCCCGGAGCATGCGAACCGCGGCAGTCTCGCCGGCCAACCGACTCATCGCCTGGGCACTCGGCACCGCGATGTTCATGCACTGCATGAACTTCATCGCCGTGACCTACTTTGAACAGATCGTCGTGCTGTGGTACATGACGCTGGCCGCCTGCGCCTCGCTCACCCTCGTCCCCGGCGTGCCCATCGAGCAACAACTGCGTCGGCAATCGGCCTTGGCAACGGCCTGATGGCTCCCCGTCCCAGGACGACGACGCCATTGTGATCCCGACTTCAGCGCGGATCCCAAGATTGTCGATTTTTTGACGTCACAGGTGCCACGAAATCGCTCTTACTCCGATGTAGGGCAGAGTTGATCGGCACCCAGAGAACCGGGCGCAAGCCGCGTATCCAAAGCGATCACCTGCACTAGTAGCCGCCTTCAGTCGCCGCTCGCACCCTCGCCACCGTTTCGCCACCGATGCCTCGCTCCAAGCACCTCCTGACGGCCAACGTCGCCATCGACCTGGTCACCATCCTCAGCGCCCTTAGCTGCGCCGGGATTTGGACGGGCCGAGCCGACCAGACCCCCTGGCGCGTGGCCGCCGACGTCGCGGCGCACGCAGTTGTGTTCGGCAGCGTGTGGCTGCTCGCGACGAGCCGTCTCGGGACCTACAAGGTTCCGGTCCAGCGCAACCGTGGCCAGGCGCTCCGGCGAATGGTAGAAGCCTGGGCTACAACCTGGGGCGTTGCTGGCCTGCTCACGGTTTCGATTCTCGGACACTCCAACCTCGATATCTGGATGGTGTTGCTCGTCGGCCTGCTCGCGATGACGACCACCCGCCTCATCCTCGCCAAGACTCCGCTTGCGCGCGGGACCGGCCGCCTGCGCACGCTGGTCATCGGCTCCTGCGGCAGCGCCCGGTCGCTGACCTCGGCGCAAGACACCCAGCACGAAGTCGAACTCGTGGGCTTCGTACCGTTCGCCGGGGAAGACCCGAGCGAGATGCCCCACCTCCAGCAGGTCGGCTCGATCGACACCCTGGCCGAGACCCTGTTCGAGCAGCGCGCCGACCTGGCCATGGTCTGCCCCTCCGAACGCGCCGTCACGGGCGAAGTGCACCGCGTCTTCCATGCCTGCGACGAGCTGGGCATGAGCATCCAGTACTTCCCCTCCTTCCTGGACTTGCAGCACCTGCGGGTCGGCCTGTCCTGGCACGCCAGCCAGCCTGGCCTCACCTTCCACACGCCGCCCAACCAGTCGTTCGCGCAGCTGGCGAAGCGCGCCATCGACGTCGTCGGTGCCGCGGTGGGCATCATCATCCTGCTGCCAGCGTTTGTGATCAGCGCGATCGCCGTCAAGGCGACCAGCAGCGGCCCGATCCTGTTCCGCCAGACCCGCGTCGGCAAGAACGGCGAGCACTTCACGTGCTTCAAGTTCCGCACGATGCGCGTCGGCGCGCACGCCCAGCAAGAACTGCTGCGCAGCGCGAGCACGCAGGATGGCCCGGCGTTCAAGATCCCGGACGACCCCCGCATCACGCCCGCCGGCCGCCTGCTGCGCAAGTTCAGCCTGGACGAGCTGCCGCAACTCTTCAACGTGCTGCTCGGCGACATGAGCCTCGTCGGACCGCGCCCGCCAATCCCTTCCGAAGTCGAGAAGTACTCGTGGTGGCAGCGCCGCCGCATCTCGGTGAAGCCGGGCCTCACGTGCGTCTGGCAGGTCTGGGGCCGCAACCGCGTCTCGTTCAAGCGCTGGGTCGAGATGGACCTCTACTACATCGACAACTGGTCGCTGTGGCTCGACATCAAGCTCATCGCGCACACGTTCCGCACGGTGCTCGCCGGCACGGGCATGTAGCCCGGCGGCGGCCTCCAAGACACGAACGGCGCAGACTACGCGGACCAGCCACCGGGCCGACGCACCGCCAGGGCCACCGACCTCTGCAGGCCAGCGCCCCGGCCAACTTCACCGCGCCGAGCCTCACTGCAGCGTGATGCGATCGACGTTCGACTGCGCCACGATCGAGGCACCATTCCACAGCGTCACCTGCGCATCGATCTGCAGGCCGACGAGCGCGCTCACGAGCGACGGATCAAACGTGTAGCTCGTGTGGGGGTAGTTCGCAGCGTTGTTCGTGAAGTGGAACACGTCCCCCGTCGAGACTCCCAGCGTCCAGATCGCCGAGGTGAGGAAGTCATCCTCAAGACCAAACAGCTTGCCAAAGCCGACGCCGCGCGCCGTGTTGAACGAGAAGAACGTGAAGCCCTCGGTCCAGCCGCTGGCCGGCACGTTGGCGCAGTTCACGCTGAGATTCCCAGCGCCCGTCGATTGCAGGTCGAGCGTCATGCCGGTGCGATTCAGATAACCACCGCCGGTCGGGAAGATCACGAGCGCAAAGTCGACGTCCATCGCCGGCGTCTCGACCTTGCCGTCCTGCACGATCGAAGTCGCCGTGACGCGCACCTCATACATGCCGGCCTGCGGGCTATTCAGCAGCACACCCTCGATCGTGTCGCGATCGTTAGGCGCCCCGCCGCTCGGCGTCTGGTCGCTGGTCGCGAGGCCGTTGTTGCCCCACCAGAACGCGCCGTCGCTCATACGCGTGACCTTGAGGTCGACACTGTTGATGCGGTGGATGGCCGCGCTGGCCAGCGCCGCGGGATCCGCATAGCACATCGTCGCGCGGAACTCGGGCGCCCCGGGCGCAACCCACACGAGGTAGGTTCGCGACTGCCCCATCTGCAGCGCCTCGTACTCGTCGACGACCACGATCTTGTTGCGGTTGTCATAGAGCCGCGCGAGATCCGGGAAACCCCAGCCCTGCACGCGCCGCGCCACCTGCGACAGCGGATACGGGCGCGCGGTGCCGCACAGCAGCGCCTTGCCCGTGGTCATGTGAGGCTTGTTGTCGAAGCGGTTGGCGGGCGTTGCCGGCATCGGCAGCGGATTGCCAAACAGGCCATCCGTGAACATCTCCTGGACGATGCCCATGTGGCCCGCACAGATCGGCGTCGCCGCGGAAGTGCCGCCAAACGTCGACGTGTAGTTGCCCGCCACGCCAGACGCCGTGTTGTAACCCGAAGTGCTCGTGCGATCCGACGTCAACACGTTGTCGTAATAGGCGCAGATATCAGGCTTCTGGCGCCCATCGCTGGCCGGCCCATAACTCGCCGAGGTCCAAACGTCATCGGCAGGACTCGAGTTGTTGCCATGGCTCACACCACCACCCGAGATGATGTTCTTGGCCCAGGCTTCGGGGCGCGAGTTCTGGCTCCCTTGGTTGCTCTGGCTGTTGAAGCGCGTGAAGTCGGCATCAAACAGCGCATCGTCCATCGACTGCGATATCGACGTGTACTGCGTCGTGGGAGTCGAACCCCAACTCGCGGTGGCCAACATCGAACGCCACGGCAATGCCGGATTCGTGCTGCCGGTCGCCTGCGAATAGATGGCGCCCGACGAGGTGTAATACCCCTCGATGATCGTCGCGTTCGGCAGCATGCCGCGCGCCGCCGCGTTGTTGGTGCCATTGCCGCCGACGATGCCGGCCGTGCAGTGACCGTGCGTCGCAGTCGTATTGGTACCGCGCACGACCACCCGCCCCGCGAAGTTCGTGAAGTCCGGATGGGTCTCCTGGAACGCCTCGGTGATCTCGGCGCGCACGCCGTTGCCCGTAAAGCCACCGAGCGTCTCGACGTAGTTGCCGCCGCCTTGGATGCGCGCGTTGTCCATGTCGTAGCCGATCTCCGTGGTCGGATCGGCCCAGGTCACGGTGTCGAGGTCCATCACGGCCAGCAATTGCGCCGGCGTGAGCTTGGCCTGGATCATCACCGAGCCATCGCAGAGGTCGGTCACTTCGCCGCCGAGATCCTTCACCTGTCCGGCAAGGCGTCCACGGTCCTTCTTGCTTGAGAGGACCAGGTTGCACTGCATCGGCTCCGTCGCGCTCGACGTCGCAAACTCACGCAACGTCGCATCGAGTTTGAACCCGTTCTGCAGGTCGCCAACCCACCGCACGCAAACTTGCTTGCGCAACGCCTCGACCTGCGCACGATCGCCGCGCACGACGAGCGCGTTCTCAGGCAGGTAGTGCAGGATCTCGACGCCCTGCTGCCGCAGCAGGTCCTGGTACTGCTCGAGCACCTGGGTCTGGAACTGCACGAGGAACAACCGATTCTGCGCCGGCACGCCCATCGGGGCCGGCAGGTGCAGTTCGTTGCTGCTCGGGTCGTACTGCGCGAGCACGAAGTGCAGGCGATCGTCAGGCTGGAACAGGTTGCTCCAGGAGCGCCCACCGTCGCGGCTCATCGCGGCCTTGGCGACGCCGTTCTCGGTCCATCGGCGCACTTGCACGCCTCCGATTTGGAACGCCAACTCCTCCGAATTTGCGACAGTAGTGGACACAGTCTGCGCGCTGACGAAGTCAACGGACAGCAACGACAGGGTGGTGGCGCAGAGCAGCGCCCTGGACAAGTGCATGGGATCTGGTGGTGCTAGGGGACGAGCGCCTGGGAAGGCGTGGGGAGGCCTACGAATTGTGGCCCAGAATCCCGATCGCGCAACCACCCCTCGAAGTCTTCCGACTCGCCACTTTGGCAAGGCCCGGGCAGGCGAAACCAGGAAGCCCTCCCAGCAGGGCGCCCACGGACCTACCAGTGCCCGATGGCGCCTTCCGAAGCCTCCGACATCACTGCGCCGAGCGCATTCGCCGCCGAGTCCAAGACCAGGGCCTGGTTGTAGAAATGCAACCCGACGAGCCCAACGTAGTCCGGGATCGGCAACCGGAACCGCGCGTGCCCCTGCTGCCCAGCCACGAACACCGCGGTATCAGGGCTCACATGCGCAGCGCAGCCTGGCATGCCATACCCACTCAGCGACAGGGGGGCGGTCTGCGACCACCCAAACAGCATGAACGCGCAATGCTGTGGCAGGTCGAAGACGGTGACTTCATGCACCTTGCCGATTCGCGGTGTATCCCTCGGCACGAGCCGCGCTGCCGGCAGAGTGCCCGCACAGCCGCCGCCGACGGCGACGTAGGTACTCGTGGGGCCAACGCGACCGACAAACCCGGCTCCTGACGCGGCCGAGACTTCGACGTAGCTCGTCCCTGGATCCAGGGGAGGAGTGTCGATCAGACCATAGGGATCGCGGCCGACTGCCTGTCCATCCGAACGGCGGGCAACGACGGCGGAGTTGCTGTTGGCGCCTTCGACTTCGACGTAGTAGACGCCCGTCGGTGGTGGCGGCAGGCGCTCACCCACGATGGTGGAATCGATATGTCCGTCCGATCGCAGGGCATATACGTCCCCGACGTTCTCCGCTATCTGCACATAGTCCACCCCCTGCGGCGGGCTCAGCGGCCAAATTCCTACGGGGCCGGGGGAGATCAGGACCCCGTCCGAACGCCGTAGCACGGTATAGTTGGTTGCTGCACGCGCTTCTTCGTAGTACACGCCAGGCGGCAAAGCCGGAATGTCACACTGATGGAGGGCGTTGTCACCGACGGCGACTACTTCGCCATCCGAGCGAAGCAAAACCGTGTGAGTGCTCGACACATCGCACTGCACGTAACTCGTTCCCGGCGGCAGCGGGGGGATCAACGCAGCGGGCCAGTTGCCGTAGCTCCACCCCACAGCCTGCCCATCTGAACGCAGTGCAACGTTGTGCGACCAGCCAGCCGCCAACTCCGTAAACCATGTCCCGGGCGGAGCAACAGGCGGCGGCCACGCGGCTGGGTCCCAACCGCCAAATGTCTC
>JADZDL010000092.1 GCA_020851075.1 Planctomycetota bacterium | reverse complement strand
TTCGTGCTGCCGCTGATGCTGCTGGTGCTGTTCGGCTACGCGATCAGCTTCGACGTCGCCGATGTCCGCACCGCGGTGCTCGACGAAGACCGCAGTGCCGCGTCGCGCGAGCTGATCGATGCCTTCCGTGCCTCGGGCTACTTCAGCTTGCGCGCCGATCTCACCCGCCCGAACGAGATCGGGCCCCTGCTCGACCGCGGCGACGCCCAGCTCGTGCTCGTCATCCCGCCCGACTTCAGCCGCCATCTCGGTGCCGGGCGGCCGGCCGAGCTGCAGGCGATCGTCGACGGCTCGGACGCCAACACGGCAACCATCGTGCTCGCCTACACGCGGGCCATCGCTCAGGCGTATTCGCTGCGCGTGCAGTTCAAGGGCGAGTCGCGCGCGCCGCCGATCACGCTCGAATCCCGCGTCTGGTTCAACGAGGAACTCACGTCGCGCAACATGATCGTGCCGGGGCTGGTGGCCGTGATTATGATGATCGTCGCAGCCATGCTCACGTCGCTCACCATCGCGCGCGAGTGGGAGCGTGGCACCATGGAACAGCTGGCGGCCACACCCGTGTCTCGCGCCGAAGTCGTGCTGGGCAAGCTGCTGCCTTATCTGGCGATTGGCCTGATCGACGTGGCGGTGAGCACCGCGCTCGGCGTCTTCCTGTTCGGCGTGCCGTTCCGCGGCAGCATCCTGCTGCTGTTGGGGGCCTCGACGGCGTTCCTCTTCGGCGGGCTCGGTCTGGGCATCTATCTGTCGGCCGTCACCCGATCGCAGCTGCTCGCAACCCAGGTAGCGATGGTCGTGACCTTCCTGCCTGCCTTCCTGCTGTCGGGGTTCCTGTACGCCATCCAGAACATGCCGCTCCCGCTCCAGGGCGCGACGCTGCTCGTGCCGGCACGCTATTTCGTGGTCGTCACGCGGGGCCTGTTCCTCAAGGGTGTCGGGGTCGAGGCGCTCTTCATTCAGGGACTGCTGATGATGGCCTTCGCAGTGATTGGCGTTGTGCTGGCTATTCGCGCCTTTCACAAGGAGTTGCCGGGATGATGCAAAGCATCGAGCGCATCTTCGAGATCGTGCGCAAGGAGTTCCTGCAGGTCCTGCGCGACCCGCGCTTGGTGCGCGTCATCGTGCTCGCACCGCTGATCCAGCTCATGCTGTTCGGCTACGCCGTCTCCACCGACGTGCGCAACGTGCCAACCTTCGTCGTCGACCACGACCGATCGCAAGCGTCGCGCGACCTCGTCGAGGCCTTCACCGCCTCCGGCTACTTCCGTCTGGCAGGTGCATCGGCGCGCACCGCTGACCTCGTGACCTCGCTCGACCGGGCCGACGCGATGGCCGGGCTCGTGATCCCGTCCGGCTTCGCGGCCGAACTGGCGGCCGGTCGGGCGAGGGTGCAGTTGCTGCTCGACGGCAGCGATTCCAACACCGCCACCGTCGCGCGCGGCTACGCCGAACGCATCGTGCAGGAGTTCGGCGTTCGCCGTGCCGGCGGCGGCGCCACACTCGCGCTCGAGTTGCGCGAACGCGCCTGGTTCAACCCCGATCTGGCGAGCCGCGACTACAACGTCCCGGCGGTCATTGGCGCCATCATCCTGCTCGTGGCCTTGTTGCTGACCTCGCTCGCCGTCGTACGCGAGCGCGAGATCGGCACCCTCGAGCAACTGATGGTCACCCCGCTGAGCGCCGGCGAGCTGATCATCGGCAAGACCCTGCCGTTTGCCTTCATCAGCCTGGTCGACTTCGCGCTCGTGTTCGCACTGGCGCTGTTCTGGTTCAAGGTGCCGTTCGTGGGCAGTCTGCCCATGCTGCTCGTGGCCACCGTGCTCTATCTGCTCGGCACGCTGGGCACGGGGCTGCTCATCTCGACCGTTTCGAAGACGCAGCAGGAAGCGTTCATGACCAGCTTCCTCGTCTTCATGCCGCTGCTGTTGCTGTCGGGCTTCATGTTCCCGGTGGCCAGCATGCCGCGGGTCTTCCAGTGGCTGACGCTGGCCAACCCGCTGCGCCACTACCTCGAGATCGTGCGCGCCGTCTTTCTCAAGGGCGCGGGTCTCGAGGCCCTGTGGCCGCAGTTCCTGTATCTGCTGGCGATGGGAATCGGACTGCTGTGGTTCGCGTCAACGCGGTTTCGCAAGACGGCCAGTTGATCATGCCTTCAACTCGCAATGGACGAGATTCATGAGAACACTCCTCGTCGCGGCAACGATTTTGGTCGCCGGGTTCGCCCTGGCCGCTGCAAACGCGCCCGCACCGGCCGAAACCGATGCACAGGCCCCCAAGCCGCTTGCGCTGCGCAGCATCATGAAAGAACTGGGCAGGAACATGCAGGTCATTACCGACGGCATCTCGCGCGAGGACTGGGCGCTGATCGAGAAGACCGCGCCCCGGGTCGCCGACCATCCCCAACCGCCCATGTCCGAAAGGCTGCGCATCTTGGCCTTCGCGGGCACCGACGCGGGTCGGTTTAAAGCCTATGACGGCGAAACCAACATGGCCGCCGAAGCGCTTGCGAAGGGCGCCAGGGCCAAGGACGGCGAGGTCACCATTCTTGCGTTCCAGAAGCTCCAGTCGAGTTGCTTCAACTGTCATCGGGAATTCCGCAAACCGTTCGTCGAACATTTCTACGGTGCGCAATGAACCGCCGCGAGCCCACTGACACGGGAGAAGCAGCATGACGCTTGGCGATCCGAGACCATTCGATCCCGAACACCTGAAGAAGTGGTGGGAGGTCACATGCAAGTACCTGATGGCTGATTCGATGAGCGAGCCGAGCGCCGCCGATCTTTTGGGCGCCACATCGCACAGGATGATCCGCGGCCAGGGCAGTCAGGTCGATACCCGTTCGCGGGTACGCGATACCTCCTCCGTCGACGGGGCTCGGCTTCATCTGAGCGCGGACGGTCAGATCGGCCGTTGCACTTGCAAATCACCGGGGCGAATAGGCCCACCCATCACGGCCAACGCCGACAGGCAAGTCTTGACAAGGAAATGATCATGAGTGGAATCAAACAGGTACCTAGTCTCTGGACGCGGGCGATTGCCCTGGTCGCGATCGGGTTCGGTCTGCTGACCATCAAGGAAGG
>JADZDL010000091.1 GCA_020851075.1 Planctomycetota bacterium | reverse complement strand
GCGAACCCGGCATGAAGGTGAAGACGCAGACCAGGAAACTCGCCGATCTGCGCCGGTCGACGATGGAGCTCTACATCAGCGACCATCCGCTCGATTGCCTCACGTGCCCCGCCAACGGCAATTGCGAACTGCAGGACATGGCCGGCGTGGTCGGTCTGCGCGAAGTGCGCTACGGCTACGAAGGCAAGAACCACCTCGTCGCGGCGAAGGACCAGAGCAACCCGTACTTCTCGTTTGACCCGACCAAGTGCATCGTCTGTTCGCGCTGCGTGCGCGCGTGCGAAGAAGTGCAGGGTACATTTGCACTCACCGTGCAGGGCCGCGGCTTCGACAGCAAGATCGCGGCGGGCCCCACCAACTTCCTCGACAGCGAGTGCGTGTCGTGCGGCGCCTGCGTGCAGGCCTGCCCGACCGCGACCCTCATGGAGAAGTCGATCGCAGACGCGGGGCAACCTGACCACGCGGTCGTGACGACGTGCGCGTACTGTGGTGTCGGGTGTTCGTTCCGCGCCGAGATGAAGGGCAACGAAGTCGTGCGCATGGTGCCCAACAAGGACGGCAAGGCCAACCACGGCCATTCGTGCGTGAAGGGCCGCTTTGCGTGGGGCTATGCGACGCACCCCGATCGTGTGCAGAAGCCGATGATCCGCAGCAAGATCACCGACCCGTGGCGCGAGGTGAGCTGGGCGGAGGCGTTTGCGCACGCGGCGAGCGAGATTCGCCGCATCCAGGCTAAGTACGGCCGTGACTCCGTGGGCGGCATCACGAGCTCGCGCTGCACCAACGAGGAGACCTACCTCGTGCAGAAACTCATCCGCGCCGCGTTCGGCAACAACAACGTCGATACCTGCGCGCGCGTCTGCCACTCGCCGACCGGTTATGGCCTGAGGACGACGCTCGGCGAATCGGCGGGCACGCAGGACTTTGACAGTGTCGATGAGACCGATTGCGTGATCGTGATCGGCGCCAATCCGACCGATGCGCACCCGGTGTTCGCGTCGCGCATGAAACGGCGGCTGCGCGGTGGGGCGGGCCTCATCGTGATCGATCCGCGCCGCATCGAACTCGTGCGTTCGCCGCACATCGAAGCGGAGTTCCACCTGCAGCTGCTGCCCGGCACGAACGTCGCGGTGCTCAACGCGCTCGCGCATACGATCGTGACCGAGGGGCTCGAGAAGGCGGACTACATTCGCGAACGCTGCGATATCGCCGAGTTCGAGAAGTGGAAGGCGTTCATCGCGCTGCCGAAGAACTCGCCCGAAGAGCTCGAGAAGACCACGGGCGTTGCCGCTGCCGATCTGCGCGGGGCGGCGCGGTTGTTTGCGAGCGCGCCAAACGGCGCCATCTACTACGGCCTCGGCGTCACCGAACACAGCCAGGGCAGCACGACCGTGATGGCGATCGCCAACCTCGCGATGCTGACCGGCAACGTCGGCCGCCGGGGTGTCGGCGTGAATCCGCTGCGTGGCCAGAACAACGTGCAGGGGTCGTGCGACATGGGCTCGTTCCCGCACGAGTTCCCGGGTTATCGCCACGTCGGCGACAACTCGGTGCGCGCGCTGTTTTCGACCACCTGGGGCGTGCCACTCTCCGCCGAGCCTGGTCTGCGCATCCCCAACATGTTCGACGCCGCGATCGACGGCTCGTTCAAGGCGCTCTACGTGCAAGGCGAGGACATCGCGCAGAGCGACCCCGACACCAAGCACGTGCAGAAGGCCCTGGAGGCGATGGAGTGCATCATCGTCCAGGACATCTTCATGAATGAGACCGCCAAGTACGCGCACATCGTGCTGCCGGGCGCGTCGTTCCTCGAGAAGGACGGCACGTTCACGAACGCCGAACGGCGCATCAGTCGCGTGCGCAAGGTCATGCCGCCACTTGCGGGAATGGCCGATTGGGAGGTCACGGTGGCCTTTGCCAAGGCACTCGGGTACCCGATGCACTACGACCACCCGTCGCAGATCATGGCCGAGATCGCGGCGCTGACGCCGACCTTCACGGGGGTGTCCTACGAGAAGCTCGACGAGCTCGGCAGCATCCAGTGGCCCTGCAACGACGCGGCGCCGAACGGCACGCCGACGATGCACATCGACCACTTCGTGCGCGGCAAGGGCCGCTTCATGGTCACCGACTACCTCGCCACCGACGAGCGCACGTCGCGGAAGTTCCCGCTGATCCTGACCACCGGTCGCATCCTGTCGCAATACAACGTCGGCGCGCAGACGCGGCGCACCGCCAATTCGGCCTGGCACGGTGCCGACGTGCTGGAGATCCATCCGCACGACGCCGAACAGCGTGGCATCAAGGACGGCGAGTTTGTGTCGCTGCAGAGTCGCAAGGGCGACACGACGTTGCGTGCCGTCGTCACCGAGCGCATGCAACCGGGCGTCGTCTATACGACGTTCCACCATCCCGAATCGGGGGCCAACGTGGTCATCACCGAGAACTCCGATTGGGCGACGAACTGCCCCGAATACAAGGTGACGGCCGTGCAGGTCTCGCCGACGAAGGCGCCCGCTTCGCGGTGGCAGCAGGAGTTCGAGACGTTCGAGAAGACGCAGGAATCGCTGCTCCCGGGTGCGCCGAAGGGAGGTGCGTGATGGACGGCAAGAAGCTCGTCAAGATGGCCAACCAGATCGGCGGGTTCTTCGCCGCGGAGCCGGATCCCAAGGTGGCGGTCGAGAACATCGCGTCGCACTTGAAGCGGTTCTGGGAACCGCGCATGCGCCGTGAGATCCTCGCGATGCTGGACGCCGGCGGCGATCACGGCATGTTGCCGCTCGTTGTGCAGGCGCTGCAGCAGAATCGGCAGAGCCTCGAGCCGGTAGCCTGACCAAGGTCGGTCCCATGCACGATATGCTGGTCACCTGGTTCGCGGACGGCACGTTCCAGGCCGTTTACCTGACCCTTTTCGTGCTCCTGCTCGTGGGGCCGATGATCTGGCTGTCGCGCTGGTACCATCGGAATATCGGCCAGACCAGTGGCGGGCGGCGACTGAAGCAATGGCAGCGCCACAACCAGGCCGATTCGGCGGGAGGCCTCGCCGCGGCCCGCGATATCGAACGTGGGCACTACGGGGATCACGCCAAACGCATGCAGCACCGCGTCTACCGGTTTGTGTGTTATTGGGTGATGGCGGTCGCGGTATTCGGTGGCATGGCGATCTACTTCATGCCGTCGGCGTGACCGGGTGTTGTTCCATTCGGCAAATTCGGCGTGATCTGCCAGAGCACTGGTGTGCCCCACTGGAACGGGCCTTGTTCGGTGCACACCACGAGCTCCGTGCCGTGCCACGTGACGCCCTCACATTGGCCGAGGAACACCTTCTTCTCGCGGCGTTCAGCAGCTTGCAACGTGTTCAACAAGTCCGCGGCAGGCAGTTTGGGCTGTAGTGCCTGCGCCAAGTCCAGGACCACGATGCCCTGGTAGGTGAGCGCGGCGAGGTGGCGGCCATCGTCGCTCAGGCTGGCCGAGGTCACCTGTGTGAGGTCGCCCAAGCTGCCAACGAGCTCGGCCGCGATCGGCACTTCGTCACGGCCACTTGGCTTTCGAAGAGAAATACGAAACAATCGCGCGCAGTCCTTTTGTTTGGTCAACACAAAGGCCCAGTCCTCGCGAAGGAAAAAAGCTTCGGCATCCAGCCGGCCAAGCTCGGCCGGATAGGCAAAGCGGAAGGTCTCGATGTCGGTCACCGGTGTATCGCCCGCGGGATCGGGCTCGGCAAAGCGATAGAGGGTGTGCTCCTTGTACTGCGCGAAGTTGTCGCCGAGGTCGGCCACGACGAGCCGATTCTGGTGGTCGATCGCGATGTCTTCCCAGTCGTTGTTCGTCGCCCAAGGAATGGCAATCCGACGCACGAGATCGCCCTTCCGACGCACCGCGAAGATCTCCGCTTTGCCGCCGGAGTCGTTGTGCGTCCAGTAGAGGTCTTCGTAGCGGCGGCTGCTCGCGATGCCGGACGCTTCGGGGATCGTCTTCTTCGGCAGTGTGCCGATGCGCACCGGCTGCCGGAACGGCGACGTCGCGGTGCCTTCGCCTTGTCCCACCAGCGGCAGAGCCGCGGCGAACAGGACGAGCCACGCTGGGCAAGACACTCGAACTCGGTTCATGGGGTTTGCCGGACGGCCATGAGAAGAATGGCGCGTACGCGAGCAAAGGCAAACCCCATCGGGCCGCGGGGCCTGTTAGCGCCCCAGGACCAGCCTCATGCCGTTGGAGGCGATGACGCCGGTGGCGTTGGCTCCCGGCGCAAATACGAAGCTCTGGGCGAGGAACTGCACGCCGAGCATGCTGTTCGAGTTCGGCAAACTCTGCTGGTAGACCCCCGTCCCGCCATTCAGCAGCATGATGCTGGTGACGTCGGCATTGAGATACTGGCGGCAGCCAGGCATGCCGAAGGAGCTCAGGTCGATGCCTGGATCGTGTTGCACGAAGCTCTCGGCGAGCACGCCCAACGTCGACGTCGTTGGGTAACTCGTGGTCGTGAGGGCCATGGTTGTGCCGAGCACGGGCAGCGTGCTGCTGAGGCTCAGCGGTTGCAGGTTCTGCGCGCTGGTGCGGAAGGACGCGCCGAGCGAGGCCGAGATGTCACGATTGCCGGCGTCGTTGTTGGGCGCGGCCGCGGCACACCCCACGAGCAGGGCATTGCCCAGATGGCTCATGCTCTGCCAGGCGTAGGTGACGTTGCCGGTATTGAGGTCGAACTGCAGTTGCCATGTATTGGGCGTCGTCGTGTTGAAGTCGAAGACTCCATCCCACGTGACATACGCGATGGCGCCGATCTTCTGGAACTTGACCTTGCCGCTGGCGGTGGGCGACGGATCGAAGTCGTGCCACGTTCCCCAGCGTTGCTGCGTGCTGCCGAGCCAGGCGGCGGCGGTTGGCGCGGTGGCCGACCCGTTGCCGGTGCCGACCGAGACGACACCGTTCGAACAGACCTCGAAGCTCGTCGTCGTGCCGCCAGGGAACGGGAACGTGCCGTTGAGGTTGACCGTGGTGAACGCATCGTCGCCGAGGTTGAGCACCGTTGCCGCCGCAGTGGGAGCGACGTAGTTGCCCGCGGCGCTGGCAATGTAGAAGTTGCCGTTGCGCACAAGGCGCATGCGGGTGTTGTCGAGGTCGAAGGCGGAGGACGCAGCAAACAGCTCGTAGAAGGCCTTCGAAGCGAGATAGCAGCCTGCTCCGTAGGGGGTCGCGGTCGCCGGCGCGCCGCCCGCCGGGCCCGTCACGTTCAGGCTGAAGCTGCCGCTGTTGTTGCCATATCCGCCAACGCGCAGGAAGTAGGTGCCGGGGGTGACGGGAACGGCGATCGACGACTGCAGGTTGCAGGTTGGATCGTCGTCGTTGCAGGCAAGGCTCACCAGCGCGCCGCAGGTGCCCGAGAACACCTCCATCACGGTGTCAAAGCTGGCGAGGCCGCACGTCGACGCGGTCAGGGTGCCCGCACTCGCGGCAGTGTAGGTAAACCACAGGTCCTTGGTGCCTGGGCCGCAGGGCCACGCGGGCAGCGAGGTCGTGGCTGCCGTCGTGTCGAAGGGGCCGTTGACCCCGGCATTCAGTGCCAGGGCGCCGCCGCATTCGTCTGGGGTGGCCCCGACCGCGTCGATCAGGGTCACCGTGTAGGTGTAGGTCGATTGCGCGGTGTGCGCGACGTTGCTGATGGTGACGACGTAGGGCGTGTCGTTCATGCCACCATTGCGCGGGATCGGCGGGTTGAAGGTCCACGCGATTGCATTGTCGTAGCAGAAGATGCACTGACCCGGCGTGCGCACGCTGATGGGGACCGCAACACCGTTGCGAGTCACGCTGACGGTGGCATTCGAGTAATCCGCCCACGTCTGCGAGTTGAACGGGTCCTGGTTCTGACCAGGCACGGCAAACGACCAGCTGTCGTAGGCCCATTGGTAGGGAACGAAGCCCGCTGGCGGCCACGCCGAGAATCGGGTGCGGTTGCCGGTCGACATCGGCCCCTGCACGTCGAGCACCATGTAGGTGCTCGTCGAGCCCATGGCCATCTGCAGTTGCGGCTCATGCAGCATCCAGCGACGGTGGCCGAGATCGCCGTTGCCATCGTCGATCAGGAGCTCCATGCCACCTGGCCCGACGAGGCCGCCGGCAAGGTTGGCGGTGCCCAGCGCCGCATTGCCCGCACTGGTCCAACAGGAACTGCTCGGTGGCAGGTTGTGGCTCAGCGTCCCGGCGGCGTGAAGCATGAGCGCGGCTTGCTGGCAGTCCACGTTGCCGGAACCCGAGGTCGGGAAGCTGCGCGGGTTGCCGAACGTCACGCTGGGCATGCCCGCCATGGCGCGGAACACGTTCAGCGTGGTGAGCGAATCGGTGACGAACTGCGCGTTCAGCGTGCCAGCCGTACAACCGGAACTCGCGCCGGTCCAGCCGTGGTTGCTGTTGTTCCTGGCGGGCAGGTAGACGGTGTTGAACAGGCTGACGACCGCATTTCGATCGTTGGTGTTGACGGTGATCTGGGCCACCGCGTGTTCGGTCGCGAACAGCGCGGCGAGCAGGGCGATGCCAACGTGGGTCTGGGTCTTCATGGAGGGGGCTTGGCGAGAACGCGAGAGAGCGCGGCAAATTGGATCCGCGTCGCCGGCGGGATTGCTGGCGATTGCACAAGCGTGAGCCCGCTCCTTCGCAGATCACGATTGTCGGGAATCCGGCTGCGCAGTCGCCATGCCAAGGGGCCAGCAGAGGGGCCCCAGCCAAGAGCCCCTGCCGGCGGCCCGCCCGTCAGCCGCCGAGCTGCCGCATTGCGTCCGCGAACGCGACCCCGATCCGGGCCATCGTCTTGCCGCAGCCGAGGTAGTGGTAGCCCGCGTTCGACGCGCCGCGCGCCAACATCGTCTCTTCCGCCGGGCTGATGCGTTCGGCGCGGTACTTGGCCATGTACTCGGCCTGCTGCTCGGCGCTCATCGAGCCATCCCGGTTGGCCGTGTTCTTGTCTTTGGCGCGCAGCCGCCGTTCCATGTCGCGCACGTGGTCGAGCTTGTCGACGATCGCGGCGAGCG
Source organism: Planctomycetota bacterium (assembly GCA_020851075.1). Lineage (GTDB taxonomy): Bacteria > Planctomycetota > UBA1135 > UBA1135 > UBA2386 > JADZDL01. The sequence goes on along the minus strand of JADZDL010000091.1, from coordinate 2,148 downwards.
GCAGGTCCCAGTAGGGCGCGGTCGGCACGGCGGCGACGTTGCCCAGAAACTCCGGCCGCGAGGCGGGGGCGGCCATCGCTGCCTGGAAGTTGGCGTGCACGACGCGGGTCTGGTCACCCTCGGCAACCGGGCCGCCGACGCCCATGACGCCGATCACGAACGGCAGCTTGGGCGCCTTGAGGTCCTGGCGGACATCGCGGATGAGGTGGGCGAGGCACTCGCTGTAGGCCGCGTAGCCGTTCGCCTGGTCGCGCTTTGGATAGACGCCGCGGTCGACCATGTCATTCCAGCCCTGGAACCAGACGAACCCGGCGAGTTCGTAGCCAAGCTTCGGGTCATAGTCGGGGCACACGGCTTTGGGATCGGCGAGCACACTGCGCACGTGCTCGATCATCTCGCGGTAGTAGCGGCCCGTCGCAGTGACCTTCTCGTCCTGGATCTTCGCTACGTCCTTGCCCTGCTTCTGCAGCTGCGCGAGCGACGCTTCGTCGAACACGAACGGGCCAGCCGAGGGTGAGCGAAAGTCCGTGTGCAAGGACTTGCCACCCCACGCGGTCTTGATCAGCAGGATCGGTCCGTCGTACGACTCGGCCATGCGCAGCCCGAACGTAAACTCGGGCCCGATCTTGCCGCCGTCCTGCGCCGGGTCCTGGCGGGCCCCGTAACCAGCCGTCAATTGCCCGTGGCCCACACCGCTGCCGTCGCCCGTCGCGGCTTGCGTGAGGTACGAAATCCACACGTGCTCACAGACGGTTGGTTTGCCGTCGGCATCGCGCATTTTCGCGAGCAGCGGCACCGTGGTGGGGTCGTCGGCCAGGTAGTCGAGTGTCGACACCTTGGCGTGGCCTTGCATGTTCGATTGGCCCGCGAGCACGTAGACCTTGAGCTTCTGCGCGGGCAGCTCGGTTTGCAGCAGGCTGGTCGCGGCCAGCCATAGGCACGGCAGCAGGCGGCGGTGGGGAGAGCATGGCATGGCGGGAGTCTATGCGCAGACCCCGGCCGGTGGGCAAGTCGTGCCAGCTCTTACCCGAGACTCGGCGGTAGATAGTCCTCACCGGGATTCACAAACCGGTTCTCCTCATAGCTGTGCTGGCGCTCGTACAGCTCCTTGTAGCGCCCGCCGAGCGCCAGCAACTCGGCATGCTTGCCGCGTTCGAGGATGCGACCCTTCTCGATGACGAGGATCTGGTCGGCGCTGCGGATCGTCGACAGGCGGTGCGCAATCACGAACGTCGTGCGCTGCTGGCGCAGCTTCTGCAGGCCCTCCTGGATCAAGCCTTCGCTCTCGCTGTCGAGCATCGAGGTCGCTTCGTCGAGCACGAGGATACGCGGATCGGCGAGCAGGGCGCGTGCGATCGCGACGCGTTGGCGTTGACCTCCCGAGAGTTTGACGCCGCGTTCGCCGACGACGGTGTCATACCCCTTCTCGAAACGGGCCACGAACTCTTCGCAATGCGCCGTGCGGCAGGCGGCTTCGATCTCGGCGCGCGAGGCGTTGGGGCGCGAGAAGCCGACGTTCTCGGCGATGGTGCCGTCAAACAGGAAGTTGTCCTGGAGCACGACGCCGAGGTGCGAACGGTAGTCGTGCAGGCGCAGGGTCGACAGGTCGCGGCCATCGATGAAGATGCGCCCGGTGAGTGGGCGGTGGAAGGCCAGTACGAGCCCGGCCAGCGTCGTCTTACCGCCGCCACTCGTGCCGACGAGCGCCGTGGTCGAACCGGCGGGCGCGTCGAACGTGATGCCTTCGAGCACGGTCTTGCCGGTGTCATAGGCAAAACTCACGTCTTCAAAACGGACCTCGCCGCGCACGCTGGGACACGGCTGCAGCGCGGAATCGTTGGCATCTTCGCGCACGACTTCGCGCAGTTCGCGCAGTCGATCCATGCCGGCGAACGCTTCGCTGATCTGGGTACTGATCGACGCGATGTTCACGACGGGGCCGACGACGAGGCCGACGAAGACGAGATACATGACGAAATCGCCGAGTGTCATCTCGCCAGCCAGGATCGATTGGCCGCCCAGCAAGGTCATGATCACCCCGACCACACCGACGATCGCCGTCGAGAACGACGTCGTCGCCGAGACGCCCTTCATCGAGCTCTTGATGTTGTCGAACATCTTGTCGACACCGCGTACGAACGTCGCCTG
>JADZDL010000090.1 GCA_020851075.1 Planctomycetota bacterium | reverse complement strand
CGTCGAGGAAGGCGCTGATGTTGTCCCGGATCTGGTCCCACCGCGCCGGCCGCCGCAGCTCCTCAAACTCCGCCTTCGTGCCGCCGTCGACACTGAACCGGATCACATCGATCGCGCCCGAGTCGAGAATCGTGCGCCGCTTCGCCTCGTTCATCGCGCCAGCGTTGGTCAGCAGGTTGATCGTTGGCAGCTTGTCCTTGCGCGCGCGGATCACCTCGAACATGCCAGCCAGGTCCGGGTGCAGCAGCGTCTCCCCGGCATTGTGCAGTTCGATCCGATCGAGCTGGATGCCTGGGTCGGCGATCACCTCGTCCAGCACCTTGGCCAGCAGCTCCTTCGACATGAACTGCTTGGGCTTGTCGTGGTCTAGCGAGCACCATTTGCAGCGCAGGTTGCAGTTCGAAGCGAACTCGAGGTTGATCCACTGCAGGGTCAGCAGATCGGTCTTCGGGTCGAGGCGGGCGGTTTCGGTCAAGCGGGGCTCCTGGGAGCCAGGATAGCGGGGGATCGGGTCAGGTCACGCGCGGGCCTGCCAGGGATACCCCCGGAAAACGAAAAACCCCACAGAACAAAGCCTTACGGCAAGTCCTGCGGGGTTTTGAGTGGCGAGGGCGACCGGGATCGAACCGGCAACCACCGGATCGACAGTCCGGTGGTTTTCCACTCTCCAGCAACTTGCGATTGTATTCATTAGATGCTATTCTCGGCCTCTATGGCCACAAATGACGAAGAGGCTGTTCCTGATGTCGGCGATATCCGCCACCAAAATCGCCACCATGATGCAGGCCAAAGGGTGGGAAAACGCGGTCCTGGGCGCCCGAGGAAGGCTCCACCGAACTGCCGCTACGTATGCTGGACAGCCAAGCACGGGCACCGCTATCAGGCGTGCCCCCGCGTGGACGGGAAGAGGGTCTACGGCAAGAACAGGCCCTACGAAGAGGCTCGAGCCGAGGCCGACCAGATGGTTGCCCGCGCAAAGAGTTCGGATGGCGTGACACTCATCACGTTCGAGAAGGCCTGTCAGGGGGTTCTCGATACGGTTAAAGGTAAAGAAGGGACCTGGCGTAGCTACCACGAGCACTTCATCACGCTTAGCGACTTCTTCGGGGCGGACACCCCGCTTCACGAGGTCACCCGGCAGCGCATCCAGGAGTTCATCCAGAGGCGACGGGCGGATCGACACCGCGGGAAGCCAATCAGTGAAGGCCGCATCCGCAAGAACCTCGTCGCCCTCGGCCGCGTGTTCCGCCTGGCCATCCTGAATGACCACTTCGCCCCGCCATCGCCACTGGATCGCATCGAGTTGCCCAAGACCATGCCCAAGGAATCCGGGCACTACAGCATCGAGGAACTCGCCGAGATCATCACCGCGATGCGCCAGCAGAAGTGGGCAACGGCCGAGCGGTCCTGGCGCATCGTCGCAGCCCTTGCGTTCTCCGGCCTGCGGCGCGCCGAGCTCTGCCGACTCCGGCGAGAGCAGGTGGACCTCAAGGCAGGCGTTCTCCGAGATCTGGAGGGCAAGCGGAACATCTGCAACCTTCCCATCACGAAACCGCTGGCCTCCGTCTTGCAGACGCTGATGGAAGGCCTTGGCCCAAAAGACCATCTCGTCCCCGCCGGTGCACCTCGCGGTCCACAGAAGGAAGGCATGCCGGCCCGCACTGAGCAAGAACGTCGCGAGAGCATCCTCAACGGTCTGTTCCGCAGGTTCCGCAAGGTCCTGCCTGAGCGCCTGCGAAGCCGCTTCCACCCGCACAGCATGCGGCACACCCTGGCGACCCTCCTCGCTGACGGTGGCGTTCCAGACCACGTGTGCAATGCCCTGACGCGACACACCGACCCTCGCTCCAGTGCCCGCTACAAGCACCCGTCGCCCCTTCTGCTGAGAAACGAGGCGGCGCGCGTTCTCGATCCGCTGCTCTACATCGTCGAACCAAAGCCAACGTTCGCGAGCGAGGAGCAGGCGTAGGCTCATCGGGAGAACTTCGCCCTCCGCTTCGAGGCCTTTGCCGCGGCCTTTCCGGCGACATGGCCCAGTCGCAGCTTGCGCTGCTCATCCTCCTTCCGAGCCTGCTCTTGGCGGCGCTGGAGCCACGCATTGAAGTCGCGATCGGCGACGCGCCATCGCCTCGGCGAGAGCGACATCACAGGCACTTGATCACTCAACAACTGCCGCACGAGCTCGATCGGTTCGATGGCGAGCGCAATCGCCAACTTACGAACGTCGAGCATCCTGGGGAGGATGGAGGTCATGACGCCACCACCCACGCCGGAACCTCAGCAGTGCTCCCGGCAGACAAGGCCGCGACCACTGCCTCCGGGTCGAATCGAATGGTCTTCGGGCCGATCCACACGCATGGGATGCGACCGGCCTTGCGAAGCATGTCGACCGTTCCACGGCCCACTCCCAGGATTTGCGCCATGCCCTCCGCGTCCGGGAGCCTCTCCGCGGGTTCTGTTCTTGTTGCCATGACGGCCATCTACTGCAGCGCAGCGAGGGCAGGAACGGCTCCCTGATGCGTTGCGGCCTATTGCGGCCTATTGCGGCTCCTGTTGCGGCATTTTCCCATGAGAACGGGAAGCCCTCTGTGCTGCCTTTCCCGCCCAAGCTCGAACATCGGACACGCGGGCCAGGAACGGCCGGAGTGGCTGGCCGTCCTCCGCGCGCTGCAATGGCATCGGGTCTCGCTTGGCCTTCGACCACCTGCGAACGGTGAACTTCGACACCCCAGCCAGTTCCGCCGCCTCGTCGATCGGGATCCAAGGCTCATCGACTTCTTCGTACTCTGCGGCATTCCGACCGTGACGCTCCATCGCCAGCTGCTTCTCGAGTCCCACCCCCTCGTGAAGCCGAGCCAGGGGCAAACGAGAGCAGAAGCCGATCAGGCCGCCACTCTCCGCTGACTCAGCCAGACTTTCGATCCTGCCCAGAATCTTGGCGATCGACTCGAAGTGTGATTTGCCGCAGACATGCTCATCGATGCCCACGAGACCATGACTGACCGATGTGAAGGGAGACGCTCGCTCGCCAATGCGACGGGCTAGCTCACCGAACTCATCCAAGAGTGTCGCTCCGGCAATGGTATGGAACCACCAGTGACCGAAACTCTGATGGAATCCTTGCTTGGTGGCCGCGCCCACGAGAACCGGGCCTTCACGATCGTCTGCAGCCTTCTCCCAGACGGACTCGTACCAGCGCGATACCTGTTCGGGGTCAGAGCGGCCCCTTCGAAGCTGCTGGTACACGCGTTCACGTGAATCCTCGCTGACCAACTGGCTCAGCAACCATCCGATACGCGAAAGTGCGTGCCACGCCAGCTCCGCAGACTCAGCGATCCACCCGTTGTCGTTGCTCATCGCCACACCTGAAGGACTACTGGGAACGGTGCACTGGTCCGTCGAAACCTCGACGAGCAGCCCCACACAAGACTGCCACCAACCAGGCGGCAATCAAGTTTGGGGCTGGCTGGGCAGGCTGCAGCCCTGCCTAGCTCGGGAGTCACTGCGTGGGACGAGGGAGTAGGTCCCTCAGCCACGCATCCGCCTCGGGGTCGTGAACCGTGTCGAGCGACCCGGCCTGGCCAGGAGAAGCCGCCGATCGTCCAAGCGGTCGAACACTCCAGCACCAGACGCGCCGACCGTGGCTCCATCGATCACCAACTCATCACCGGCGAATTAGAGGTTGTTGTTCCTAATGGTGGGCAGGGCTCGCGACGTGCGGGTGGTAGGCAGCCCATCTAGCAGTAAACCTTCATGGTTCGTAGCCGAGACCAACCAACGAACGAAACCTGACATCTCGGTTCGTTCGTAGGCATGCGTCGAACGACGCATCCGCATCGGGTGCAATCACTGGCCAAAGCCCACGCCGCCCCTTAGCCAAGCGCTTCGCCACCGAACCCATGTAGGAACAGACCTGGCCAAAGGTTGCAGAAGTGGCCCGGACGGCCTAGAACTCGACAACCAGCAAAGTTCGATTGCCGGGCGTCGAGAAAAGAAGGTCGAGGCGCCCGCTCGTATCCGGACAGATCAACTGACGCCCCAAGCTCTCACCCTTGCTCCAGAGGGCGAGCCGCGGAAGAACCCGGGCCAACTTCGGAGAACGCGTCATCAGATCGGACTCGATGTTCTGCTCGCGGAGAAGGCGGGGCATACGCGCCGTTGCTCGGCGCATGACCATGCCCAGGGCAGAGCCCTCGCGAACGCGGAAGCACCCGAACAGGTGCGACCAGACATGGCTTGGAATGAGCTTGGCCAAGCCCTGGAGACCGCCCCTGAGAACGCCCACTCCATGAATCCTCACGAAGGACCGCATGGGTGAGGGGCGCCCGGAATTTGCACAGGACTCGGTATGCGCAGCCGAAGCGCCATCCTCGATCACGCGCGAACTTGTCCTTGTGCAAAGGGAACGCGTCGCTTTCAGCGCAGATCACGTACCCAATGTCGGATCTCAGTGAGGTGCGCCACACCAATGCCAAGTCACCTCGTCGGGTTGTCTTGGTGCAAGTCCACCACGCCCCCTTGGCCCTCCCTTGGCCCCCGGACGCAGGTCACTCCGCTCGCGCCCGAGACGGTCGACATAGAACTCGGGAGTGCTGATCCAGAGCCAGTTGCTTGGAGCGTCTCTGGTTCCCATGTGGCTTCGTGCAAGTGGACGGCGTCAGAATAGGCACGGGGCAGGCACCGAGCCAGGCGCAGCAGACTTCCAACTCGCGCCCAGGCACTGGCATCAAGCCCAGCAGGTCCCGCCAAACTTACCCCGCCACCTGCGATCCTGGCACAGTTATTTGGTACGCACCGCCATCAACAACTGCATGCTTGCT
>JADZDL010000089.1 GCA_020851075.1 Planctomycetota bacterium | reverse complement strand
CCGCCGCAGCGTCATCTCGATCGGACTCTCGTCGCCCTGCCGGAACGTAACCGTCGTCGTGCACGTCCACCCGAGATCGCCCTTGGCCAGGACTTCGGTTCGATTCTAGGCTCGGTAGGCCGGACTCCGGGTGGCGCAGCCGGCTAGCATCTTCGTTTGCCACGCAAACGCGGCCGAAAGACCCGGGGCTACGCACGATTGGGGGGTAGACATTCACCAGAGCCATGGTAGCTCAGATGGGGCTACAGGCGGCTATCCTCACGAACACTGGCCCCTCCGTCGTCTTGTAGACTGGGCTTCGTATCACGATTGAAGGTGCGTTGTGAATACTCTGACGATTGTGTCCGCTTGTGCTTTCTTCGTTGACTCGGCCGCCTGCCAGGTCGTCTCGTCGAACCTGCTGAGTCCCCTGACCAATAACATGGTGTACGACTCCGTTCGAGATCGGTTGATTGTCCCGGACGGAGGTTTCGGAATCACGCATGAGTTTGATGGTACCAACTGGATTCAGGTGGTTGGCCTTGGAGGCACCCCGCTCATGGCGTTTGACGAACAACGAGAGCAGGTGGTAGCTGTCGGCCCTGGAATGACGATGGAGTGGGACGGTCAGTCTTGGATCAGTATCAATAGTGCTCCTCCGTACGCCCGTTTTGACGACTTGATCACCTACCACCGCGGGCGAGGCCGGGTGATCTCGCTTTCACCCGACGGAGTAGCGCCTCAGCCGCGGTTGCTTCAGCTCTACGAATGGGACGGGATGGCCTGGACCCTGATCCCGTCCCAGTCGCCCCTCATCATAACCAACAACAGCCCCGGGCAAAGTGACTGGACCTACCACGCGATGGTCTATGACGAAGCGCGTGACAAAGTGATTGTCTTCGGCCGCAGTTGGCACTCGTCTGGCACCCAAAGTGCTGCCTACGCAACTACGTGGGAGTGGGACCCAATTACCGGTTGGGTGCAGTACCCCGACAGCGGTCCGCTTGGCGCCACCCTGTGGTTTGACAGCCATCGAGGCGTGCCTCTTCGTCTGAGTTGGTCTCCGCCGACGGCCCAGATTCTGCGCTGGGATCCAGCAGTTGGATGGATTGCGGTCAATACGCTCACGAACCTCCCTCTGATCTACGCGGGTACCGCCTACGACAGGATCCGGAATCGCTTCTATTACGGCGACTCTCCGACCACGATGGTCTACCTGAGCGATGCCAACCCGGCCTTGTATGTGCCGCATGGTGACGTGTGTCCGAGCCCCGGCTTTCCGCAGATCGGCTTGGAACAACCATGGTCGCGCGCATGGATTGGCGCAACGCTGCAGGTCACTGCGTTCTCGCTTCTGCAATCGAACGCCGTTCTCACCATGGGCTTCAGCGATCAAATTAGCGGCGCCACCGTTCTGCCGCTCGACCTTTCAGGATACGGCCTGACAGGCTGTTTCCTGCGCGTGGCACCGGATGCTACAGCTTTTGGGGTCGCTACCAACGCCCGCGCGACATTCCAGATTCCGATTCCCAGCAGCCAGTCGTTGGTGGGTACGAACTTCTGGCAGCAGGTGCTCGCCCCCGTGCCTGGAGTCAATCCCGCGGGCCTCCTGATGAGTGCTTCGATGCGAGGTTCGGTGGGGCGCGCGTATTGAGTGACTTCCCGGAGCGCGCTGACACTCACAGCTGGGCAACACCATACGCGGGCGACGGTATGGCGAACTCGGACGGCAGGCCCGTCGTTCCGCTAGATCCCGTCTTCCCGTAGCAAAGGTTGCTACTGCCGCCGCAGCGTCATCTCGATCGGACTCTCGTCGCCCTGCCGGAACGTAACGGTCGTCGTGCACGTCCACCCGAGATCGCCCTTGGCCAGGACTTCGAACGAGCCCGGCATCATGTAGGCGAGGAACTCGACCGTGGCCTCGCCGGTGCGGCTCTGGCTGGAGGTCCATTCGTGGGGTTCGCCTGGCTTGTGCAGCGCGAGGGATACGAACGTGCCAGCTTCGGTGGGGGCGTGGACGACGATGCGGCGGGGTATGCCGGTGACGAGCTGGATGTCCTGCACGAGCTCGTGGTCCGGGTGCACTTCGATGGCGACCTGTACGGGGGCCACGCCCTTGCCCTGGATGCGCAGGGTCTGTTTGCCCGGGGGAATGCCCTCGATGCGGTAGTTGCCGGCCGTGTACTCGGCCGTGAGCCGGCTGTTGGCCGTCAGGATGTAGATCTCGAGCTGCTCCGGCGCGCGACCGTCGGGGCCGAGGATGGTGCCGTGCACGGCGGCGGCGGCGCCGAGGGGGATCGTGCCGAGGTCCAGGTCCGCCGCGACCTCGATGCTAAGGCCCTGTTGCGCGTGGCGGACGAAGCCGGTGTGGTCGACGTAGAAATCGACGCGGCCGGGCGGCACTCGTTCGATGCGGAACCTGCCGTCCTGGTCCGCTTCGAGGCGCGCAAACTGGCGCATTTCGTGATGCCAGATCGAGACCGTGGCCGGCAGGGCGAGGCCCTGCGAACTCTGCACGAGACCCCGCACCGTGGCGGTGCGCGCGTTGGGGTCGACGACGATGCGCAGCGGGGCGGACTTCGGCGGCACCGCGGGCAGGCTCGCCGACGGGAACGACATCGCCGGTTGGTTTGGTGCGTGGACGAGCACCTGCACGGATTCGACGGGTTGCACGTGGAGCGCAAACTGGCCGTCTTCGGTCGTGATCGTATGGCTGGTCGCGCGCGAACCTTGCACGGCGGTGACCCGCCAGCGGGCGAGGGGCCGGCCATCGGGGTCGACGACGGTGCCGCGCAGCGCGCCGCGGTTCTCGGCCCCGAGCACGGCGGTCCACTGCGCGATCTCCCCGCTCGTGAGGTCGAAGCGGGCGGCTGCGGTGCGGGCGGTGGTGTTCGGGCTGCGGGGTTCGGTGGCGCGGATGTCGGTCGGGCCAGGCCCGAGGTCGCGCAGTTGGAAGGTCCCTTCGGCGTCGGTCGTCACAGCTTCGCTTTCGAACGTGTTGGCGCTGCCCGTAAAAACGCGCACGCCGGCGACTGGCGTACCTTCGAGGTCCCGCACGCTGCCGTGAATCTCGGCCGGTGCCGGCATGGAGATGCGCAGGTCCGCGGTCTCGCCGATCTCGAGTTGGATCGTGCCGGTGGTTGTGCCGTGGCCGGGGGCGCGCACGGCCCATTGGTTGTCACCGGGCAGCAGATTCTGCACGGCGAAGCGCCCATCGGGGGCCGTGCGCGCACGTTGCGGCGGCGCCTTCAGCTCGCCGCCCGGGGCCTTGCCGCTTGGACGGAACTCGAGCACCGCATCGCGAACGGGTGCACCCTCGGCATCCGTGACCAGGCCGGTGATGCGCGCCTGCGTGGTCATCAGGCGCAGTTGCACGGTGTTGCCGCGGGCTGGCTTGTTGCGATCGCGTTCGGCGGCCACAAAGACCGTGGCGGATGGCGAGAAGTCGCGGTGCAGCGCCGCGATCACCGCGGCTCCTGCGAGGCCCACCGAGAAGCTGCCGTCGGCGCGACTGCGGCCGATGCGCAGGCACCCCGGCAGGTCGTAGCTGCGGCGGTCTTCCCACGGTACGAGCACGATTTCGGCGTCGGCGATGCCCTGGCCGCTGGCGTCTT
>JADZDL010000088.1 GCA_020851075.1 Planctomycetota bacterium | reverse complement strand
GTCGATCGTCAGGTGCATCGCGTTGCTGAGCGTGTGGCCCCAGGTGTTTGCCGCGGGATCGACAACCAGCGCCTGCAGGAAGAACTGCTGCCCGACGAGCGCCGGGCTGCTGCCGATCGGCAACGAAGTGGTCACGGGCCCCGAAGCGCTGAGCGTCATCTCCCGCACGATATCGGGGCTCATCAGCAGCTTGCAGCCCGCAGCGCCGAACGGCGCCATGTCGAACGGCAGCGCGTTGCCGAACCAGGAGAACTTCGACAGCCCTTGCAGCAGATACACCGGGCGGCCGTTCACGGCACCGGAGAGCGTGATCCCCATGCTCTGGCCGAGGCGCGGCGGCGTCGCGGTCAGGGCCGGCGTGCCGTTGCTACCGGGGCAACCTGCACCGAGGCTGCGCGCGCCGGGCGCCGACAGCTCGGCGGTCCACAGGCCGCGGCCGTGCGTGCCGAGCAGCAGCGTCGTGGTGCCCGGGATGAAGTCGAGGTCGTAGCAGGCGACGTCGGCGGGTCCATCGTTGGGAGTCGACCACGTGGCGCAGTTGTCCTGCGTGTCGAACACGCCGACGTCGCTGCCGACGTAGAAGCGGTCGGCGAGGATCGGGTGCTGCGCGATCGCGTAGACCGGTGCCGCCGGCAACGTGCCGGGGCCGCTGCCGGTCACCACCGACCAGTTGGCGCCGTTGTCGGCCGTGCGCTGCAGGTTGCCGGCGACGAAGCTGCCGAGGCCGACCAGCACGGTGTTCGGGGTGGTGCGGTGGATCGTGATCGCGTTGACCGTGCGGTCCGGCAGCACGCCGCCGGTGCCGGGATCGACGGTGGTCCAGGTCGGTGTCGCCGCCGTCGCATTCGCCGTGCGGAACACAGCGCCATTGGCGTGCCCGACCCAGACGATGCTTGAGTTGCTCGGTGCGATCGCGATCGCGGTGATCGCGCTGCCCGTAGAGGCCTTCGCGGCGATCCAGGTCGGCGCGGCGACGGTCGCATCGTCCGTGCGCCACAGCGAGCAACCGCCCGAGTAGAGGCGGGTGCGGTTGTTCGGATCGATCTCAAGCGGGGTGTTGAAGCCGGTGCAGGCAGTCGGCCCCTCTTCGCCGACGCCGCCGCTGATGTTCTGCTCCACCGCAGCGCCGTTCTTGCGCCAGATGCTGCGGAACTGCGTCGTCGTGTAGGTCAGGTTTGGGTCCACGGGGTCGATCACGCAGTAGCCGCCGTCGCCGCCGGACAGGCGCACCGCATGGTCGCTCGTCATCGTCACCGCGAAGCTGCCATTGTCCTGCGTGCCGCCGATCAGTCGCCCGGAGCCGTGGCCGGCCACACCCTGGAACTGTGTGGTCGGATAGAAGTTCTTGCGGCGCGACCAGCCGCTGGTCGTGGTGACCGTGGTGATGTCGCTGGTGCGGTAGATGCCGCCGTCGTTGCAGCAGTAGAGGGTCTTGTTGGTGGTGCCGTTGTAGCCGGGGTCGGCGACCAGCGTGTGCGTATCGGTGTGCGGCGCGTCCTCGTCGAGCACGTAGCCACCGCCGTTCGAGATGATCGTGAAGGAAGCACCGCCATCGGTGCTGCGATAGATCGAGGTCCAACCGACGACGAGGTGGTTGCTGTTGGTTGGATCGACCCAGATGCAGTTGTTGTAGGCCATCTGCGCCCCGACCCCGTCCATGCCGGTGGCGGTCATCGGCGCCCAGAAGTTGCCACCGTCGGTGCTCCTCCAGAGTTGCCCCCCGCCGACGTCGACGGCGGCGAACACCAGGTTGGCCGTCGCCTTCGCATATGCGAGTTCGATGCGGCCCGAGCCGTTCGCGTAGGTCGTCGTCGTCCAGGTGGCGCCGGCGTCGCTAGACATGCGCACCGTGGCAGCGTTGCCAGCGGCGGTGCTCCGAACGTGCGCGATGCAGCGACTGGCGTTGTTGGGATCGAACAGCACCTGCTGGCTCGTCACGCCCGTGATCACCGTCGTCCAGGTTGCGCCGGCGTCGGTCGAACGCCGCACCCCGGTCGACGTCGCCGCGAGTACGATGCTGCTGTTGTTCGGCGGGATGGCGATGCGGCTCACGTTGCCGAACGCCGTCGTGGTCGACAGCACGGACCAGGTGGTGCCGCCGTCGCTGCTCTTCCAGATGCCGACGCCCGTCGAAAGCACCGAGGAGCCGCTGAAACCCTCACCGGTGCCCGCGTAGAGCACGTCCGGGTTGTTGGGGTCGAGCGCGAGGCAGCCGATCACGAGGTTGCCCATGCGGTCGTCGAGCCTGGTCCACGAGCTGCCGTAGGTGTCCGAACGCCAGACGCCGCCGCCGCAAGAGCCCGCCCACATGCGGTATGGGCGCGTCGGATGGATCACCAGCCCGCGCGTGCGGCCGCCGATGTTGTCGGGACCGTGCGGCACCCAGCTCGTGCGCTGCAGGTTCGGATCGTCGATCGACGCAGCGTACTCGGCGATCGTGTGCGCGGTGTCGCGCGCGGCAATGCGTTGGGCGCTGGTCGGCTGGTTGCCGAACTCGTCGGCCCAGCGCGACGCGCGCCATTCGTCATAGCTCTGGGAATTGGTGAAACCGGGTTGCAGGTCCTTGGCCGCCGGCGCCGCCAGCACGACGGCCGGTGGCTTGGGCGTGATCTGGCTGCAGGCGGCGAGACCGAGAAGGCAGAGGAGACTCGACGTACGCATGGCAGGATGGGGTCAGAAGGCGAGCGTGAAACGCAGACGCTGCGTGAAGGACAAGCCGAGGCCAGGGAAGTTCGGGCACGGATTCTGACCGGTGCCAAGCAGCGCCCATTGCGTTTGCAGCGTGATGCCGAGGTAG
>JADZDL010000087.1 GCA_020851075.1 Planctomycetota bacterium | reverse complement strand
GCGAGGTGCACGAACACGACGGCGCAGCCCTTCGCCGCCGCTTGTTGCGCCAGCTGGGCTCGCCGGGCCGGGGTGGCGAAGTTGCCGTCCAGCAACACCGTGCGCTGCCCCGCGACGGTTTGACTGGCCGCGCGCTTGGCGAGTTCGCCATAGGTGCGGTCGGAGAATGCCACCGTGTAGTGCTCTGCGCTCGCGCGTGCGTGCGGAGCAAGTCCAGCCAGTTCTTTGCGGATCGCATCGGTGGCGAGGTGTGGCCAGGTGCCGATCTTCGCCAATTGGGCACACAGCATGCTCTTGCCGCTTGCCGGCGGTCCAAAGACGACGACCCAGAGTGGCCCACGCGTCTCGACCAGCATCGCTGCTGCCAGCAGCACATGGCGCAGCGTGGATTCGCGCGCGTTCTGGCGATCCTCGGCGGGCAATTCAGGTTCGGCGGCCGCCAGGGCCGCAACCTTGGCGCGCACCATGGCGCGGTAACTGCACAACAGCGGCAACAGATCGCGTTGTTCGCGATCCCCCGAAGCGCGCACGTACGCATCTTCGTAGGCCGCCGCGAGCGCCGCGGCGCCGCGATAGCGAAGGTCCATGACGAGGAACGCGTTCTCGGTCGCGACATCACCACAGCGGAATGCGGGCGCAAACTCGATGCAGTCGTAGACCGTGGCGGGCTCCGTCATGCAGATGTTGCGCGCATGCAGGTCGCCGTGGCCATCGACGACGAGGCCTCGTTCGGCGCGCGTCCGCAGGATCGGGAGCTGCCGCGCAAACTCCGCGGCGCTGGCGCTGGCGAGCGCCGTCAGCAGGTCCGGCGGCACACCGTGTTCCGGCATGGCCGCGAGTTCTTCGAAGTTGGCCTTGGCAAATCCTGCGAGCTGGTCAGGGTTGCCCGCTTGCAGCACTTGCGGCGAACGCGCTGCGCTCGCGTGAAACGCCGCGATCTGCCGCGCGAGTGCCTCGATCGCAGCAACCGGCACGGCCTCGTGCCGCACGAGTTCGTCGAGCATACGATCGGCAGGCAGCCGCTTCATGACGACCGCGACATCCACGTCCCCTTGCTGTTCGTCATCGCCGACCGCCGTGAAGCGCAGGCCGGCCGCCGTTCGCCGCAGCGCGCAGGTGCCGAGATAGACGTCGTGGCACAGGCGTCGATTGAGGCGCACCTCGTCGCGGCAGAACGCGCGGCGTGCGGCCAGCGACGAGAAGTCGACGAACGGCATCGTCTTCGCCTTCTTGAGTTTGTAGACGCGTTCGCCGGCGATGCAGACGACTGAGAGGTGGGTCTGCAGCACCTGCACGGCAGGCGGCGGATCCGGGAAGCAGGTCGGGTCGCGCAGTTCCTTGAGCAGTTGTTCGGCGGTCATGGCAAACGCCCCGCACCCCGTGTCGGGTGTCGTGAAGGCCATGCTAGCACCCCAAGCCAGCTGGCTTGGCGCGTTCCTATGCGGACCTGGAGCCGATCCTGCACTAAGATGGGTGCATGAAGTTCGTCCCCCTGACCTTGTGCGCAATGCTGCTCGGCTCCTGCGCGATCAAGACCAACATCGACACGCTCGGCGCCGAATGTCCGCCGCCCGAGTTTGGCCGCCCCAGTTGGGTTCGCGCGTGTGCGGGCACCGGCGCGTGGATCGGTGGTGTGCTTGGTGGGCTGGTGTCGATCGTCGCGCTGCCGATTTCGTATCCGATCAGCCTGCTCGCGGATGACGGTCTCAACGAACACACCCGCACGGAGTTCTTGCTCTGGCCAGCGATGGGCGGCGCCGCGATCGGTCATGCCCTGCTGGGTGGAGCGCCTGATGCGCTCGATTACGTGTTCCACCGCGCGTGGGTGGATTCGCCGAGTCCGGTGACGAGTTATGAACTCGTCCCGATGGCGGATCCGGCGGTGCCGAAGGCGACTTCGGGGAAGTAGGGTGTACCAGTGGGGCAATTCGGCAAGATGAGGGCGGAATGAACGCGGTCAACCCCAAATCATGGGGAGCATGTGAGGTCTGTCACCAGAAGCCCATAACTTCTATGAGAGTGGGTGAGAATCTAGGTTGGGCGGGCCCGAGGTTTGGAGCCACTGATCTCGCCCCGAACATCGCGGCATCTGTGCGAACCAAGGTTCTGCTGTGACTAGCATTAGCCTTGCCCAAGTCATCGCCTGGGCCGCGGCCGGTGAGTCCGAGACTCTCGAACTCAAACGTACTACCGGCGAGCGCCGCGACGCAACGCGTACCCTTTGCGCCATGCTCAACCACCGCGGCGGCCGCGTGATGTTTGGTGTTGGGCCTGACCATCGCGTTAGTGGCCAGGACGTTAGCGACCACACCCTCGAAGAGGTGGCGCAGGAACTGAAGGCCATCGACCCGCCGGTCTACCCGTCCATCGAGCGTGTGCCGGTTGGAGACGGACGCGAAGTCCTGGTCGTTAGCGTCTCGGCGGGACCCAACCGACCGTACAGCTACAAAGGCCAGGGCTATCGGCGCGTCGGTAGCGCGAGCCAGATCCTCTCGCGCAACGAGTACGAACGGATGTTGCTT
>JADZDL010000086.1 GCA_020851075.1 Planctomycetota bacterium | reverse complement strand
GAGCATCGATTGTGAGATCGGCGGCACCAAGGTCCCGGCCGGCAGCTATGTGCTCGGCCTCGCCTGCGACAAGGACGGCAAGTTCACCCTCGCGGTCATGGATGCCGGCAAGGCGATGAAGGCAGGCGTCTTGCCGTTCGGCCCGCAGAAGTGGACGCCCGACTTCTCGATCCCGCTCGAACTCAAGAAGGACGCCAACGAGAAGGTCGTCGAACTCATGAAGATCGAACTCGCCGTCGACAAGGAGAACCCGAGCACGGGCACGCTCACGCTGTCGTGGGGCAAGCATGTGCTGTCGGCGCCGATGGCTATCTCGCTCGCGAAGTAGTCTCCGCCTGATACACCAACGGCCGCATCCGCCCAGAGGCGAATGCGGCCGTTGTGTTGTACGGCGGAGCCCACGCCCCGCACGCACCTCCGATCACTGGAAGCGGATCGGATCGGTGAACTTCTCGAAACCGCCAGACCCGATCGTCAGCGCCGCCGCCCAGAAGGGCAGACCCAGCAGCTGCGTGATGTTCGGGATGCCGGCGAACTGCACCGCGCCCGTAGCATCGATGATGCCGAGGTTGAGGTTTGGCGGGCCGGGCGGCAGCGAGAACGCACCACCAATGGCCGCCCCGGTCCAGAAGTCATAGGTCAGGTTCAAGCTGAAGCCCATGTTGTCGAACGCGAGCGCCGCCGAGGTGCCCGTGCCGCTGATGAGCACGAGCGCGAGGTTGCCCACCGTGGCCGGCGAAGCATCCTGGAAGCGCAGGCCCTGGAACGCAGCGGTCTGGTCGAGCAGCTGCGGGTAGTGGATACCCGTCGCGTAGACGTGGTTGGCGCCGTTGCCGAGACCCGACTGCAGGGGGCCACGATCGTCGATCCACGCAGCGATGCAGTCGCCGTTCTGCGTCATCACCATGCGCGGGTTGTCGACGTCGGTCGTATTCGCACGCAGACCACACTGGCCGTACTGCGTGACGTTGTAGTGCGTGAACGTGCGACCGCCGTCGGCGCTCAACGAGAGCGCGAAGTCTTCCTGGCCCGAACCGCAGCGCGTCTCATAGATCGCGGCAACCATGTCGCCGACCATGTCGATGCCAAAGATCGGATTCGGATCGAGGATGCTGAGCGGCACTTCCACGTTGGTGCCGTTCACAAAGTCCTGGCCGCCGAAGTAGCTGACCGAGACGATGGCCTGGTTGTTGTCGTTGTTGTTGACGCCGTTCAGACGGTCGTCGACGTAGAGCACCGCGACGCGGTTGTTGCTGGCCGTGACCAGCATGTCGTCGATGTCGCCGGCATTGCCGAGCGTCGCGGTGTTCACGCGCGCGCCCGTGTTCGAGAACGAGATGCCGAGGTCCTGCGACCAGTCCATCCAGACGTCGTCCTGACCGTTCAGCGCGTGCTCCATGAACGTGTAGACGTTCGGCACATCGACGGCGACCTGCGGCCGACGCGGCGCGGCCCACGTGAGCGGCGTGAGGAACTGCGTGTGGCGGAACTCAACCGTCGTCGCCCAGTCGGTGCCACTTTGGCGCGACGTCATCGAGAAGTAGTCGTACTGCGACGTGCCGGCGAGCGCGCGGTTGTCCGTCCACGCGATGTGCACGCACGGCCCTTGCGCCGCGATCGACGTGAAGTTCACGTCGTGCGTCGTGGCGGGACCCGACCAGTTCAGCCGCTGCTCGGGCACCACGGTGACGAGCGCGCCGTTCTGGATCGACAGCTGCGCGTAGTAGATGTCTTCGACGCCCGACACGGGCACCTGGTAGTCGGCTTCGTAGACGACGTGCAGCGACGCGGGGCCACTGATTGCCGAGCGCGCGGCGGCCGCGTTCACTTCGTCGACGTCAAAGAGGTTGGACAACACGCCAGTCGAGACGAGCACCGGCGCGGTCCAGGTCTGCCCCTGGTCCGTCGAGCCCATCGCCCAGCAACCCTGCGCCGTGGACAGGCCGTGCGCATTCGAGGTGAACAGCAGGAACACTTCGTGCTCAAACGCGACGAGGCGCGTTTCGTTGGTGTCCATGACCTCGCCCGTCGAGAGCGAGTAGAGCGTCTGCGGCGCCTGCCACGTAAACCCGCCGTCGATCGAGCGACGGAACTGCAGCGAGTCCCGGCCCTGCGCGTTGAGGTCCATGTAGGTCACATACGCGACCTGGGCAGTAGGAACCGTGCCGGCAACGCCAGCCGTGATCTTCTCGCGAGGCGAAGCGAGGCGCCAACTGCCGTAACCGTGCGTGAGCACGTTGGTGTAGTTGGAAGTGAGTTGGGCTTCGCCGCGCGCGAGCGTGGACGAGACCGGGAGGCCCTGGGCGGTGAGCGACGCAGTGGTCGCGAGCACGAGGGCGAGAGAGGTGTGGATCGATTTCATGAAATACGTCGGTGGACGCACTCCTCTCTAGGGAACGCTCGGCAAGGCACGATGAAGGCAATGGCAAGTTGCCGCCCCGCCCGCGCACACAACCTCACGCACCCCGACATTCACCAAAGCACCGTACGACTTTGGCCGTAGCTTCGCGGTCGCCCGTTCGCATCCGCGGGTGAGACGCAACGAACTGTTTGGCAACGGCATCGCCACGATCGCCGCGTTCGGCACCTACTTTGCGATGTATGCGTTCCGCAAGCCGTTCACGGCGGCGGCCTTCGCCGAGCCGGGCTGGTTCGCCAACGACCGCAAGACCGAGCTCGTGATCGCCCAGGTGATCGGCTACACGGTGTCGAAGTTTGTCGGCATCGCCATCGTCGCCGCCATGCCCCGCGAACGGCGCGCGCTGTGGTTGCTCGGGCTCATCGCCATTGCCGAACTCGCCCTCGCGGGCTTCGCCGTGGCGCCAGCACCGTGGGACATGGTCTGCCTGTTCCTCAACGGGCTGCCGCTGGGCATGGTGTTTGGCCTCGTACTGAGTTTTCTCGAAGGGCGCCGCCACACCGAGGCCATGGCCGCCGGGCTCTGCGCGAGCTTCATCGTGGCCGATGGCGCCATGAAGTCGATCGGCTCGTGGCTGCTTGCCCTTGGCGTACCAGAACGCTGGATGCCCTGCACCGCCGGCCTGCTGTTCGCACTGCCACTCGCCATCGGCGTGGCCGTGCTAAAGCGCGTGCCACCGCCGAGCGCGGCCGACGTCGAAAGTCGCAGCGAACGGGTGCCGATGACGCGGCACGATCGGCGCAGCTTCTTCGTCCGCTATGCGCCCGGCCTCGTGCTGCTCGTGATCGCCTACCTCGCCATCACGATCCTGCGCAGCCTGCGCGCCGACTTCTCGCCCGAACTCTGGCGGCAATTGGGTCATCCCGCGGCACCATCCGACTTCACTTCGTCGGAGCTGCTGGTCGCCGTCGGGGTGCTCCTGGCCACGGGCTGCACCGTGTTGATCCGCGACAACCGACGCGCCTTCGCGGTGGCCATCGGCCTTGGCATCAGCGGCCTGTTGCTGTGCTTGTTCGCGCTTTCCCTGCGGTCGGCCGGCAACCTCGGTGGTTTCGCGTTCCAGGTCACCATCGGCCTTGGCCTCTACCTGCCCTACGTGGCCGTGCACACAACCATCTTCGAACGCCTCGTTGCCATCACGCGCGATCGCTCGAACGTGGGCTTCCTCATGTATCTGGCCGACTCGTTTGGCTACCTCGGCTACGTGGCCGTCATGATGTCGCGCGGTAGCCTGCGCGGGCGCGACGATCTGCTGGTGTTCTTCACCAGCACGACCTGGGTCACCGCGATCGTCGGTTCGGGCTGTTTTGCCTTCGCCGGTTGGTGGCTGCTGCGCAAGACGAACAAACTCGTCGGCCAGAAGGGTGAGGACCCGGCCACGCAGCCCTCCACGTCGTAACCTGTCCCGGTCAGACCAGCCTCGGTCAGCCCATCCCCACTCAGGGAGCCGTTCGCAGACCGCGCGCCGCGATCTCCAGGAAGTAGTCCAAGGACGGCGTCACCGCCGCCGGGTCCTTGCCAATCTCGTCCCAGCGCCGCACGGCGACCGCTTCTTCGGCAAACGGGCGAAGCCGGAACGCCTGGGCCTGTTCCGCCGTCATCGGCCCACCTTGCATCGCCAACGTCGTCTGCGACACCGGCGACAGCCCGCTGTGGTAGCCGGGATCCACATGGCAAAGATAACGTTTGGCCTCGACGTGAAGCGCCACGGGCATCGATACCTCGTCCACAAACCACTGTTTGAGCCACGACGCGCCAAGCGCTTCGTGCCGGTCATCGACGCGATCGAGCAACGCCTGCCTGGCATCCTCGTGCAGCATGTGGCCAACGTCGTGCAACAACGCCGCGGTGACCTGGCATGGCATAGCCCCGTCCGCCTGCGCAGCCACCGCACACTGCAGCGCATGCTCGATCTGGGTGACACCTTCGCCGTACGTGCAACCGCCGTGCTTTTGAAACAGTGCCTTCAAGGCCAACAGACCTGACTTGTTCACGTTCCCTGCCATAGTTTGATCGTCTCCTCGCCGAGCGCCATCGAACGCGTCATGCCCGAACCACCAACCCCCGTCACGATCTCGACCCCGGGTTCCGGGGAGACGCGCAACACGGGATCGCCCGAACGCCGCAGGCAATACACCCCGCTCCAACGGTGGGCGACGCTGGCATTCGGCGCGCGCAGGAAACGCGCCAGATAGTCGAG
>JADZDL010000085.1 GCA_020851075.1 Planctomycetota bacterium | reverse complement strand
TCCCGGATCGCCCGCACCAGCCGGCCCACGTCCGCGTCGCTCAGTTCCCCGTGCTCGCAGAACTCCGCCCGGCCGCGACCTGGCTCGTGCGCAAACACCCCGTCCGTCCACAGCACGTGGAAGTGCAGGTTCACCCGCAACGCCGAATCGAAGCGCTGCACGAACGCCACCGCACCCGCCCGCGGCCGCGGCTTCCCCAGCCGACGCGCCCACCGTTCGTAATACCCCGACACCGCCCGAACCAGGATCCGGCGCACCGCCGCGCAGACGTCCGCGTCATACGCGCACAGGTGCCGCACCCGATACGGCAGCGACAACACCCATTGCCGCACCGGCACCTCCGGGATCACCCGGTCCACCAGCCACGCCGCCGTGTCTGCCATCCGCCGCGCACCGCACGAGGGACAGAAGCCGCGCCCCTTGCACGAGAACGCCACCACGCAGTCCTGCCGGCACGCAGCGCAGTGCACCCGCGCCAAGCCGTGGCCCAGGATCCCGCAGCGCACGAACCCCTCCACCTCCCGACGACAAAACCGCGGCACCGACCGTTCGCCGCCCGCCTCCGCACGCAGCACGAAGGTGTTCCACTCCTCCCGCACTGCGGCGAACAACACCCCGGTCTCCGGCTCCCGACGCTTTCGCAAGCCACCACACGGCAGCATGCGGAGGCTGTGCACCGATTGGCGCCACGGTTGCACCGCTCCGGGGATACTCCACCCGCGGCACCACGCAGCCTTGCCGGACGTTCGCTCGTGCTTCGCCGCGACGCTCGCACCGTTCCGGCCGCGCGACCGCGTCGGCGAGCGAAGGGCGCCTGCGGACTCACTGCTGCGGCCGTGCCCAGAAGCAGGCGCGGGCCGGCGTCGCGCCTGCCACTGTCGGCGGCACCGTCGCTGGTCGGCGTGCAGGTCGCTCACCAGATGGTGCCGAGGCGGTGCGGCGCGCCCAGCACGGTCCCTTGCCGGCACCAGCGTGAGCACGCGCGCGAGGTCGTCGGCGAACGCGATGGCGGAGGCGTAGCGATCGAGCGGCACCTTGGCGATCGCGGTCGCGACGACGACGGCAAGGTCCTTAGGCACGTGCGAATTGGCTGCCCGCACGTCGGGCACGGCCGCGTCGGCGAGCGCCTTCAGCTCGTGGGTCATCACTTCGGCTTCGTACGGCCGCCTGCCGGTCAGCAGCTCGAACAGCACCGCTCCGAGCGAGTAGACGTCACCGCGCGCGTCGGCTGCCGCACCGGCGAGGCGTTCCGGCGCCAGGTAGCCGACGGTGCCGAACACCGCTCCGGGAACCGTGATCGTCGGCGTGGTCGCGCGTTCGTCCGCGGCGAGACCGAAGTCCACCAACACCGGTTCGTCGACGGCCTTCAGCAGCAGGTTCGCCGGCTTGATGTCGCGGTGCAGGATGCCGGCCCCGTGCGCCACCGCCAGGGCACGTGCAGCCCGCTCGACGAGGCGCACGACCGCGGCGATCGCCGCCCTGTCGCGCGGCGGCCCGGTGCTGGCCCGCAGCAGCTCCTGCACGCTGCCGCCGGCCACGTACTGCATCGCGATCCACGCGACGCCAGCGTCGTTGCCGTGTTCGTAGACGCGCGCGATGCCCTCGTGTTCGAGCCGTGCGATCACCTCTGCTTCGCGCTGCAATCGAAGCTGTGCGGTCCCCGACAACGAACGCACGTCCTGCTGCAGAACCTTCAACGCGAGGCGTCGCCCGAGGCGCGGATCCTCGGCGAGGTAGACGACCCCTTGCGCGCCGCGGCCGAGTTCGGACAGCAGCCGGTACGGGCCGATGGTCGCGCCTGCGCCGCTGGCAACGTCGCGCGCAGCCGTCCCCGGCACGTCGCCACGCAGATGGCCGCGCAGCTGCATCCACTCACGCGCGATGCGCTCTTCGAACCGCGGGAACGCGGCCAGGTACTCGGCGAGCGGCACTTCGTGTCCGAACGCCGCATCAGCGACGAAACTCTCGAGGAACGCGATCGCAGCGCGTTCCTCGAGGTCTTCCGGCAGCAACGTCGTCTTCGGGTCGTTCACGTGGCCTCGAGCACCATCGTGGAGCCGCCGGATCCCGTCAATCGCGGGACCATGTTCAGTGCGCTGCCAACACGAAGTCGATGCCGTCGGACAAGGCGAGGAAGCCGAGGAACGGCCCGTTCGCCTGCAAGACGGCCCACTGCGCGCCGAGCCGTGCGCCGGCGAGCGCCAGCGAGTTCGGGATCGGTAGCCCGATCGCTGCCACACCGAGACCGTCGGCGAGCGCTGCCAACGTCGTCCCGATCCCGGCGATGCGCAGTTCACAAGGAGCCAGCGGCACGTCGTCGGGCACCCCGAGGGCCAGCAAGCCGACGTTGGCCGGCGTGGTCGCAACCTGTATTGCGAAGCCGCCGTTGCCGAGCGATGGGGTACCGATCGCCGTCGCGAGCGGCGCCGTCGCGAGGTCGAGCGCGCATGGCGATCCAACCGCCTTCGCAACCGCCATCGCCGGCAGCGCGAACAGCTCGCGCCCGACGGTCGACCGGTACGCAGAGAACAACAAGGTGTCGCCGGCCCGCACCGGCCGCTCCGGATACGAACCCAAGCGCCCCGGTTCCAGGTCCGCGTGACGCAAGGTTCCGGCCGCGGTCCCGTCGGTGCGCCACATTTCGAAGCCGCCGGTGTCATCCTGGGCCGTGAACAAGGCACGGCCGGTGCCCGTCTCGGCAAACACCCAACCATCGAACCACGTCCCCGTGGCCGGCGGCACGCCGTGCGCGATGCCGGGGGCGATGTCGACGACGAGTTGGGTGCCTGCCGCCGTGCCGTCGCTGCGCCACAATTCGCTGCCGTGCACGCCGTCGTTGGCAAGGAAGAGCACGCCGTCGCCGAACGCTGTAATCGCGTGGATGTCAGGATGGCCGGTTCCCGGCACGATGTCGCGGCACAGCGTCGTCGTGATGCCGTCGGTCACGTACAGTTCCGGCCCGGTCGGTGTCCCGTAGCCGAGGAAGAACAGCCGCTCGCCCGACGCGACCATCTGCGCGGGGAAGAACACGCCGACCGGCTGCGTTCCCGCGGCGGTGCCGTCGGTGACGAACAGGCGCTGGAACATGCCCGGCACGAGGCTGGCGAAGAACAATCGCCGGCCACACGCGACGAGACCGTACGCCCCGTTCGTACCGGGCACCGTCTGGCCCGGAATCGCGAACGTTCCGGCAGCGGTGCCGTCGCTGACCCACAGCCCCGTGCCAGTGCCGTCGTAGGCGGTGAAGAACAGCCGGTTGCCGACGCGCGTCATCCAGCTGATCAGCGAACCCTGCGGCCCCGGATGGATGTCTTTCACCAAGGTCGGCGTCGCGAACGGATCGGCGACGACGAACAACTCTCGGCCGGTTGCCGCGGTGCTCGCGTCGAGGAACAGCCGCCCACCCATTGCGACGCTGTCGTAGCCGAAGGTCGCGCCGCCAACCGACGTCGTGCCGCCGGCCGTGCCGTCGGTGCGCCATAGCGCGCCGTTCGCCGCGAACCACCCGCGGTTGGCGAAGGCCTCGCTGGCGCCCTGGAACCCCGAGGCAATGCCGAGGGCGGTGTCGGCGAGCGGGAATCCACCGGTGGCCGCGCTGTTGCCGAACCACGGTTCGCGCCCGATCGACGGCGTCGTCGCCGAGAACAGGAAGCGCCCGTCGGCGAGACCGACCAGATTCGTCGGCACACTACTCACCGGGCTCGGAGGTCGCACGTCGAGCACCAGCGAACTCAGCCCGCCCGTGCTCTCGTACAGTTCGTAGTGGGACGCCGACACGCCGCTGGTCGAGTGTGTGGCACGGAACAGGCAGGTCGTGTTGACGAAGCCGAGCACCTCGGGGTTGGAGTCGTCCGGGCCGAACTGCACGTCACTACACCGCTGGGTCGTAGCGACGTTGGTTCGCCACAGTTCATAACCGTAGGTACCATCGTTCGCGCCGAAGTAGAGCCACGTGCCGTCGAATGAGAGACCGTAGGGGTTGGCGTCGGCGAGCGGATGCACGTCTGCCACCAACGCGGTGCCGCCGATCGTGCCGTCGCTTCGCCACACCTCGCGACCGACGAAGGCGTTGCCCCCGACGAAGTACAGGCGGCTGCCACCGGGCGTGATCGATTCGACGCCGAACGGACCGGTGCCAGGCAACGCCAGGCTGGTGGTGCCGCCCGGCGTGCCATCGCTGCGCCACAACGGATCGAGGCCGCCGCCGGAGTCGGCGGTGAAGTAGACGGCGCCGTTCCAGGCGGTGAGGTTGCGCAGGTTACTGCCGCTCGCGCCCGGTGCGATGTCGAGGAACAACCCGGTGCCGGCGATGGTGCCGTCGCTGCGCCACGGCTCGAGACCGGACACGCCGTCGTCGTAGGCGAACAGCAGCGAGTTGCCGGGTGCGGGCGCCATCGCTTCGATGCCGTCCAACGGCAACGGGATCGTGGTCACCGTGCTCCCGTCGAACCAGCACAACGAGTTCGTACCGCCGTCGTACGAGGTGAACCACAGCCGGTTGGCGTCGGGCGTGAGCCGGCGGATGTCGCCGAATACCGTGGCCATCGCCATGGTGCCCGCGCTGGTGCCGTCGGTACGCCACAGCTGAGCCCCGAACGCGTCGGTGGTCGCGAACCACCAATAGCCCAGGAACTGCACCCACTCGCGATCGACGCCACCAGGAACCACCGTCAGCAGCTGCGTCCCCGCCGCCGAACCATCCGTCGTCCACGGCTGCCAACCGTGTTGCAGGTCGTCGGCGATGAACAACACGCGGCCAGCAACGACCCCGATCGGCCACGGATCGGAACCCGCCCCGACAGCAAGGTCCTTCACCATGTGCGTGGTCGCCGCCGTGCCCCCGCTGCGCCACAGCTCGAGCCCGCTCCCGTCGCCATCGGCGGCGAAGTAACAGAAGCCGCCCAGAGTGACGCCGCGGCGCTCGAATCCGGTCGGCATGCCACCGAAGTTCGTGGTTGAGCCGGGTGCGAGGTCGCCGACGAGGACAGGTGCACCTTGCGCCGCCAGCGAACCGAGCAACGCCACCGAGCAGGCAATTGTCGAAACGTAAAGCATGATTGTCTCCGTGATCACTGCGCCTGCAGTACGAGGTCGACGCCGTTGCTGAGCGACGCGAAGCCGAGGAACGGACCGCCCTGCAGGACGGCCCACTGCGCCGACAGCCGCAGGCCCGCGAACGCGAGCGACGCCGGAATCGGCAGCGGCTGCACCGCATCGCCATTGCCGTTGGTCAGCAGGGCGAGCGGCGTGGCGAAGTTGGCGACGCGCAATTCGCACGGGGCCAGAAGGACCTCGACCGGATCGCCGAGCGCCAGCAGCACGATCGACGACGGCACTGCGGCGACGGTGAGTGCGAACGCACCGTTGCCGAGGAACGGCGCCCCGTTCGCAGCGGCAATCGGTGCCGTCGCCAACGAACTGGCGCACGACGTACCGACCGGCACCGCGACCGCCATCGTCGCCATCGCGAACAGTTCGCGCCCAGTCGGCGTCGCCGGTTCGGTCTGCGTCGCCGAAAACACGAGCTGCGTGCCGGCGCGCGCCGGCTGGCCCGGGAACGAGCCGAGCGGTCCCGGTTGCAATTCCGCATGCAGCACGGTGCCTGCGGCGGTGCCATCGGTGCGCCAGAGTTCCATGCCTCCGTTGCCGTCGCTGCCGGCCAACAACGCCCGCGCGGCCCCACCCGGTGCGAACACGAAGCCGGCGTAGCCGTTGCCGCCGCCGTCGTAGCGCGGGCAGCCCGACGCGGCGCCCGGCAACAGGTCCCTGACCAACTGCGTGCCGGCGGTGCTGCCGTCGCTGCGCCACAACTCGAACCCGTGCACGCCGTCGTCGGCGAGGAACAGCACGCCGTCGCCGAACGCGCACAGGGCGTACGGCTGCGACGACGCGCCGCCAGGCCGCACGTCCTTCACCAAGCTGATCGTGGTTCCGTCGGTGACGCACAGTTCGAGCCCGGTGCCGGCCCCGTTCGGTTCGCCGGCGAAGAACAGGCGATCGCCGACCGCGACCTTGTGGTGGTCCTGGCCGACGATGCCTACCGTCGTCGTTCCCGTGGCGGTGCCGTCGCTGACCAGCAGCGGGCCTGGACTCGAACCCAGGTCGAAGAACAGCCGCCGACCGACTGCGCGCAGGTTGAAGAAGTTGCCGCCTAGCGTGTTCTGCCAGACCCGCTGCGTGCCGGCGGTGGTGCCGTCGGTTACCCACAGGTTCATGCCAAGCGGATCCTGCGCGGTGAAGAACAGGCGGTTGCCGACGACGCACAGGTTGGTGACGTTGCCACCGCTACCGGGCAGGACGTCCTTCACCAGCACCGCGGGCCCGAGCGGATCGTCGACGACGAACAGTTCTTCGCCCGTTGCCGTCGTCGACCCGTCGAGGAACACACGCCCGGCGAACGTGACCATGTCGGTGAAAGTCGCCTGCAGGCCGGGGATCGCGTTCGTGCTCGGCACCGTTCCCGCCGTGCGCCACAGCACGCTGCCCGGCACCGTGTTGAACCAAGTGTACGAACCGAAGCTCGAAGCCCGCGTGTGGATGCCGCCGCCACTGGTCGGACCACCGGCGGCGTCGACCAGCAGCTGCGCGCTGCCCGAGGCCCCGCTGCTGAAGTGTGGCTCACGTCCGACAGCGCCGGGACCGGCGTTCGGCCCACGAATCGCCGTGAAGAAGAACCGCCCGTCCACCTGCGGTACGATGCGTTGCGGATCGCTGTCGCCGTTGCTGCCGCGACGGATGTCGCGCACCAGGTGGCTGCCAGTGCCCAGGCTGGCGAACAACTCTCCGCTGCCGTCGAGAATGCCGGCGTAGACGCAATATCCGCCGACGAAGCCGAGCACGGTCGGGCTGCCGTCGCCGAAGCCAGGGACGATGTCACCGCACCGCTGCGTCGTCACGCCGTCGCTGCGCCACAACTCGTAGCCGGTGCTACCGTCGTGCGCGTGGAAGTAGGTCCACTGCACGCCGTCGTATGCGAATCCGCTGGCACCGCTCGTCGGCGAGCCCGGCCAAACGTCGTACACGAACTGTGTGCCGGCGACGGTGCCGTCGCTCGACCAGACCTCCCCGCCGACGTCGGTGCCGCTGCTCTTCGTCGCGTTGAACCAGACGCGGTTGCCGCAAGTCCGCACATCTTGCGGGAAACGTGGACCGACCGCCGGATCGAGCACGAACGTGCCGCCGACGGTGCCATCGCTACGCCACAGCCGCGTCCCGCCGCCATCGGTCGCGCTGAAGACCGCGAGGCCGTTCACCGCTGCGAACTCCGACGGCCAGCTGCTGCCACTGCCAGGCTGCAGGTCGACGAGTTGCTGCGTACCACCTTGCGTGCCGTCGCTGCGCCACAACTCCTGGCCGGTCACGCCATCGTCGCAGGCGAACACCACCTGGATGCCCGCCAGCGGCACGAGACTGCTCGGCAGCGCAGGCAAGGTCGAGGCGAGGTAGACGCTGCTCGTGCCATCGCTGGCCCACAGCTCACCGCCGCTGCCGGTGTCGACCGGCATCCATAGATGGCTCGGACCGGCAAACAACTCGTCAGCCAACACCGTCGTCGCACTGACCGGGAAGGTGTTACCCGGCGTGCCGTCGGTCCGCCAAAGCCTGCCGGCAGCGAGGAAGTAGTAGAGGCTGTTCATTCGCACGAACGGCGCCTCGCTGCCGAACGTGCCGAGGTTTCCGGGCGTGATGTCGAGCAGGATCTGCGTCCCGGCGGCGGTGCCGTCGGTGCGCCACAGCTCGCGGCCGGAAACGGCATCGTCGGCGACGAACAACAACCAGCCGCCCAGCACGCCGACGAGCTGAGGCTCCGCGCCACCGTCCGGCACGAGGTCGCGGACCAACGTGGCGTCCGCCACGGCTCCGCTCGTTCGCCAGAGTTCTGCCCCCCGCCCGTCACCGTCGGCGGCGAAGTACAGGTATGAGTTCCACGTCACGCCCGACAGCAGGCCCGGCTCGTAGAACGAACCCGGGTTATTCGGAGCAGCGGTCTCGACATCCGCGAGCAGGCTGACAGGGCCCTGGCCCGGCAAAGTGGACGCGACCGCCAAGGCTGCGACTGCAGCAAGGTTCGGACCCGACGCCAAGAGGGACGCGTGGTGCATGCACCACGGTTGCGAGGGCCATGTCGTTCGTGACCCGATTCCTGCATTTTCGCTATCACTCCAAGGACCGCGGCCCAGGAACGGCCGACGACGGAGCACCCGCTGGGCGGCCGACAGCGCCTTCTGCGGCGCCTCGAGCACGGCGGGAGCGGCCTTGCCGTGATCGCGCAACACGAACTCGATCCACACCGCCTGTTTGTCCTCGAACCAGGCCCAACCCCACTCGGGATCGCAAACTGCGCAGGTCCGAAGTCGTCCCGCTTGCCTGAGCTGAGGGTTGCTCGGCGGGCCGGAGCGGGGCACGGCAGACCGCACCCCTGCGGCGTCAGAACGAGCCCACGGTCATCTGCAGCGCGTCGGTGGCCGTCATGGCCAGCGTCGCATCGAGTGCGATCGACACCACCTGGTGGTGGAAGATGACGCCGGCGAGGGCCATCGCGTTGGGGATCACGAACTCGATCGACGCGCTGCCGTTCGCGACGACGATCCCGTCGAGCACGTCCGGGGCGACGTGCAGCGTGCACCCTGGTAGCGCCGTCGGGAACACCGCCGTCAGCGGCAACGACGTTGCGCTCCAGCCGATGACGCGCAGCACCGCGGCGGACGGCGGCAGGTTGCTCGCGTCCGCACGCCACGTGCTGCCGGTCCATGGCAACGACGCCGTCAGCAGATGGGCCCCACCGCTGCCTGCGCACCCGGCCCCGCCTGGCTGCACCAACGCCGGGCAGGTCGTCGTGAGCGTCGCCAGGTACGCCGCAGCGGCGCCATCCACGAGCGAGAACGACCCGCCGGCGACGAGCTCGCCGTTGGCGAAGCGCCCAAGCGCCGCGACGGCAGCGTTGGCCCCGGTGCCGTAGCCGAGCCACGTCGAGCCGTTCCAACGCGCGAGGCGCGGCGAGAAGACCGCCCCAGCGAGCACGAAGTCGCCGCCCACCACCAGTTCACCACCGGGAGTCACCGCCAGCGCCCGCACTGTGGCGTTGACGCCGTTGCCGAGCGACGCCCACGCGACACCGTTCCATCGCGCGACGTTGTTGGCGAAGGCCCCACCGGCGGTCGTGAACGTGCCCCCTGCGATCAAGTCGCCGTTCGGCATGGTCGCGAGAGCGAACACGCTGGAGCTCGTTCCGGTGCCGACGGCCGCCCACGAGCTGCCATTCCACCGACTGACGCCATTGCCGACTGCACCGCCGAAGAACGAGCCACCCGCGACCACGTCGCCATTGGCCATGCGCACCAGTGCGAGCACTTCGCCCGGCAGGCCGCTACCCAACGGCGACCAGTTCGAACCGTTCCACTGCGCGACGTTCGCTGCGGGCACACCACCGGCCGAAGAGAACAACCCACCGACGACGAGCTCGCCGTTTGGCAAGACCAGCAACGCCGACCCGTGGCCGCCCAGACCAGAGCCGAGGGGGGACCACGAGGTGCCGTTCCAACGTGCGATGCCGTTCGCGGGCTGGCCACCCGCCATGGTGAACACACCGGTGGCGACAATGTCCCCGCCGGGCAGCACGGCGACGGCGGCCACGGTCGGGTGGCCGGTCGCCTGTGCGGGCATGCCCTCGACGCCGGTACCGAACGCCGACCACGCGGTGCCGGTCCAGCGCGCGATGCGATTCGCGGCGACACCACCAGCGACCGTGAACGTCCCGCCGGCGATCAGGTCCCCGTTCGGCAGCTCGGCAATGGCGCGCACGGCGCGGTTCGTTCCCAGCGCCATCGGCGACCACACACTGCCGTTCCATCGCGCCAGGTTGCTGGCCGGAACACCCCCCAGCAGCGTGAAGTAGCCGCCGGCGAAGAGGTCGCCGCCCGGCAGCACCGCCAGGGCACTGAGCCAGGCCGGCTGCGGTGGCAGCCATTGCTGCGGATCGTGGCCAGCACCCGCGCCCAAGGTCGACCAGGTCGACCCATTCCATCGGACGACACGGCTCTCGTCGACCGAGCCCCCGTCGAACACGCCTTGGACCGCGAGATCGCCATTGGGCAGGCTCACCACCGCCCTAGCTCGCAAACACCCAGCACCAGGACCACTGCCGAACGGCAGCCATGTGGTCCCGTTCCACCGCGCAACGCAACCCGGAAACGCGCCCGTCGCCACCACCTGCTGGTTCGGCAACACCAGGAGGCCTTGCACTTGGCTCAGCGAACTACCGAGCCCGGCGCCCAAGGGGAACCACGCCGACCCGGTCCAGTAGGCGACGTTGACAGCATTGGTGCTGCCGATGGCAGTGAACTGTCCGCCGGCCACGAAGCCACCGGTCGAAGTCGGCGCCAGCGCCTGCACGGGACCGTTCGCCGCCGACGGACCGGGGGACCACGACGTTCCGTTCCAGCGCTCGAAGCCGAACGAACCGGCGACGACCAGATCGCCGTTCGCCAGCACGGTCATCGCCCCGAACGTGCTGCCGGGGAAGCCGGGGCCGGTGCCCATCGGCAACCACGATTGCCCGTTCCACCGCATCACCGGGACCCCGAACTGGAAGTTCCCGCCGATCACCAGGTCGCCGTTCGGCAATGTCGCCACCGCGAGGATCCCGGACGGTGGGATGCCGACAGCCGACCAGGTGCCGCTGGCAGGATCCCAGGCGGCGACGCGCGCCGCCGCCACGTCACCAACCGAAGTGAACGTCCCGGCGACCACCAGCTTCTCATGGAAGGAAGTTCAAGCACGCGTCCCGGACCACCCGGAACCCACGTCCCCCACATCCCCCGTCCCCGCACCGCTCGTCAACGCCCCCGCGACGCCTGCCGTCTTCGCCCGTCCGCCAGCCCACACCGCCCGCTTCCCAGACCGCTCCCCGCGCGCACCTCGGCTCGCCTCCTTCGGCAGCTCCCGTTCCCCGCCGCCTACCCGTCGAACTCCATCTCCCGCTGCCGCGGTGGTGACCTCGCCGGCAGAAACCCCGGCACCTCGGCCGACAGTCCCACCGCCGCCAGCACCTTCCGGATCGACTCCGGATCGTGG
>JADZDL010000084.1 GCA_020851075.1 Planctomycetota bacterium | reverse complement strand
GGGGCTCGCGGCGAGTGCAGCGCGCAGCGAGCGGATGGTGGCGTCGGCGTCCATTGCTGCCCATTGGGCCAGATCGCGGCAGCCGCGGCAAGGGTCTATGCGGTAGCGTTGCGGCGGCGCGAGCTCGTGGGAAGTCGCCGGTGGGCGCGCGCGCGGCCGCAGGGCAAGAACTCAGCCGTTGCGGCGGCCGCGCTTCGTCGGTGGGGCGTCGTCCGGCGACGGGTTCTCAGGCTGTTCCCCAATCTTCAAGAAGTGGCGCAGCGCGGCGCGCACGACCTCGTCATCGGACGTGAACTTGCCATCGCGCACCTGCTGGTACAGGGCCTGCGCGATCTCCACCGGAATGTTCACGCTCAGCGTCGTTGATTTGAGGTTCTTGCCCATGGTTGGTCAGGCCGGGAACTGGACAGGGTGGGCGGCAATTCGGCACCAGAGAACTGGCACATCCGTGGCGGCGGCCTTCGCGGGGCCTGCCGCCACGCTGTTTCCACATTCGTGACGGACGGTGGGACGGAATCTCGTTCAGGAGGGTGGGCGCCCTGTCGCCTGCATATCACCATGAACGCGTATCGCCTGCTTCTCCCGCTCCTTCTGCTCGCCCCCATCGCGGCCCAACGAACCGTGATCGTCGACGCCGCCAACGGTCCAGGCACCAACCATACGACCTTGGCATCGGCATTTGCCGCCCTGCAGGCGGACGATGTCCTCGTCGTGCGTGCCGGCGTCTATGCGGGGTTGGCGTTCAGCACCGCCCTGCCGTTCGTGATGATGGGCGAGGGCAACCCGATCGTGCAGCCAGGGACCGCGTGGCAAGCCGCGCTGCAGATCACGACCTACGGTTCGCAATACCAGCGGATCGCGATCAAGGGCATGCGCTTCGAGAGCCAGACGACGGGGCAGTGGGCTCTCACCGTGCGCAGCGGCTACAACACGTGGCCGGCGCCGACGGTGCATCTGGAGGACTGCGAAGTGCTCTCGATGTCCCCGCAGTCGGACCGGGTCGGTTTGCTCGCCGAAGGGGTTGGTCTCACGGCGCATCGTTGCAACCTGAACACCACGCAAGTCATCGGCAGTCTGGCCAGTTTTGTCGACTGCACGATCTGGGGGTGCGATCAGGTGGTCTACCAATTTGGCAACCAGCGCGCGATGACGGCAATCGATGTACTGCGCTCGGAAGTCTGGTTCGTCAACACCACGCTGACTGCGGGCAGTAGCAATGGTGCCTACGGGGAGCCAGCTGCGTGCGTTGGCTTCTCCGATGGCAGTTTCACCGCGGGGTCGCGCGTCTATGCCAGTGGCAACTGCAGTTTCGCCGCCGACCCGGCGCCGAATGCGCTGTGGCCGGTTCCTTCGGTGTTCCATAACTATCTGTACTACTACGCGGCGTGGCCAACAGTGGAATACGAGCCGGGTGTGGTGTTCGTACCGTCGCCGCTGGGCCCGACGTTCAGCCAATCGATCACGCAGGTGACTCGCACGATTCCGCACCTGCGCGCCACGGCGGCCCCATTGGGTGGTGTTGCGACCTTCACGGTGCACGGCGCCACGGGCGACTTCGTAGCGTTGCTGCTCGGCTTCTCGACCTACGCGCAACGCATGCTCGGCCACGCGCTGTTGGTCGATAGCGCCGTTGCTTCGACGGCGGGCTTTGCGGTGCTGCCCGCGGGTCAGGAAGTGGCGTTCCCATTTGCCGTGCCCAACGATGCCGCGATGCGCGGCCTTGGGTTCGAAGCGAGTGCGGCCTTGTTGTCCACTCTTGGTGGCATCGACGCAACAAACCCGGCCGCGGCCATCGTGCAGTGAGCTTGGCCTAGTGCCTGTTCAGTGCATGCTCGGCACCACCGGCTGCACCCACGCTTGCCGGAATTGCCCGGCGAAGACGGGGTTCTCGGGGGCGAGGCTCGAAGTCACCGTCGCGCGCACGAACAGTTCCTCGCCGCGCAGCTGGTACCGCGGCTGCAGCCCTTCGACGCGGGCCAGCACCTCGCCGACATGGTCGCTGCCTTGTCGCGTGCCCAGGAACTCCGTGACATAGGTAGCGCCCTCGACGGGATGAATGTCGATGGCGAGCTCCTGCGAACTGCGGCGCACGTCGTCGAGCACCACGCCGCTGCTCGCGTAGAAGTCGCCGCGTTCGATGGCTTCGATGAGCGCTGCTGCCGTGAGTTCGCGCGCTTTCACCATCACCCAACCGCGGCCGGGAGTGGAGCCATCGGCATTGTGATAGTTGTGGGACTCGTCGGTGCCGAGTCCATACAGAACCGGTCCGTGTAGATCGCGCAATCGGATGGTATTGGCGATATCCCACATGTGTTCGACGCCGGGACGATCCTTGTCGCCGAGATGGTTGACGCTGGGATGGCCGTTGTAGACCTCGAAGAAGCGTTCTTCGACCACGGCGGCCAGTTCCTCCGCGGTCACGCCCCAACCGAAGTTGGGGTGATTCAAGTGGGCGAGGACCGGCTGATGGTGTTCTTCGGCGTGGTGCTGCACCGCGATCAGCGTCTTGCGGATCACGTCCTCGACGCTGGTGCCCTTCTGGGCTGCGATCGCGCTGGCGACGTTGGATGCATTGATATGGATCGGGTGCTTCTCAAACGCTGAGGTGATCTCCTCGGCTTGGATGAGCAGGAACTGACCGGGGCGTTCGAAGAGTGGGCGAAACTCGCCAAGGGTCTTGAGACGCACCTGCAGCTTGCCTTCGACGTCGCGCGTCTGCACCCAATCGGTTCCGAAGCGAGCGCGGTAGTCGGCGAGCGCCGTGCGCCCGCCGCGGCTGATCACCTGATCGTTGCCGATCCACTTCTCATGGTCGGCGACAATGTTGTGATCGGTCAAAGCGAGAAAGTCGTAACCACGGCTCGCATACCAATCGACGACCATCTCGGGGAAGTGGTTGCCGTCGCTCCACAGCGTGTGCGTGTGCAGATTGCCCTTGTACCAACGGCCTTGGTCGCTGGTTTGGCAGGCGACCAGGAGCAGCATGGGGAGCAGGCGGACGGTGAGGGAGCTGCGACGCGTGGCCTTCATCGGGGCAGCTTCGCCGATTCCGCGCGGCGCTTCCAGGCTGAGTCGGCGCGGAACGCACTCTGCGCCGCAGACTCCCGAGTTCTTCATGCGAGTTTCAGGCGGCGCTACGGCTTTGGCGCGTGCTCGGGAAGTTCCCGCGCGAGCCAGGCGCGCGCAAAACGCCAATCTTCGCTCACCGTACTCTCGGCGATGTCGACCGCCTGCGCGGTCTCTTCGATCGAAAGGCCGCCAAACACGCGCAATTCGACGATCTTCGCGGCGCGCGGGTGGTTCTGCGCGAACCTCTGCAGCACTTCGTCGAGATCAACCACGCTGCCGGCTTTGCTCTCGACGATGTCGAGATGGTCGTCGAGCGGCACCCGCACAACGTCGCCGCCACGCTTCTGCGCACGGCGGTCGCGGGCATGGTTGACCAGCACCTGGCGCATCGCCACGGCGGCAACGGCCATGAAGTGCCCACGATCGCGCAATGGTGTGCCACCGCCGGCGGCCTGGTCGATCTTCAGCCACGCTTCGTGCACGAGCGCCGTCGGCTGCAGGGTGTGTCCGGGTTTGCCGGCGCGCATCATCTGCCCGGCGAGCCGGCGTAGCTCTTCGTAGACGAGCGGCAGGAGCTCGGTCGCCGCAGACGGGTCGCCATCGCGCATGCGCTGCAGGTAGACGGTGATGCGGCGGTTCTCGGCGGTCATCGGGGCGCGGAGTATTCTACCGCACCTCGGGACTTTGCCCACCGCGCAGCGGTTCCGTTGGCTACTTGCGCAAGGCGGTCGCCTCGGCGCGCAAGGCCGCGGCGCCGTCGGTGTCACCGAGCTCTTCCTTCGCGCCGGCGAGGTTCTGCAAGACCTCGAGGTGCTGCCGGCTGCCGGGCCGCAGTCGCTTTTCCATCGCGGCGCAGTGCTGCCAGGCGTCGACGGCCTCCGCGAGCCGCCCTTCGGTTGCGTGCAGCAGGCCAAGGTTGCTGAACGCGTTGGCGAGGCCTCGATCGGCCGAAACCGTGGGGTCGCCACCGACGGCGATGGCTCTCTGCAGCAGCGGTAGAGCCTCATCCATGCGCCCCGATTGGCCGCAAAGGGCGCCGAGGTGGCTCAGCGCCGTGGTCAGGCGCGGACTGT
>JADZDL010000083.1 GCA_020851075.1 Planctomycetota bacterium | reverse complement strand
CCGTGCCGGAGGGCTCGCTGAGCAAGGTGCCCTTGCACTGTTCTTCGATCGTCACCAGCATGCGCCCCGCGGGGCTGAACAGGCAGAGGCAGCACGTGAAATGCGCGGTGCGCTTCGGTGGCATCACCGTGACGAGTGCGGCAAGCAGGCGTTCGAGTCGGCCGCGGTCGTCGAGGTCGGGGCCGCCGTAGCGCGCGGAGAGAACACCGGGCCGGCCGCCCAGCGCGTCGACGCAGATCCCGCTGTCATCGGCGAGTGCAAGGCCGCCAGACAGCTTGGCGAGCAGTTCGGCCTTCTTCCGGGCGTTGCCTGTAAACGTCGGCTGGTCTTCGACTGGCGCGTAAGGTTTGCCGAGTTCTTTCGGCGTGCGCAGCTTGCAACCCAGTGGGCTCAGCAGTCGTTCGAGTTCGGCGAGCTTCTTCGGGTTGTTCGTCCCGATCCAGAGATCGTGCATGTGGTGTGCAGCTTAGGCGCTCGAGCGCGCATGCGCGTCACGAGATTTCGCGCATCTTGTACGAGCCGCCGTATTGAGTGATGCGGTGCAAAGGAACCGAGCGCGCTCGAAATGAGAAAGGGCAAAGAAAAGTAGCGGGGCACAGAACAAAGCCCGGGCGCTCTGCGTCGGAAATGGATGCCGGACTTGGGTCTGGCTGGCGGGCATGTCCCCTCTCGCCACCTGCGCGGCAACTGTTGCCGAGCAGTGCACCACGCTTAACCCTGACTTCTTCCCTACTTGACGGAAGTGCCAGGGCGAATCACAATGGTGCCTGTCCCTTTCACCCTAGTTTCTCCAAAAAGTAGCAACCATGCACAAGGTCTCCCTCGCCCTGGCCATTCTCGGCTCGGCCGTCTCCCTCGCTGCCCAAAGCTGCGGCGGTGCAGCTCCTGCACAGCAGTTCTCGAATCGCGCAGAGTTTGAAGCAAGCTTCTACTACCTGAACAACGCGCACATCTTTGACCTGGACGTCCAGGTCCCGATCACGCTTTCGGGCGCGCACACGTGGCTCTACGACCAGGGTGTCGGCAATCCAGTCGTTCCGGATCAGGTCGGCAACATCTCCGTTGTTGACGTCTACACCTGCCCGCTGACGCGCGTTGGCAACGAGACCAACGCCCCGACGAACCCAGGTTCGCCGTGGACGCTGCTGGGCTCGGGCACGATGACGGTCGTGAACACGGGTGTCGGCAACGGCGAATCGCCGATCGTCTTCAACCCGCCGCTGTCGATCCCCGCGGGTCAGTATGGCGTCTGCTTTGTCTACAATAACCCGACGACCGGTCTCAACCCGGGTCCTCTGCACTGCCTCGGCAAGAGCCCGAACCCGGCCACGCCGGTCACGGACGGCTTCATCACGTTCTCAAACGACGGCATCGTCGGCACGGCTTGGACGGGTGTTGGCACGGATAGCCCCAACCTCCGCCTCGACTACCTGCCCGCCGCTGCGTCGGGCCACCACGAGCCGCTCGGCGACGGCTGCTACTTCCGCCCGTACGCGTTCTACGAGAGCTTCCCGAACGGTGTGGCCACGCCCGACCTCGCGAACACGTCGCAGTCGTGGGTCAGCCTCGTGAACAACTACCTGGTTGTTCCGGGCACCGCGGCGTTCATCCCGCCGACCAGCGCCAACCTCGCGGCGGGTCCCACGGGCTCGTCCTCGTCGGCCAACTGGGATGACGCGCTCTCGACGCCCATCGTCCTGCCCTTCACGTTCAGCTACCCGGGTGGCAGCACGAACGAGATCACGATCTCGTCGAACGGCAGCGTCTACCTCGCCAACGTCGTCGACAGCACCTACGCCATCTGCGGCGCGTCCTACGGCAGCATCGCGCCGTTCCGTGACGGCCCCGCCCGCATCGCGGCGTTCTACCACGACCTCGACCCGACGGTCGGCGGCGGCATCTACTACGATGTCGACCCGAACAACCAGTGGGTCCGTATCACGTGGGACTCGGTCCAGGAATGGGGTGTCGCCGCGGCGGTGAACACCATCCAGGTCACGCTGTCGGTCGGCGGTGGCGTGGACATCTACTACGGCAGCCTGGGCAACCAGAGCGGTGGCAACAACGCGATCGCCGGCTTCACGCCGGGCACGGGCTCGCGTCTGGCGCCGGCCATGGACCTCTCGGCCTCGATCCCGTTCCAGAGCGGCGACGGCCAGATCCCGCCGGTTCTCACGATGGACGCTCGTCCGGTCATCGGCACCACCCCGAACGTCGTCACGAAGAACATCACCCCCGGCACCTTCTTCCAGGTGTTCGTGGCTGGTCTCACGGGTGTGCCCGCGCCGATCAACCTCGGCCAGTTCGGCATGCCGGACTGCTTCCAGTACATCAACCCCTTCACGGCCTTCCTCTCGGGCCTGAACGGCAACGGCGAGTTTAGCGTTGCGTTCAACATCCCGAACAACCCGGCCTACCAGGGTGCGACGTTCTACTTCCAGTCGGCTCCGCTGACGGGTGGTCTGAACGCTGCCGGCCTCCTCACGTCGAACGGCGTCTGCGCGACCGTCGGTCTGTGATGCAGAACTTGCTCTGACAGTTGGCCGCGGCGCATGCTGCGGCGCTGCACGGCAAGTGAAAAGGGCCGACCCAGAGTGATCTGGGTCGGCCCTTTTTCGTGTCCGCGCATCAGCGCGGTGTCGCCATTCAGATACCGAGCGTCTTCTGCTGCAGTTCGCGGATCTGCGTGCAGCCGGTCTGTGCCAGCGCCAGCATCGCGTGGAACTGCTCGATCGTGAACGGCCGCTTCTCGGCGGCGCCTTGCACTTCGATGAGCCTGCCGTCGCTTGCGAGCACGATGTTGAGATCGACCTCGGCGGAGCTGTCTTCCTGGTAGTCCAGGTCGAGCATCGGCTCGCCATTCACCAAGCCGACCGACACCGCGGTGACGAGCCCGCGCAGCGGCCACTTCGGCAGCATCTTCTGCTCCTCCATCCAGAGCAGTGCGTCGTATACCGCCACGGCCGCGCCATTGATCGCAGTCGTGCGCGTGCCACCGTCGGCCGAGATGACATCGCAGTCGACCCAGAGGGTGACTTCGGGCAACGCGCCGAGGTCCAACGCACAACGCAGCGCGCGGCCGATCAGGCGCTGGATCTCAAAACTGCGTCCGTCCAGCGGTCGCCCGGTGCGGCCTTCGCGGGGCTTGCGAGGCTGTCCGGCACCGGGCAGCATCGAGTATTCGGCGGTCATCCAGCCACCGGCGTGGCGGTTGTACATCCATTGCGGAACTTGATCCTGCACGCATACCGTGCACAGGACCTTGGTCTTGCCGCACTCCGCGAGCACGGAGCCCGGCAGGTCGGTGTAGGAGCGGGTGAACTTGATTGGCCGGGTCTGATCCGGCAAACGATTGTTATTGCGAGCCAGGGCTTGGTCCTCCGGAGAGCCGCGCACCCTACCCAAACGCGAGAACCGTGGCGAGAGCCGTGCGAAGTTCGTGAACGCCAAACGGCTTTTCGATGCGGAATACCTGCGGCCAGGCCCCTGGCGTGTGCCCGCTGGCGGGGCTCAGCACGCAGATCTTGAGGTCCGGAGCCATCGAGCGGATCGTCTCCCCGAGTGCGTCGTCCCCTTCGAGGCGGTGGTGGTGGTCGACGATGAGAACCTCGAAGCGCTCCGGCGTCGCCGCCAGGAACGACCGTGCCGAGGCGCCATCCGCGCACGCGAACACGGCTCGCCCGGTGGCCTTGAGTTCGCTCGCGAGCATGGCCCGCACGGACGGATCCGCTTCGAGCACCAAGGCGCCGCCGTAGCGGTGTTTCTGGGCCGTGACGGGGGCTGGCGATTGGACCGAGGGCTCAGCCGGGGGGGCTTCCACGGCGGTGCTGGGGGCCTCTTTGCGCGGAGCGGCCTCGTTGTGGGCATCGACTTGTGCGCTCGTCCAGACCAGGGCGGGCAGGCGAACCACTGCACACGCCGAACGTCCCGGCAGGTGGGAAAAGCTCACTTCGCCGCCCTGGCTGCGCAGCAAGTTGGCGGCGGCCTCGTGCTCGATCGAGAAACCGGCGTCACTGCCAGGGTCGGTGCGACCACTGGTTCGCTCGACGACCCACTCGAGGCCTAGTTCGAGTTCGAGGACTGGCGTTGCTTCCGCAAAACACTG
>JADZDL010000082.1 GCA_020851075.1 Planctomycetota bacterium | reverse complement strand
CCGGAGTGCTTGGTACATCAGCCAGGTCCGCGAGCCAAGGCAAGGCCGAGTGCTGCCAGATTTGAACCGCTGGCTTGAGCTGCGCGCGTTGTTCCACGCAGCCAAGCCGAATGATCACCGAGGTGGAGTTCTCAGGCGCCGTGGCGTACAGCGGTGTACCGCAGTCCGGGCAGAACACTTGCGCTCGGCGATTGCCGCTTTGCGCCACCTTGACATAGCTCTTGGGCGTGCCGCGCAGTGAGAACTTTCCTATGGGAGCCGCCACAACGGCTCGGAACGGGGCACCAGACAACATTTGGCAGTCGGTGCAATGACAGACCATGACTCGCGCGGGATCGATTTCGGCAGTGAAGGCTATCGCGCCGCAGTGGCAAGAACCGCTGATATGCATGACAGCCCTCGATATCGCGTTGTGGTTGGTCTGCGCCGCCTAACGCGCCATTGAGCGGCGCCGGAGCGCGCAGCGCGGAGGTGTCCGCTCCAACGGCTGGTTAGGTGTCGTGCCGCCAGTCATGTCCGGGCTTGAAAAGGATGTGCGGCGCCAACTGCGCCCACCAGTCGCCCCGCTTGAAAAGAAGTTTGGACGAGCCGAGCGCCTCTCCGAGTTCGAGGATCTCCGAGCGACGGGAGAGAACATCCTGGTTCCGACCATGAGCGAGGAGGATTCGGCCGAGCATGTAACTGAGCAGCATGTGAAAGAGGGTGATCCGCGTGGCTTGAAGCGGATCGTACGTCTCCAGGCCGAACATGGCGGTGAATTCCTTGCCGCCTTCGTAGCCGACAGTGACGAATTGCCAGCCTTGCAGTTCGGACGTGTAGTGGGCGTACGGCTGCACTGCTCGCGCAAGATTGCCGTAGAACTCAGCCCAGCTCTCGTCCCAGAGGCCGTGACCGTAGGTCGGCCATATGTCCCTTTCGAGGGCCTTGCGAAGCTCGCCATGAGACTTCCTCCCTTCCTTCCAGCCCAGCAGAAGCGGCTCGGCGAAATCCGCGGGTTGAAGACCGATCTCCGCAATAGTGAGGGCTTCAACGGACTGTCGTACAAGGCATACGGCTGCCGAGTGCTTGCCGCGTCGATTTGCGTGGTCGCTTGCTTCGAGGCAACCAGCGTGATGGCAAATGGCGAGTTCCCCCAGTGACTGGAGGTCTGGCGTGGAGAGACGGTGATACCGAGCGGAGGTGCAACCCATGCCTACGAGCGGCCACATCAGCTGGTCACCGAGTACGAACCAACGGGGCTTCTCGTCCGATTCGGCGCTCATTTACGACACTTAACGTTCGAGCTGAGCCGCCCGCGGAGGCAGGTGCCGACTGGCCGCGGAAGGACAATCATCACGATGGCCTGGAGCGGCCAGGCGGCGCCTGCCGTAGCGGGTCGGCTCGAGCGAGGGGTTAGGCCCCACTCTTGCTGTACTTGAAGAGGAGGCCAACCGGTGATCGCCTCAGTTCTTGAGTCTGTTTCGCCAGCGCCTTGATCGATGCGGGTATCTCACGGAGCTTCGGAGCCTTCAGCAACTGATCCGCTGCCAGAGCAGCAAGTCCCCAGGCCGGAGTGCCTGTGGCGGCAGCGGTCGCAGCTAGGGACCCAACAACGATCCATGATCCGATATCGCTTCCCGCGAACCTCCACTTCTTCGCTGCCAGCGTATCCACGTTCTTCTGGTGTTCCGCAAAAGCAGCGTGAATGTTGTCGAAGACGAGATCGCTTGTTCTGTGGAAATTCGAGGGATTGGCTGTTGCCAGCTCTTCCACTCCCTTCCCGAGAATTGCACGGACCTCGCCCAGCGCACCCGCCTTGCGCACCTCGATGAGGGCTTCCGGTGGTACTCTGCCAAGCCATCGCATTTCGTTCGCAGCAAGTGTCTGCAAGCCACGCACCGTGTGAAGGTCACGCAGCCCTATCGACTCCCCGGACTGATCAGCGTCGTACTCAAGCTTCCACACGAAGTACTGCCACGACGTTGGGGCATCGATGATCGGCGTGCCGCGCAGGCGACGAGCTTTGATCAGTAGCTCATTGCTGGTGCTCATGCGGCCGAGCGCTTGCGACGCGAGGATGACACCAGGACTGGTGGTGCCGACGACACTGGAGTAGGCCTCAGTCTTCGTAGCCCTTTCCAACTGCTCCGAGAGTGATCCTTCCCACTCCGTATCGAAGAGGACTCTCTCGGGCTCGGATATGGCTGCCGTTGCGCGCTCGATGGTGTCTAGTTGCTGGCAAAACTCGAAGAGTTCATCAAACGTCGCGAACCGCCTTCCGAAGACGCGAGCGCCATGAATCAGGGCATCATCTTGGCCCAGCCGGTAGAAGAATTGCTTCTCTTCCTCCTCTAGCGCCGAGACATCGGGTAGCACCACGACGACGGGCGGACTCACGTCGGCACACGCAAGACTGCGGTACTGCAGGAGATTCAGTGCGTGCTTGACGAGGTAGTACGCCTTCCGCTCATCTCCCAGTCGCTCGAACATGTGCTTCGTGCGCAAGAACGGATCAGGCAACACGAGTGTGTCGGTGTAGAGGGAGCACTTTGAGGCAATGTTCTCATCTGGAGACGGAAACAGGTCGCCTCCGAAGACACCTTTGAGTGCCTCGTGCATGTCCTCTACATGTGCAATGGCGATAGGACCCACGGCGCTCCAGTAGCCTTCGATTGCGGCCAAGAACTCAGGGAGGTTTCGGGTCAACTCCGCCACGGTGGATGGAGTCCTAGACAGAGCTCTTCCGGCGTCGTGCGGCGTGAGTCCGCGCTCAACCATGATCTTGAAGAATTGCCCGAAGTTCTTCTCCAAGAAGTCGAAGTACTCGTTCTGAATCTGAGCGAGTGACGCAGAACTCTTCAGCTCCTCTCTGTCGTGTATCGCCTCGACTGCCAGGGCCATCGAGCGTACCAAGCCGTCAACTGTTGAGAGGTCGACGGTGCCATCAGTAGCGTACCGGACGCGCTTAAGGCTCTCGATTACCTGAAGCCCCTCGGCAATGCGCACCTTCCCGGCGTCGAACTGCTTCTTTAGGATCTGCAGCCGACGCTGGAGTCGCGCCTCGTACGCCTGTTGTTCAGCGGTTGGGTCGTCGGACATGTGTACTGTGGGGCCTAACGTTGGCGCTCAGCGGCGATTGACGCGGACGGGTGCCCGCGGTAGCGGGCGCACGGCGGGGTCAGGCGTCCGCTGGAGCAACCGGTTAGGCATCAGCGCTGCTTCGTGCGCGCTTTCGAGGTGTCTTGATGCGCGGCGCGGCCAGCTCTTCTCGCACAACTTGCCGAACCGCAGCGAGCATGGAGCGCTGCTGAATGTACGCAACCAATGCGTCGTTGATCATCGTCTGGTAGTTCCCGCCACCCGCCTCGTCCGCTGCTTCACGGAAGTAGTCCACGACCTTGGTATCCAGACGGATGGACAGCTTCGTCTTGCCGGATTCGGG
>JADZDL010000081.1 GCA_020851075.1 Planctomycetota bacterium | reverse complement strand
CCGGGTCCTGCGGCGGCTGCCACGGTGTGCGAGTCGGCGCGAGGTCGTGCTGGAGGGACTTCAGGATCGACATGAAGTCCCAGACGGCGGCGACGTGGTGCTGGGTGAAGGTTCGCAGGTGCGGGAGGGTGCGGATCGAGGTGTAGACAGGGTGCGCCGCGAGTGCGGTTTTGGCTGTGGGGAGGGACTGCGGCGATAGCGGCGGGGCGGTGGGCATTCGGGTTTGGGGTGGGGCTGGGGGCTGGGGTCTTGGGTGTGCTGTGCGAGGCACCCGCGAAGGCATGCAACGACGCCCGCGGTGGGTTCTTTCGGCTCGAAACAGAGGCGCTTGGTCGGGTCGGCGGCTTTTGCCATGATCCCGCCATGCACTCCGCCAGCGATGCCGCCGAGTTCCCCACCTCCAACGCCATCGCAGCACCCGCCCCAACCGAAGCGGCCGCGCAAGTCACCACGCTGCTGAAGACCGCGCGCAGCAAGGTCCCCGCGGAAATGCTCACCGCGCACCTCGTGCGCCTGTACGGCACCCAGGACTTCCCGCTGCTGCGCGCCGCCGGTGAAGCCACGCTGCGTCGCCTACAGATCGTCAAGGAAGAGGAGCTGCAGGTATCGCGGCGGCCACCGCGCACGCGCGGCACCTACGAGACGTCGCGCAAGGGCCGCACCCAGCGCCCCTACGCGACGCGGCTGTACAGCCTTGAACCACTGGACGGCAGTTGCGATTGCCCGGACTTCCGCGGCAATTCGCTCGGGCTCTGCAAGCATCTGCTCACCGTGCTCGCCGACCTGCACAAGAAGCCGAACGCGCTCGCGCTGGTGCTCGCCCGTCGCCGCAACGAAGTCGACACTCCGACGCTGCGTTGGAATCCCAAGAAGCCACTGACCGGCTGTGGCGATTGGCTGCAGCAGGTCGAATTGCACTGGCCGTTGCGACCGGTGCGTGTCGCGGCTCCTTGGCAGCGACTGCGCAAGCTGGCCAGGCCCGGCAACCCGGCATCCTTGGACGACGTGCACCGCGACGATCCGACCAGCCGGCTCCGCTTGCTCGACGCGCTGCAGACGGCGTTCGACTCCGATACCTCGCTGCAAGGCGGCGATCCCGCGCTGCGTGCCAACCTCGCGGAAGAGCGACAACGCCTCACCGCGGCCATCGAACTTCTGCCACTGCAGAAGCAACTCGGCAAACTGCGCGGCTTCCGTCG
Source organism: Planctomycetota bacterium (assembly GCA_020851075.1). GTDB lineage: Bacteria > Planctomycetota > UBA1135 > UBA1135 > UBA2386 > JADZDL01. The sequence continues at coordinate 3,539 of JADZDL010000081.1, read as the reverse complement.
CCAGCTCTTCCCCTACCAACAGCAAGGCGTCGCGCGGTTCCTGCAGAACGGACGCCTGCTGCTCGCCGACGACATGGGCCTCGGCAAGACCACGCAGGCAATCGCGGCGATCTTCACCCTGTTCCAGAGCGGCCACGTGCAGCGCGGTCTACTGGTCGTTCCCGCGTCGCTGAAGCAGCAGTGGCTGCGCGAATGGCACGCCTGCTGCGACCTGCCGCTCGAGATCGTCGACGGCTCGCCAGAACAACGCGAACAACTCTACAAAACGACGATGCGCGGCTTCCTGGTCGCGAACTACGAGCAGCTTCTGCGCGATCTCGACGTGGTGCAGCGATGGATGCCCGATCTCGTCCTGCTCGACGAGGCGCAGCGCATCAAGAACTGGGCAACTCGCACCGCCAAGACCGTGAAGCAGCTCGAACCGCGCTTCCGTCTCGTGCTCACCGGCACGCCGTTCGAGAACCGCATCTTCGAACTCGACTCCTTGCTCGAATGGCTCGATCGGAGGCCGCTGCAGCCACTCTGGCGGTTTACGCCGCTGCACGAGCTGCCCGACCGCACGGGCCTGCGCCACCTCGACGTGCTGCGCGAACGCCTCGAGCCGGTGCTGCTGCGCCGCCGTCGCCAGGAAGTGCTCGACCAGCTACCCGGCCGCACCGACACCCGCATCGACGTGCCCCTCACCGCGCCGCAACGCGAGGAACACGACGACCGCACCCTTCCGATCACCCGCCTGCTGCGCGCCGCCGAACGCCGCCCGCTGACCCAGGCCGAGTTCCTGCGCCTGATGCAGTTGTTCACCGAACAGCGCATGCTCGCCAACGGCATCGCCCAGTTCTCATTTGAGGAGTTCTGGCCCGGCATCCAAAACGTGCGTCCCGAGCCACCCCTGCTCGATGGGCTGTCGATGCCGAAGCTCGCCGAACTGCGCCTGCTCGTGCAGCAAGTCGCACTCGACCAGGGCCGCAAGGTCGTCGTGTTCAGCCAATGGCGCCGCGCGCTGCAGCTCGCCGGCTGGGCCATTGGCCCGCTCCTGGCCAATGCAGGCCTGCGCAGCGCGTTCTTCACCGGTGCCGAATCGTTGCCTCGCCGCACCGAGAACATCGTCGCGTTCCACGACGATCCGGCGACGCGGATCCTGTTCTGCACCGATGCGGGTGGGGTGGGGCTGAACCTGCAGAAGGCCTCGTCGTGCGTCGTGCACTTTGACCTGCCGTGGAACCCCGCCGTGTTCGAGCAGCGCGTCGGTCGCGTCTGGCGCCTCGGCCAGCAGCAGAAGGTGGAGGTCTACTCGCTCGTCAGCGAGGACTGCATCGAGAGCCGCATGGCCGAGGTGCTAAAGACCAAGCAGGCGGCGTTCTCGGCGCTGTGCGACGGGGGTAGCTACGCGGTGCTGTTCGAACGGAACGGCGGGTTCCGGGCCGCGGCGCGCAGGGTGGTGGGCATCGAGGCCGGAGGTGAGGGGGCCGGGGCGGGTGAGGACGTTGGCGACGGAGGTGACCGGAATGTGCCCGGTGTGGGCCCGGACCTCGATGCAGAATCCGCTGGCGCCAGTTCGTTGGCCCGGGCGGATGTGCAGTTCGAGGTTCCAGCAACGACCCGGGTGCATGTGGCAGCACGGGAAGGGGCGGAGGTCCCAGCGGCGGCTACTACCGAGAATGCGGCCGGCGGAAGCCAGACCACGCCCGATGCCACGCCCAGTGCAACAGCGCCCAGCAACATCGACCCGGCCCGCGTCCGCAGCCTGCTCGCGGGGTTGACAGTCGCCCCCCGCGCCGACGGCGGCATGGTGTTGCAGGCCGATCGCGTCGCTGCCGGTGTGCTCGCGGAGGTTTTGCGCGGCCTGGCGAACGCGATCGAAGGGGCAGCGGGAGGAGTGGGGACGTGAACCGTAGACGGGGCAGGAATTGGCGAAGGGCCGCCGACGAGAGGATGATGCCGAAGCCAGCTTGCCGTGTGGCGAGGCGACGGGCGTGTGAGGCGGGTGAAGGGTGCGGTGCGTTCGGACTCGACTACTGGGAGATTCCGGTTGAGGACGCGGCGTGGTTGCGTGACGAGGTGGCGGGACTGGCGCGGCAGGAGGATGGTGATGGCGAGGGCCACGCGCGGGACCTTGGGGACGACAAGGTCAACCAGGAGGACCAGAACTCGTATTGACTTGCCGCGCCGCAGCCGCCAGGATGGCCAGGTCTGCAGAGCACACGCGGGTGTAGTTCAGCGGTAGAACGTCAGCTTCCCAAGCTGAATGTCGTCGGTTCGATCCCGATCACCCGCTCCATTCTTGTCCTCTGGGTTGGTTGCGCGAACGCGCGCAACACCTTCCTCCTGCTGCGGGTTGCGCTGGCAGATGTTGGTAGGTTTTGAGGGGGTCGGCGATGCTCGGAAGATGCCCAAAAATGGGCGCGCGGATCAGCCAGCTAAGCTGAAGCTCGTTTGTTGGGGGCGTTTTCCCCCGATCCCGTCGAGCGAACGCGGGCTCTTGAGGCGCCCATTCACGCCCGCGAGTGCGGCCGTGGCCGTGGGGAACGACGCCGGGCCGCAGGGAGTCCTCGCCGCTGCCACCGCTGAGAAAGGCTTGTCCTGCTGCGTGTCTTACCGGAACATGAGCGTCGCTCACTTGGCGTATGGTCGCCAAGCCAGCGCGTGAGCGCTGCCACATGCTCACCATGGAAAGTCACCTTCTCGCCCGCTGTGACTTGGCGCCCTGGGCCGAGTAGTGGGAAGGGAACACGTAGGAAATCTCGGGGGTCTGACGTGTTGAGCGCGCCCGGGAAGACAAACCGAGACACCCACCGATGACCAACTCCTCGATGCCTGACAAGTGGATTCCTGTAACCAGCGTCGGACTCAACTCCAATGGAACTCTCTTTCGGGTTCGACGGAGTTTTCGAGCAGCGAAGATCAACCCGAGCCTCGGTTGGCATATTGCTGCCATCGGCCACGGCGAAGAGACACTGTTCCAACCAGGCGACATCGGCATCTGCTACGCCGCGCGGGCCAATGGCACTTTCTTCTTGGGTTTCGGGCAGGATCGCCGACGACCACCCAGCGCATCGATGACCAAGCAGCCAACTAGCTTCGCAGTCTGCATCGTATGCGGCCCCGCACACATCGATTGCCTGGAGAGCGGCGCTTGACCTTGGCGAACACTCGGCCCGCAATCCTTTGCGCATGCGCTCCATCATACAGCACCATGTCCCCCTTCGAGAGTCGGGCCATGCACTTCCGCCGTTTCGCCCCCTTGCGATGAACCGACAGGGGGCCGCTAACCGACCCAACCGGGCAAGTCCAGCCACCAGTCGGCACCACGCATCACGTTGACGTTTCCTCCCACGACAAAACAGCTCGGCGCCCTGAGCCGAAAGCCTGCGCGCGCGCCGCACAACCGCGCTCCCCGCGCGCCCGCAAAGCTCGTTCTGATTGCCTATCAGGGACGCAGCAACTCGTCCAGCTGGCGCTTCAAGCTCGCGCGGCTAACGGTGCAGGCTACCGTGCCGCCTATGAAGCCCGAGAGCGCGCCGACCACCCAACCCGGCACT
>JADZDL010000080.1 GCA_020851075.1 Planctomycetota bacterium | reverse complement strand
GTCCGCGCGCGGCTCGCGCAGCATGGTCGCAGCCCACTCACGCAACGAACTCATCCGCCCTTCCTCCGTGCGCGCGCGCTGCAACACCGTGCTGGCCAGCATGCCACGCACGCTGTTCGGGCTGTTGGCGCCCAATTCCACGGGCTCTCCGGGAACCCGCTGCGGCGTCGCGAGCAACTGCAGGCGCACGGCCTCACCGTGCAGGCGTGGCGTCAGCTTGCCGAACTCCTGCCAGGAGAACACGCTGCCGATGAGCTTCGCGATGGCGAGCCTGCCGAGCAAACCCGCGAGTTCGTCTTCCGTGAAACCATGCGGCGGCTGCGGATCGCCGCCGAACAGGTAGTCCGCCACCCTCGTCAGACCTTTCCCTCTAGCGTAGGGATGCTCGTGGTTCGTACCGAGCCGCCCCATCAACTGCTCCGACTCGAGCGTCGGCAGGTCGTGCATCGACAGGAGCGCGAGCAGCAGATCCCCGCCGTTGGCACCCAACCGTTCCGACGCGAGCAACGTGCGCATCGCAGCGCGCACCTTCTCGTCCTGCGTGCGGTGGCCGAGCAGCAGCAGCGGCTGCACCGCCCACTTCGCGGTGTCGGTGCGGCGCTGCCATTCGGCGGTGATCCAGTCCGCAGCCTCGGGATTGCCCGTGCGTGCCATCAGCCAAACGAACGCTGCCAGGTCTTCGCCCGGGGTCTCGCTCCGCTGCTTCTCGGCAGCCTCGCGCAGCCTCGGGAACAGCGATGCGGACGGATCCACACGCACGTTGAGGAGGAAACGCTCGCGCGCCTTCCAATCCCCGAAGCGTTCGTAGTGCGCCCACACCTCCGCCACGTTCTCCGGAGTCACGAGATACCAAAGGGAGTTGAAGAACTCCACGTAGCCTGCCTCGACGAGCACGAGCAGGTCTGGCACGACCTCCGGGCCCATCGCCGGCATCAACCAATTGGCCACGTGCGTCACCCAGCTCCGCATTGGGTGGTCCGCGTCGAGCGACCGCAGGCGCGCGAAGACCTGCGGCCACAGCCGCCGAGCGACTTCGGCACTCACGTCGACATGCCCGTTCTCCTGCTTCTTGCCCGCATCCCCTGGTGGGCCGACATGGTGCAGCCGCACCTCCCGACCGAGCTTCGGCGTTTCCGCGAGCAACAACTCGATGCCGTCCAGACATGCCTGCGCGACCTGCCCCCGCAAGCACCTGCGCGCCGCGGCACCCACCTCGGGATCGGTGCTGGCCAGTGCGCCGCGCAAGAGGGCCACGACGCGCCGGGAGATCGCCGGCCCATCGAAGTTCCGCCGCGACGCCCAGTCGAGCACGAACGCCTTGTGTTCCGGCCCGCCACGCTCGGCCATCGCCAGCAGCACGTTCGCGTCGAGACGCCGCTCCAGCGGCTGCTCGTCCTGGTCACCGTTCCGCAGCAGTTCGAACGTGATCTGCGGCTCCGGATCGTCGAGGAACGCCTCCACGGCCGCCAGCATCTCGGGCCGGTTCGCCTGGTACGCGGTGCGAACGCAGTGCCTCCGCATCGGCGGCGCGGCGTGCTTGGCCCAGCCCTTGAGGAACTCCGCGGCCTGCGGCCCGCCGATCCGCCACAGCACACCAGCGAGGCCGGCAACCCGGTTTGGATGGAAATTGCCCTTCTTGGCGACCTCCGCGATGTTCTCGAGCGCCGCAATGACCACCGGCACCGCTGGCTGACCAATCCACAGCAACTGTTCGGCGATCGACTGGCGCACACCATACAGCGCCGAATCTTGGTCCGGCTCGTTGGGATTCGCGTCCGCCAGGATCTGCTGCACCAACGTGTTCGCCTTCTCGCGCAGCGCCTTCTCGCGCTCGACGTCCTGGGGCGTCGGTGCAGCACCGAAGTCGTCGAACCCCGCGTTCGCATCCTTGTTCTGCAACAACGCGTCGGCCTCCTGATCGCGGCCGAGCTTCTTCAGCAGTCGACCCAACCGCTGCTCGGCCAGCCGCAGCGCCGGCTTCGACAACTTGCCGCCGGCGATCGCCGCGCGGTAAGCCTGCTCGGCCTTGGCGAGATCGCGTTCCTGCTCTTCGACCGCGATCACCGTCGCGAGTTCCTGCTGCGGATCCTGGGGCGTCTGAGCCGGCGCCAATGCCGCGAGCGCCGCGGCGAACGTCAACACGTGTGCGATGTGTTTCATGATGGGGATGAGACCCTTCGATCGGCAACGTCCGGTCCGCAGCGAGTCAGTTCCATGTCAAGCAACGGTCAAGACTGCCGATCAGGCCTGTCGGTCAGGATTGTCGCTCATGGCCTTCGACGAGCCGGTAGCCCACGCCGTGCACCGTGAGCAGGAAACGTGGCTGTTTGGGGTCCAATTCGACTTTTTGCCGCAGATTGAGCATGTGCGTATCGATCGTGCGGTCGCCGACGAATTGGTCGCCGCCCCACACGTCCTTCAAGAACAACGCCCGCGACACCGCGCGTCCGCCGTTCTGCCGCAACAGGCTCAGCATGCCCGCTTCTTTCGGCGACAGCGCATGCACGACGCCGTCGCGTTCGATCGTGAACGCCGCGAGGTCAATGCGCGCCGTGCCGAGTAGAAACTGCTGCACACCCGCCGCCTGGGGTCGTTCGCGTCGGCGCAGCATCGCCTTCACCCGCGCGAGCAGTTCGCGCAGCGAGAAGGGCTTCGTCACGTAGTCGTCGGCGCCGAGTTCGAGGCCCAGCACTTTGTCGCCTTCTTCGCCGCGCGCGGTCAGCAAGAGCACCGGCGTGTCCGCATCGCGCTGTCGCAGTTCGCGCAACAGTTCGAGCCCGCTGGGCCCCGGCAACATCACGTCGAGGATGACGAGATCAAACCGCTGCGAACGCAATGCTGCGCGCGCTTCGTGACCATCCGCCGCGGCCTCTATGGCGTGCCCTTCGCCCACAAACGCGTCGGTCAGCGCGGTGCGCATCGTGCGGTCATCTTCGACCAGCAACAGCCGGAACGTCATGTTTGGCTCTCCATGGGCAGCGTGAAGCAGAATACACTACCCGGACCACCATCGGCGGGCGCCTCGCACGCGAGTTCGCCACCGAGCCGCCGCGCGATCGTGCGCGCCAGATACAGCCCAATGCCGACGCCAGGTGTGCTGCCGTGTTGGTGTGCAGAACCGCGTACGAAGCGTTCGAAGATGCGTTCGCGCTCCGCGAGCGGAACGCCTGGGCCACGGTCACGAACCTCGATCGTCATGTGAGTCGCGTCGCACGCAAACACGCGAACGCCGATTGCACCACTGCCATACTTGCGCGCATTGTCGAGCACCGAGATCAACGCCTGCACGAGCGCGGATCGATCCAACTGCGCAAACAGCGCCGTATCGGGCTTCAGCACCGCAATTGGCGCACGTTCGAGTTCGCCGAGCGGCGCCAACAGTTCGATCGTCTCGCGCACAATCTCGCCAACATCGAGCCTGCGCAGGTCATATGCACGCTCGCCGCGCTCGACGCGCCCGAGGTCGAGCACGTTCTCGATCAGCATCGACAGCCGCCCCGCTTCGCCCGCCAACATGCGGTAATAGTCGGTTTCGCGGCCAACAGCGCGGCCTTCGAGCAGCATCTCGCCGAGCAGCCGAATCGACGCGAGCGGCGTCTTGAGTTCGTGCGTCACGGTTGTCAAGAACTCGGCCTGCGCTGCCACAGCTGCAGCTTCGCGGCGCGCGGCACGAAACTGCTGCCAGACCGCGAGCCCGAACGCGACCAGTAAGCACAGCGTGAGCGTCGGCAACAACCACGGCCGTTGGTCGAGCGCAGAATCGGCAGTGGCACGCAAGCCGCGCACAAAGGGGATGCCTGCGAACACCTGGGCAGCCTCGCGCGCAAACTCGACGTCGACGAGCCACGGCCATTCCGGCAGCGCCCCGGCGGTACCCGCGCTGCGCACCGCGCTGAGCCATTGTGCGAGAGTCAGGCGCGCGACGTCCCGGCCACCATCGTCGCGCGACATCCACCACAGCAACGTCTGGTCACCAACAGGCGCGATGCCGATGGACCCCGCGAAGTCCTTCGCGCGCCAATCGCGCTGCACCGCCACCAACAACTCCCGGCGCGCCACCACGACCTGCTGCGCGGCAAACCACGCCTCCGCACCTCCGGTCCCCGCCATCAACGCCGCCGGCAAGAACGGCGCCAACCTCGTCGCCCACGCAGGCGCACCCGACGCCCGCGGCAAGCGCAACGCTGCAGCCACTTCGCGCGCCGCCGCCGGCTGCGCCAAGTCTGCAGGCTGCAGCTCGGCGATGCGTTCGTCGAGTTCTTTGCGGAGGTTCGCGAGCCGTTCCGCAGCCCCAGCGCGATGACTTTGCCATGCCGCCGCGCCAACGACGATGAGCCGCTGCGCAGCCGGCAACGAAGCAGCGAGCAGCTCGTCGAACTCGCGCGCGGCGGCTGCCGGGTCCTTCTGGCCAAACTCCGCACGCGCCGCACGAGCCAGTCGATCGGCGACCACGATGTCGGGCGCCTCCGGCACTGGCTCGATCCAACCGACCGAGTCGTCCACCTGCACGACGCCGTCGCGAACGATCATCCGCTGCGCAGCAGGCACCGCCAGAAAGGCCACGCGCGACGAGGGCGCCTTCTGCAGGATGCGCTCGGCCACGATCTCGGCGCGTTCGAGCTGGAGCTGGCGCGATTGCACTTCGAGCTGCAGCGTGTGCCACAGTTGGTACGCCAGGGCCACCACCAATGCCGCGCCAAGCAGCAGCAGGAGGGTATGCACGCGGCCCCGGCGAGTTGCGCGATGGAGGTCGATGCCGGGACGATAGTTGGGACGGTCGGGGACCTGTCAAGAATCGGTCAAGACGGGGCCTCCGGGTGGAGCAGCAAGCGCCCCCCGTCCAGAGATTCTTCGTCGCCCCCCTTGGGTCATTGGAACGTACGTTCTAGAATCCCGCCCTTCCCCGATCCCCATGGCCCGCCCCAAAGAGTTTGATGTCGACGACGCGCTGCAGCAGGCGCTCGAACTGTTCTGGCGGAAGGGCTACGAGGCCACTTCGGTGCAGGATCTCGTCGCTGCCATGGGCATCCAGAAGGCGAGCCTCTACGGCACGTTCGGCGACAAACACTCCCTCTACATCAAGGCCCTGCAGCGCTACGAAGCCGATGGCTTTGCGGCCCTCGCCGACCACCTGACCGCGGCGAAGTCGCCCAAGAATGCCCTGCGCGACCTCGTGCTCGGCAATGCGGAGCAGGCCTGCAGTGCCAAGGGCAAGGTTGGTTGCTTCTGCGTCAACGCCAACGTCGAAATGGCGCCCCAGGACGAAGAGGTCTCGGATCTGGTTCGCGACCACAGCGAACGCGTCGAAGCGCTGCTTGAGGCCACCCTGCGGCGCGCGAAGGCCATGGGCGAGATCGCCAAAGGCGCCAACTGCAAACAGCTCGCGACGTTCCTGTTTGGCGCGATCGTCGCGCTCAACGTGCTCGGCAAACAACGCGCTAGCCGCGACCGCATGCTGGCCATGGCCCGGCAAAGCCTCGCCGTTCTCGACGGCTGACACGCAGCCCATCGCCCACATAACCAACCTGAACACCTCACAGACAGTTCTATACCGATCGTTCCATAACAAAGACTCGAAGAACCCAAGATGAAGACTCTCCAAGACAAGGTTGCTCTGATCACTGGCGGCACGACTGGCATCGGCCGCGCCACCGCCATCGCCTTCGCCCGCCAGGGCGCGAAGGTCGTCGTCTCCGGCCGCCGTCCCAAGGAAGGCGAAGAGACCGTGAAGCTCATCAAGGAGGCCGGCGGCACGGGCGTATTCCTCGCGGCCGACGTGAGCAAAGCCGCGGACGTAAAGAACCTCGTCGAGCGCACGGTGGCCACCTACGGTCGTCTTGACATCGCGTTCAACAACGCCGGCGTCGAAAGCTCGGTCATGGCGCCGACCGCGGACCAGGACGACGACGACTTCGACAAGGTGTTCGCGATCAATGTGAAGGGTGTCTACCTGAGCATGAAGCACCAGATCCCCGCGATGCTGAAGACGGGCGCTGGCTCCATCATCAACACCAGTTCGGTCGCGGGCGTGATCGGCATGCCAGGCGCGGGCCCCTACGTCGCGAGCAAACACGCGGTCATCGGCCTCACCAAGAATGCCGCGCTCGAATACGCAAAACTGGGTATCCGCGTGAATGCGGTCGCCCCTGCCGCCATCGAAACGCCCATGCTCGACCGCTTCACGGAGTCCGTGCCGAGGGACCTGCTTACTTCGCTGCACCCGATCGGCCGCCTGGGCAAGCCTGAGGAGATCGCCGACGCCGCTGTCTGGCTGGCCTCGTCGCAGTCGAGTTTCGTCACGGGCCAGACGATCGCCGTTGACGGCGGTTTCACGGCGCAGTGAGGGTCACGGCGTGGCAGCGCGGGATTACGATAGGGACTTGGTCGAGCACCCCCTTCACCTACTGCTCGCGCGCGTGAACGCCGCTCGCCGCAACGGCACGCAGGCTGCCAGTGACGGCGAACGCGTGCTGGAACAAGCCTTCCGTTGCAGCCAGCGTTTGGCCGTCTACGGCACTTTGGCGCCCGGCGAAGCCAATGCGCACATTCTCGCCGCATGCCCAGGCACCTGGTCGCTCGGCGAAGTGCATGGCCGACGTGCGCTGCGCGACTATCCGGTGTTTACGTATGCACACGGCGCGGGTGTCATCAACATGCAAGTGCTCCACAGCCAGAACTTGCCGGAGCACTGGTCACGCATCGATGAGTTCGAAGGTGGCCACTACTGCCGCATTCTCGTACCCGTCTTTGAGGGCAGGCGCTTGCTCACCATCGCCAATCTCTACGAAGCGCGCGATCCCATCGCGCCTTGAGCCCCTACCAGCGCGAACGCATCATGTAGACGTCGCGCGCGGAGTAGCCAGCCGTCACCGACACGTCGGCGCCATGGCGTGAGAGTGCCGGGCGCAATTTGCGGGCGAACTCGGCGCAGTGGAACCAGATGCCAAGGTCTTCGGGCTCAAGGCCCTCAGCTGCCATCATCGGCAGCAGCCCGTCGATGGCGCTGACGAACCCATCGAGAATCTCGTCGCTCCCCCCCACGTCGATCGTGCTCCAGTCCGCAGGCCAGCCCTGCATTCGCGCCTGCAAAGCCGCGGATAGTTCGGTCGCAACTTCGCCCTTTGCGCGCGCGGCCACCATGTCGAGCACACTGCGCACGTTGCGCTGCGTGCCTTCGCCTTGGCCGATGCCAAGCACGAACACCTCGCCAGCAAACGCGTACTCGATCGGCAGCGAGCCCAGCAGGGACAAACGATAGACCTTTGTATCGCCATAGTCCTCGGTCTTGCGCCCCGCATGCAGACCGCGCGCACGCAGCGCCTTCTCGAGGTTCTGCGCCATCGCCTTGCCGTCCTTCATCTGGATCACGAAGCAGGCATCACCGACCTTTTCGTCCAGTTTCTCGAGGCGCGGATCCACGTCCGTGTCGGTATCGCCCATTGCTGCGAAGTCCTCGATGCGCAGGTATTCGCCGCCAAACAGCGCGAGGAAATCCTCGTGCAGACGCAGCTTGGTGTATTGCGTAAACGCACCTTCGACCTCCTCGCGAGACTGCGGAATCAAGTCACCAAACTCCTCGAAAGCCTTGCCGTACAGCACCTGCAGGGCCGCGACATCAAAGATGCCGATACTCCAGTTCTGCACGTGGGGAGGCAGGTAGGCGAGCAACTTCGGGGTGCTCTTGCGCACCGGCAGCACCACGTCAAACAGGCCGCGAGCGGCATCATTCCACTCGCAGCGCGCCTCCTGGGCCACATACGGACCATCAGCAAACATGCACGCCGTGAGTCGCTGCAACGAGCGCACCCCGGCCAGCTCCAACCCGCGAACCATGAGCTTCGCATTCTCGTCCTCGAGCCTCGCACAAGCATCGAGGGCCATCCGCACCGGCTCATGGAATTCGACCTGCAAACCAAACACCCCGCGCCGCAGGTCCGGCGTCGCGGCAAATTGAGCCTGCCGCGCCTCGAGAAAGGGCGCACTCTGCTCCTCCAGCGAGGTCCCGCACAGCATCACGAGTGCGCCTTCGGACACAAACGGCGCCGTCCACTCCAACGCCCCCACCTGGTGCACTTGCACATCCTGCGACCCGAGACGCCGCTCGACGCCGCCCTCCGGCAACAGGGATGCAATCTGCTTGCCGATCGCCTCGAGGTCACTATGGCCATCGCCGTTGAGCGTGAACGACATCGCAAAGGCGGGCGCCTGCTCCAGATCCGCAGCCGTGAAATCGACGCGGCCGGCAACGACGACCTCGCCAGAGTAATCGACGAGGGCATCCATCATCGCTTGAACACTCTGCGTGTGCTCTTGCTCCGGATCGATCTCCTCGCGCGCAGAGTCCACGAGCTGCTTCCAGCTGGCGCCAATCTCGCCGCCCGATAGCGCCTTGCCGAGGCCGGTCGCCCCAAGCTCACTGCGCCATCCCGCCGGGCCTTTCGTTCGAAACACGAACGCAGCATCCGCGGGCACGAACCGGAACGGATCCGGCGCACCTTGGGCCATCAGAATGGGCGAGAACGACAGCAGTGCAATCAGCGAGCGCATTGGGACCTTCCTACGGGCCCGAAGCGATCAAGCAAGCCCCTAACAGCGCTTCTATGCCCGCCAGGCATTCCGCCTAACGCAATTGCCGCAACAACGCCGCCGCACCGGCGTGGCCCGGAGCCGCGGCGAGCGCGCGTTCGAGCAATTGCACCGCGCGCTCGCGCGCACCCTGCTTTGCAGCCAGTTCGGCGAGCACGACACACGCATCCGCAAACTGCGGTTCGTCGCGCCCGATCTCCGCGAGCACACGCTGACCGTCTTCTCCACGGCCCACATCGAGCATCGCGAGACCACACAGAAACAGCACATTACCTGCCTTCGGAAGCATTTGCCGGGCACGCTCCAGGTGCGGCAACGCCTGCCCCGGCAAGCCCATGCGCAGCAGGATCGCCCCCAATTGAACACGCGCCTCGACGCCCTCGGGATCGCGCCGCAGGACTTCTTCGAGCTCGTTTCGCGCGAGGTCATCGCGCCCCGTGTTGGCCAGCGCCAACGCGAGGTTGTATCGCGCAAACACGTATCCTGGATCGATGCGCAACGACTGACGGAAGCACTCGATCGCCTCTGGCAGTTGCCTTTTTTGCAGGAGGGCACCACCAAGGTTGTTGTAAGGCAATGGGTCCGTCGGCTGCGCCGCCGCGGTGGCCAACCGGAACTCGGCAATCGCTCGATCCAGTTCGCCGCGCATGCGCCATGCGTCCGCGCGCTGAAAGTGCCAACGACCAGGGTCCGGGCGATAGTCCATCCAAGGCACCTGCGCGACGAGCAGCACGACGAGCCACGAACCCACCCAACGCCAGGCCCTTCCCTTCGCACCTTTGCGCCAACGTTCGAGCACCCCCGCGATGCCATAACCCGCGGCAAGCCACAACAACGGCACGAGCGGCACGCGATATCGATCGGCGACGAAGAACGGCAGATGCGAAGCAAACCAGGCCACTCCAACCGCCAGCAACAACACCGACAACTGCACCCCCTCCAGGTCGCGCTCGCGTCGCAGGTCGCGCCAAAGCATGAAGGCCCCGACGACGCCCAACGACAGCGCGAACGGAAAACCCGGCAACCAGCGCAAGAGCAACGAATGGGCACGTTCGACTTCGAGTTCGCGGTTGTTGGCGACCTCGATCGGGCCAAGAAACAGCACTGCCTTCTTTGCCAACAGCAAGAGGGCCTCCCCTGGCTGCTGCCACACGAACTCCAACGCCTTGCTGGTAAAGAAGTCGGAAACCTCCCCCGCACTCAGCCTTCGCCCCACAACGCGTTCGACGCCCCGCACGATGGCAGGCTGGTCAAAACAGGTCCACCCTTGCACCGCCGCGAGTTCGTGCAGGATCGGAATGCGCGCCGTGTAACCATCTGCGACCGGATTGTTGCCGATGTAGAGATTGACGCCGCCATTGGAAGTGATGACCACAAACTCACCGGCGACGAGGTAGTTGCGAAGTGTCACCGGGGCAACGGTGACGACCACACCCATCGTAATCCCGGCCAACATCGGCCACCGCCGCTCCCGCAGACCTCGCCGCAGAAGGCTCCACCACGCCCACACAGCGACCACGGGCACCAGCACGAGCGCATTCGGCCTCGCCAGCGCAAACACGCCAAGCAGCGCACCGCCAAGGGCACTGCGCCACAAGCCGCCGACCTGCCACCAACGATGCCACGCCATCAGCAATCCCACCAGGATCGTGAGGACCAGCACCGGTTCCATGAGTTCGCCTTCGAAGAACACCAGCGTCCACGTCGACGCCATGCCCGCCGCCGTCACCAACCCCGCCGCTCGCCCAAACAGCGCCCGCCCCAGCCGAAAGCTCATCCCCACGGCAACCAACCCCAACAGCATCTGCAACGCACGCGCCACGAACGGACTGCCACCACTCACCGCATACAGCCCCGCCAGGAACATCGGGTAGGCCGGCGGCCGGAAGTATGGCGTGGTCTGGATCTGCGGATCCGGAAAGAAGCGCGGCGCCGACCAGTCCCCACTCACGAGCGCGCGCGCCCAATGGTCGTGAAACGCCGCATCGAGCGCGGGCGCGGTCGATTCTGGCGATTCGAGCAGTTCGCAGAAGTAGAGACCGCGCAGCAGAGCCGCCACCAGCAGGATGGCGGGCAACAGCCAACGTCGAGGCGGGCGCACTTCGGTGCTGGGCGAGTGTTCGTTGGCTGCGGACATGGCTGACGGCACGGCGCGCAAACGCTATCCGCGCCCGCCGCGGCGTAGAACCGGGTAGAACCTGCCAGAGCGGAACTCTTCGGCAGCGAACCCGATGCCGCCCAAGGCCGCCCAATGCCGCATGCGGCGAAACAACCCACGGGCCGAGCCCGTTCGCTACACTCGCCAACGATCCGACCCGGCGCCCCGACGCCCCGGACGCCGCCCCACCGCGCCCAACCATGGTTTCGCCCCGCATCGCCCTTGGCCTTCTCATCGTCCTCAGCGGTTGCACGACCTACGAGCTCACGATGATTCCACCGGCACCCGCGCTGCAACCGAGACCACCCGCAACCCGCCCCGACCTCACGATCGCGGTCCAATCCACGTACGCGCCGTATGGAGACGAAGATCTCCAGCTCGGCGATCTCTATCCACGCAACGGCCGGCTGGGGCGCATGGAACAGAACCGATACCAGGAGGCGTTCGCAGCGACACAGCAGTTCCGCTCGGTCGCGGTCGGTGACGCCGGCAATCCACTGCACTGCCGCCTGGTGATCCTCTCTGGGCGCGAACCACCAACCAACCGTCTGCTCGCCGGCCTCACGTTCGGCCTCGTGCCCACCTACCGACGAGAGATCCTGCGGCTGGATGCCACCGTATCAGCGCCCGGCCGCGTGCCGGCGAGCTACGCAATCGAAGGCCGAATCCTGAGCCGCACCCAGGGACCTGGCGACACGACGCAGCCGAGATTCTCGAACGTTCCCGAACAGCAGCTCACCGCGGCCCTCGTCGCGCGCATGGCGGCGGACGGCTGGCTCGACCGCGAGGAGGCCAGGTGACCCACCCGTGGCCCCGCATTCGTCGCGCCGGCGCAGCGCTGCTTCTCGTTCTCACTTCGTGCCGCACGATCACCGTCGATCCCCCAGGAAACGTTCTCCCCGCGTTGCCTGAGGCCAAACGGCCAGCTCTCGACTTTGCCTTGCACGTCACCGAAGACCCGCAACTGTGGGATCCCGGTCTTACCCATCTACGCGCGGAGGTCGTCGATGGAGAAGACCTCGCGGACCTCGTGCCCACCTTGCGGGATGCACTGGAGGCCACGAACGCGTTCTCGACGATCAGGCGCGCGCCGACCGGGCAGCGACTGCACTGCGACCTCAGCGTGCGCATGTACCATATGACCCCGGAGGGCCTCGGTCTCGTCATCACCGCGGGCCTGTGGCCGCACGTGGAGCACGAATACTACGAGGTCATCGCCATCATGTCGGCGCCTGGCCGCGCGCCGCAGACCTACACGGTCCGCGGCCACGCCGAGACCTTGCTTTGGTCGCCGCTGATCCCGATCGGACTCGTGCAGTGGGTCGTGCAGTCGGGAACGCTGCAGCAGACGATCGACGCACTTGTGGCCAGGGTTGCTGCGGACGGGTGGTTTTGAGGGTGAGTGACTACCCGTCTAGACAAGCCTTGCCCACACGTCGACCAATCCGGACCCGAGCCTCCGCGCGGGCAAATGCGTGCAAGCTGATCAACCTCGTGCTGATGGCGCTCGCCGCGGTGTGCCTTCTCCTCGTCGCCCAGTCCACCGATAGTCGCGCGCCAGCCGGCCTCCTCCTCGCTTTGCCTCTGTTGCCTGTGCAGGTCCTCGCCGGACTGATTCCGGCCCTGCACTATGCTCGCAAAGAGAACCTCGTCGGTTCAGCCAGGCGCTGGCTGCTCTGGCCAGCGGTCGCCGGCTCAGTTCTTTTCGTGGCCTGCATACTAGTGGACCTGCTGTTCTTCCGCGGCGGGTGCTGAATTGTGCAAACCACACGACGCTCACGCCTAGGTGCGATACTGCGCACACGGCAGGCATTTTGCACCCGGAACCTCTCAAACGGGCGCTTTGCAACCCTGACCCAGCTCGCGATGCAATGACTCCCGTAATTCACCAGAGCAGGCGGCTCTGCTTGGCACTGTCGCTCGTGCTGCTACAGGGCTGCGGCGGCGCGAAGGTCAGCGTATTGCCACTGGACGGGTCGTTTCGCGCCAACGTCGCGGTAGAAGGTAAGCCATCCCTCTTGTCACTCGACACGGGTGCGATGTGTAGCGACTTCTACCTGGACGCGGCAGAACGGCTTGGGCTCTGCGTGGACGAGGTCAAAGGCCGCAGCGTCGCGTTGACCGACTCGTCTGGCGTCGAGAAGCTGCTGACCAAGTTTGCTGCGAACGTTCACTACACGCTGGGGCACGCGCGCTGCGGCGCCGACTACATCGTCTGCTTGCCAAAGATCGCGGAGGAGGACTCCCCCGGAACGATCGTCGTGCGAACTCGAATCGACGGTCACCTCGGCATGGACGTCATGCAGCACTTTGTGTTCTGGTTCGATGCACCAAGCAGGGAAATGCGCGTGATCGACGAGGACGCGGTTGAGGACATCGTCGCCGGGCGCGGCTACCGGGTGACTCAACGGCTGCAACTTGGCGACCAGGCAAACCGACCAATGGTGCGGGTTTCCCTTAACGGCGGCGCCGAGATCGAACTTCTGCTCGACACCGGGGCCTATAGCACCTGCCTACCGGCCGGCATGGCCCAACTGCTGTCTCTGCCGTCTGGCGCACAGCTTGAGCGCGAGCGACGAGAGGCGGAGGCATTGGCCATAAGCAAACAGCTCGCCCAGCAGGGCACCGCCAGTGTGAAGGTGACCGTTGGCCAGGCGAACGGCTCAAGCGTCGGCCTACACGGTGTCCCGACCGGTCCGCGGCCGTTGTTTCACCTACGCAGCCTTTGCCTGGGCAATCGGGAAGTGCGGGACCTGGTCGTCGTCGAAAGCGCCCAGTCGCCAATTCTCGGGCAAGATGTTCTGGCGAAGTTGGATTGGATCCTGCACGGCCCGCGGCGCGAGTTGTGGCTGCTAGAGCACAGGTAGCGCGGCGATGCGGAGATGCTGCCTGCGAAGTGACGCAGCCATCAACAGCAGAGGCAGCGCCGCAACGACCATCCACTCAGAAGCGAACGCCACCGCCGATCAGGAACCCGCTGATCCCGATGTC
>JADZDL010000079.1 GCA_020851075.1 Planctomycetota bacterium | reverse complement strand
GCGCCAACCACGCACGGCGAGACCTCGCCGCCGTGGTCGCCAACCTGAAGTTCAGCCTCTGACCGCGGACGACGGGCGGAAGGGCTGGTCGCCGCGCTTTCCAGGTGCGGTTGCCAGAACAGTTACGGTAGCATCCACGTTCTGAACGCAGAACCGGGTCGCCACGGGGAACCACCCCGGCCGGCCCAACCGCACACGTGCCGGGGTCGTCCGAGACGGACGTAAAGCTCGACTCTCCTTCTACTTTCCCTTTTCCCGAGCTCGCCCTGGCACACCTTTCCTTCGCTGCGTGGTCTTGTCCGATGCCAAAGGAAATGCGACAGCCGTCCGGCGGCACGAATAAGGATCCACCCTCGATTACCGGTCGCCTCGGAGAATGCCGTCTATCCGACGGATCATGTTTCGCTTGTCACGGTCGTCGGCCTTTCGACTCCAGAGATAGCGGAAGGGCCACTGCGGCCCCTCGTAGGGTGACGTGTAGGCGAAGTCCTTCTGCACGTCCTTGCGCCGCGACCATAAGAGCTTGACCAGACCGAGCTTGATGTCGGTGACCCACTCAAGCACCTTCACGATGGGAGTGGAAGCGTACTTCCCAAGTCGACTCAGATGCCTGCTGCGCCTCGTGCGCGAGTCGTTGGGAGACATTCCTCGTTGGATCTCGGAGCGGAGCCGATGGCAGATGTCACGAAGCGTCAACGAATCGGCTTGCTCGGCGGCGAGAGCGAACCACTTGACTGCGGAATCGTGGTCGGCCGAGCCCAGGAAGTCGCCTGACGGTTTCCGACTGCCGAGCCTGGCCAGGAAGCTGACCGCTTCCGTGAGTTGGTCGAGATCGACCGACCTGCGGCGGATCTTCAGCATCGACTCGACTCTGGTGGCAACGTCATGGTTGATCTCCTTGTCGACGAGCTGCCATAGGACACCGGCCAGCGGCGATGGCAACAGGTCGTGATCCGCCCCGACATCTAGCCATGCGCGGGTGTGGTTGCGCGCGTGCCGCAACACTTGCCGAGAGAACTCATTATCGTCCTTGCCGGCGCTGCCACGCGACTGTTCGAGCATGCCGCGCGGTAGCGCCCACTGGCTCTCCATGCTCAAGAGCGTCTCCACAACCCCGGGGTCCTTCGCCAGCCGTGCCTCGGCCTTGGGCAATCCATCCTCTTCAGCAACCGAGAACACCGGGTGCTGATTGTTGCCCGGCCTTGTGCGGTCGAGCCTTGCGACGATCTCGTCGTCGAAGCCCGCAGCCCAGGAATAGCCGAGGTAGCCGCGGTTCTTGACAGCCTCTAGATGTTTGCCACGGCGCAACTTCTCGTTGAACCAGTCCGCACGGGCCACGACCCGAATGAACCCCTTATCGAGGAGGCGAAGGAACGCTTCAAAGTCGACCGGCGTCTTGTCGTTGGCGTAGGCGTTGAGAAGGAAGTGGCCAGAAGGTGCCCATAGAATCAGCGGCTTGCTTACCGCAGCGAGAGCATGCAGCTGGTTGTATCCCGCCTGGTTGAACTCCGAGATGTGGCAGAATGCGCTGGTTCCCGTCATATCAGCACGACACGCTTCTTGGTGTCCTCCCGGGTGTATGCAGAATCACTCGTGGCAACAACGACTAGGTCGGTCGTGCCGGTGTTCTTGATCGCGTGGGAGCAGCCCGGGTCGACCGCAATCGATATGCAGCCGGCACCCGAGAAGGTGCGCAATTCGACGTCGGTTGCATCGCCATGATCGCATGCGACCTCGAAGCGGTCGGCATGAAGGACGACGAGAACCTCGGAGCGCCCCACGTGATAGTGGTTGCCACGGATGCAGCCGGGGCGAATGGTAGTGATGTGCATCTCTGCGACTCGGTCCAGCATGGCCAGATGCACCGCTGAGATGCTGTGACTCGCGCCGCGTTCGTCTCCCGACGCGGTAGTAGGAAGAATGTTCATGTGAGCGATCCTCGCGGAGAAGCAGTGTGTCCGCGACGCACCACGATAGTGAGCAACACGACCGACGCACCAGGGCCGGCGCAACCGTCTACGATCGCATGCAGTCGTCTCCATGCTGCACGGGCTCTCCGTCCTTCCAAGCCTGTCCACCTTCCGCCCAGCAAGATCGTCCAGCGGCGCTTGCCGAACCGCTCTCCCCGCGGTCAACTGAAACGCGAGATCGAACCGCACGGGGAGTAGCACGTCG
Source organism: Planctomycetota bacterium (assembly GCA_020851075.1). Classification (GTDB taxonomy): domain Bacteria; phylum Planctomycetota; class UBA1135; order UBA1135; family UBA2386; genus JADZDL01. Next base: position 4,410 of record JADZDL010000079.1, on the reverse strand, counting down.
GGGCGCGGAGCCATCGCCTGCATTGCGCGGGCCGACTCGATTGCCCTCCGAATGTTGTCGCTGTTGGTCATGGCTAAGAAGAGTGCCGGGGGTGAGCTTCGGGAGAAGGGGAAGAAGGAAAGTCACGCTTCGACGTCCGTGCGGGCAACCCCGGCAATGATTCGTTCCGGGCCGTAAGTTGCGGTTGGTGTTGCCGGCGAGATCGGACTGCCACGAATGTATGACGGTCGACATGGATGGGAGGCAGGGTGTCAGCTCAGGAAGTCGTCTAACTCCTTCTGCTCCTCCTCGGTCAATTGCCGCTTCGATGCCGGAGCGGGAGCTGGATTCGCGGGAGGCGCCGCGCTCCCTTGCGCAGGCTGGGCCCCCGTCGGCCGCCAGTGCTGCTGATAGTTCGGCCCGTCTGAAACGGGCTTCTTCGTGGGAGGAGTAACGGCAATCGGAATCGGAATGGGGAAGTCCGTGCCGATTAGCAGCGCCTGCCCAGGCCCGAGTGCCGGCAGGAACTCAGCGACGGAGCGCTCCACGTCTCTCGCGGCACGTTCCACAACCTCGCGGTCGCCACCGTGCGTCAGCCGGTGCACGATCATCGTTCCGATCTGACTCAAGACGCCGTCTTGGATGTCCCTAGGCCGCTGCGTCGCAATGCAAACGGTGACGCCATACTTGCGGCCCTCCTTCGCGAGGATGTCGAACGCATCGAGCGGGAACGCGAGTTCGTCCAGGCCGATGCTCTTGCCGAGGAACTGGTGAGCCTCATCGATCACGACTACCGTCGGTTGCGTCCGGAAGCGGTTTTGGCGTGCGAGGAAGAGGATGTGACGCCCGATCGCATTCGCGACGACAGACCGGAGAAACTGGACGTCTTCCAAGAACCGAAGCGACAGACGCATTACCGGATCGTCGGACGTGAGGAACTGGTCGATTGCGTCCTGCACCGGCAAGTGCTGCGAGTTGAACATGGGCGCGAACGCCGGCTGGTTCAGCAGCCCTTCGATTCGCATCACGAGCGATGTGCAGAGACCGAGGGCCTTCTCCTCGACGCCACCCCACGAGCCGGCGTTGATCTTCGACGACGCCCAGACGCACTCCTGGTTGATCTGAAGGCCGAGAACCTCGATGTCGAAGGGGGCGGAAAGCCCATGGACCTTCTGCGTGTGCGTCGCCATCGCAGTCTCAAACGGAGCCTTCTGCTTGCCCTCCTTTACGATCGTCCCGTTCTTCTCGACCAACGGCGCCTTTCCGACGCACTTCGCGAGTCGCAGGCTTCGAATGGCCTCCCGAAGAATCGGCGCTTGGGCCTGTGCAGCCGGCGTGAACAACGCGAACAGATCGCGTTCTTCTAGTCGATCGTGGGGACAGGAGACTTCCCTGCTCGCGGCCGGTCCATCCTTCCGGATCCCAAGGCTGTAGTGCTGCACACCGTCAACGAGGTCGCAGAACTCTCCCGTCGCGTCGAGAAGGACCACTTTGGCCCGCAGCCTCGCGCACTCCTCAATGAGGCGGGCGAGCGTCCAGCTCTTGCCCGAACCGGTGGTCCCGAGCACTGCACAGTGCCGGCCGAAGATGCGCTCAGGGGTGACCCTCACCCGCATTCGCCCTGGCCCAGCGATCTCCCCGAGGCACAAGGCGATCGCCTCGTCCTTGCCGCCCTGGCCAACACCAACTTCCAAGACCCATCTGAGGAACGCCTGCGGAACGGAGTAGGCCGCAACTCCGAGCTTTGGCGGTGTCACCACGACACCAGTCACTCGGCCCTCCACGAGGTCGATGTCCGTCAGCAGCGACACCGTTCCAAGAGGGTCGGAGCTGCCCTCTGCGCCGATTCGAGGCTCGACGCTGAGGCGGTCTCGCTCCGGCAGTTGAACGCGCGTGATGCGGCCAAGGATGACGACGTCTTGCCGAGCGAAGCAGACGTATTCACCGACAAGCCCGCGGTGCACCTGCTCGCCGTGGTGAACCAGAGGGCCGACCTTGCTCGCGTTGGGCAAGTTGACCGTGACCGACCCAGGCGTTGCGGCGATGACGGTTCCCAAGCGGCGGGCCTCGTCGATCGGATGCAGCGGCTTCTGCGTGCTCATCCGGCACCGCCGCCTTGCGTGCTCTCCTTCGCAAGCACCTTCGCCATCGCGAGGACGAGGGCAGCTTGCCGTTCGTCCGCGGATTGGAGCGACACGTCAGGCATCAGGCGGACAAGGTCCGGGAACTTCGCGCTCAAGAGCGTGATGCGGCTATCGCCACCAGATTCGAGGAACGCCAACTGCTTCAAGTAGTCGTTCTCGGTCAGCATGCACTTCCCGTCCTTCCGGCCGATCCCCTTGCCCCCCTCGATGGAGAGATCCGGTGCACAGACGAGGAGCTTGAGGCTGGGGTTCGACTTGACCGCTGCGAGCACCGGCTCAGCGACGTGCTTGTCGTTGAACCCGAAGCAGCACACCAAGAGACCAACGCTACGTTGCCGCAAGCACGACAGGAAGCGACCCATCAGCTCCAGGAACGGCGGATCGTAGGATGCCGAGTATTTCGCAGACCTTGGGTAGATCAGGATCGGGCTGTTCGTGTCCCTGTTCCTCTCGAATGCCGTCGGCCCACGCTCCCAATCGACGGAGCCATGCAACTTGAAGAGCCGAACGACGCGCGGGATGTAGCCCGGCTCCTTCGAGTAGGACGTGCCGGTAACGATGTCGTGGTCGAAGACCTCGGGCTGAAATCGCGGTTGGCTTGAGAAGCCGAATCCATCGATGATCGGTATCCCAGTTCGGGCAGCCGCGGTCTCGAAACACAGGTCATAATTCGTGGTGAAGACGCTGGGCCGCGGGACGCGTCTGGTGTGGCGCGTGAGGTGCCGAAGAAACGTCTCGTGAGTGCCGGTCGCATCCTGGGCAAGGACCGGTCGGCAGGCATTGCGAATGACCTCCTCCGCCTTCTTTACGAACTTCTTGATGGCCTTCTTGCTGGGGTCAAGCTCCAGCGCCATCTGGCAGCGAGACAAGAGGATCTCAATGTTCTTGTCCGCGCCGGTGTAGTTGACGTCCTTGCAGACCTGATCGAGAACCGAAGGAGTTACCGCCGCTTCCGTCTGTGCCCAGAGTGCGGGCATGGTCGGGACCAGGAACCCGCCGTCCGGCCCGTTGATGCACAGCGACGTGCCGAGCCCGGTTAGGACTGCGACGTGGTCGCACTCCAACACGTCGGCCACCGCCTGCTGCGCTTCGCCCCAAGCGCCCGCGTCCTTCGTGTTCGGCCCGGGCTGGGCGATCTGCTTCCACCCGGCTGCGGTGTCATCAGCGTTCGAGGAGTCGCCAAACCTGAATCTTCCCATAGGCGTTTGCACGGGCTCGCCGGGCAGCGCGAGCGGCGATGACCATAACCGCGGACGACTCGCGGGCAAGCTATTCCGAGTCGAAGTCCGGCCGAAGGTGGCCGGTTGCCACTTCGCGTCGTCGTCCAGCGCGGACGCCACGAGGGCCACCAACGCCGCGCCCGCGAGCAGCGCCAGCCCCTGCGCAACCGCTTCAGGCACGCGCCGCCGCTCGACGTGAACACCGCGCCTCGCGAGCTGGGCTGCGACGTTGTCGGCGTCCCGCAGGATGCGACTCGGCGAGACGTCGAGAACCTCGGCGACCGCCGCGAGTTGATCCATGGTCAGTGCACTCTCGCCGCGCTCGATCCTCGACCACGTGGAGGGGCTCATGCCCATTTCGCCATCCACGTCCTGCTGGTTCAGACCGCCTTGGTCTCGATGCCACCCGAGGACGTAGCACACGACGGCGGGGTAGGTCGTGGCCGGCCGATTGCTGCCGCGGCCGAGACCACGGCGACGACAGCTCGGTGCGGTACCGCGCCCATCCGCGACGGGCCGGATTCGGCAGCGCTCTGGCCATGGTAGCATGGCGCCGCGGAGGAGCGCATTCGTCCTCCGTCGAGCCGCGTCAGCTTCCGCGGAGCGAAGCGCAGCGGTTTCGGTCAACGTCTCTGCCGCTTTGCCGCTCGCCCGCTCCGGCGGCACTGACCGGCTCCTGCGGTACGTGTTGGGGCAGCCTGATGATCACCGACCGGGGCTTGGACCCACCAGCAATCGACCAACCGGCCCAGCCCCTACTCCCCCGGAGATGAAGAAGACGGCCCGGCACGCCGTTGAAGCGCGCCGAGCCACCTTGCCATGCCTTGCCCAGCCGCGGCGTGCCTCGCCTCGCCAGGCCAAGCCATGCCTCGACAAGGCTGACCACCGTACCTGCCGATCCTTCCCCGTCCAGTCCGGCGCAAGATGACCGCCATGCTGCTGGTCGTCCCCTGCGCCCCCGCTACGCTGTCCCGCCGATGGCGACCGCGAAGAAGACCAAGTCCAAGGCCCAGGCAGCCGCACCCAAGTCCGGCGCCAACATCGGGTTCGAGGCCACCCTCTGGCAG
>JADZDL010000078.1 GCA_020851075.1 Planctomycetota bacterium | reverse complement strand
CGTGGATGCCCGACTTCTTCACGATCTCCCGCTCGTGGTTGTCGATATCGCGAATGCCGATCAGGCAGACGTTCTTCGGCGCCACCTTGGGCCAGAACCCACCCATCTCGACGAGCCGCGCGTGCCCAAGGCCGAGCACGGTCGCCAGCGGCATGCCGTGGATGTTGCCAGTCGGCGAACTCTCCGGGGTGTTCATGTCGGCGTGGGCGTCGACCCAGATGAGGCCGATCTTCTCGTTCTTGCTGCGGAAGTGCTCGGCGACGCCGGACACGGTGCCGATCGCGATGCTGTGGTCGCCGCCGAGCACGATCGGGATCTCGCCCTGATCGAGCGAACGGCGCACGCGCAGCCGCAGGCGGTTGCAGACGTGGTAGATCGGCTCCAGGTAACGCGCATGGGTGCTGCCCGGATCGCGCGTCTCCGGCGCTGGCACACCGACGTCGCCATCGTCTTCGACGACAAAACCCAGATTGCGCAGCCCCTGGCTCACGCCCGCGATGCGAATTGCCGAAGGCCCCATATCGACGCCGCGGCGGCCCGCACCGAGGTCCATGGGCACACCGACGAGACGAACGGTCTTCTGCACCTGGCTCATGACGAAGCTCCAGAACGGGCGCCACGCACTTCTACCAAAGCCTCGCGGCCAAGGCCCAACACCTTCGCGGCGCTGCCGCAGTTCACGGCGATCTCAAGCAGGCCGTAGGAACCGACCAACGCCAGCAGCGACCCCACCGGCGCCTCGGCGTAGGTCTGGTGCAACGGCACCTGACGCCCCCCGACAACGACGCCCGTGCAGCCTTCGCACGCAGCGGCGCTCACGTTCGTGATCAGGTTGCCAAATCCATCGACGTGCACGATCCGCGAAGCTCCCCCCAACAACGCCGGCAACAACACCGGGTCAGTGATACGCGGCCCGAGCGCCGAGAAGCCATAACGACCACCACTGAGCCAGCCGGCCACGGGTGCCATCACATCGCGGCCGTGGAACGTGCGCGACGGCGGGCGCACGTTCAGGTGTTCGAGATCGATCGCGCGCACTTCGGCGGCCGGATCCCCGGCGACCACATGCGACAGCAGCCCGTTGTCGGGCGCGATCCAGTACGCATCGTGCGCCGCCGCGACGAGCAACCGCCGCGCCGTGCCGACACCCGGGTCGACAACCGCCGCATGGACCGTCCCCGACGGGAACCGCCCCACCGCGGCCAGCAGCCAGAACGCACCCGCCGCGACATCCTGCGCCGGCACTTCGTGGCCGAGGTCGCAGAGCACGACCTTGGGGTTGTGGCGCAGCACGACCCCGCGCATGACCCCCACGTAGGGATCGCGGGAACCAAAATCGGAGAGCAACGTGACGATGCCAGACGGGCGCGGGAACATTGAGGCTGAGCAGAGGACACCATCCCCGCGACGGACGCAAGACCGCTCGGGCCCCACCTCTGGTATCGTGCGCCAATGCGCGTCGCCATGGTCCTCGGATTCCTGCTGGCCAGCTCCCTCGTGGCCCAGCAGCCCCCCACGGCCGCCAGTGTGACCGAGCCCGGGCGCACGCTCGCGCGCCCGCTCGACATCGTGCTCGGCGGCCCCTCCACGACGCCTCAGGAACGCACCGTGATCGTGGTCGTCGACCCCGCCGCGAGTCTCGTGAAGGCGGGTTTCGCCACCGCCTTCGCCACCGCCGTGCAGCAGAACCAGAAGCAACTCGCCAACACGAAGCTCGGCCTCGGCGTGGTCGGCCAGAAGGGTGTGCTCGTCGTGCCACCGACCACGGACCACGGCACGGTGCTCACGCAATTGCGCAGCAGCCTGGACCGGCCCGCGGCCGAGTTCCAGAACGTCTACGCCGACCTGCGCACGGCCGCCGCCGCGTTCCCGAGCGGCTCCGGCGACCGCGTACTCCTGCTCGTCACGCTCGAAAACGGCGACGTCGAAGACGATGTCGAACAGACCGCAACCTTGCTGCGCAAAGGGCGGATCCAGGTCGAAGTCCTCACCTCGGAAGCGACGCTCGCCGACAACTACTGGGCAGCGCGGCCCTACCAGGAGAAGCCGCGCGGCACCACGCTGACGGGCCCCGACACCGCCGTCATCGACCTGCCCTGGGGCTGGTTGTTCCAGGTGCGCGCGGCCAACGAATGTACCCCCGCCGGTTTTGCGATGTGGGGCCTCACGCGCCTCGCGGCGGCCACCGGTGGCCGCGTCTTCCTGCACGCCGAAGCGAGCCAGACCGCGCACCAGTGTGCGGTCTTCGCGCGCTGCCTGTTCTGCACGGGGGACCACATGCCGCCCGACGATGCCTGGTCGAACGGCCTCGTGAACCAGCTGGGCCCCCTGGCCACCTCGCGCGGCGACACCTATGCGGCGCTCGGCAGCGACCCCTACTTCCGCGCCATGGTCGACACCTGGAAAGCCGCGGCCGAAGCCGGCCTCGTACAAAGCCAGCCAGGCATCCGCGTCACCACGGCCGGCGCCGCCCCGGATCGCGCGCGCCCGGGCCGCGATCTCGACCTCACCGACACAGCCAGCTTTGACCGCCACCGCAAACGCGCCGAAGAAGCCGCGCAGAAGGCCCAACAACTCGGTGACGAACTGCAACAACAACTCGACCGCATCGACGCCGGCAAGGGCATTCCGCGCGAGGAAGCAGCCGCTCGCTACACGCGGGTTCTGCTGCAGCTCACGCGCGTGAACCTGCTCACGTTCGCCGCCTGGTGCCGAGATATCGCGCCAGCCCAGTTCGCGAAGAACGCGCCCGCCCCGCTGGCCCCCGAAGTGCCCGCCGTCGATGGCGAGCAACGCCCCGCCGGCATCGGCTTCAGCAACTTCTGCCTCTGCCACGGCGTGCGCCCGTTCTTCGCGATCGAACTGCCCGGCGGCGAAGCGCTGCGCCCCGAGCTCGAGAAACTCGACCAGCTCTACACGACGTTCCAATCGCGCTACGGCAAGAGCCAATTCGGCTACGCGCTGCGTCGCAACGGCATCGCGCAGTTCTGGGTGACGTTCCCCGGCATCGCCGCCAAACTGCCGCGCAATCGCCCGAAGAGCGAGAATGACCAGACCGGCCCGATCACACCGCGGCGGCCGCCGCGTGAAGGGGGCAGCAGCGCGGGCGGCAGCTCGGGTCCGACAACGGGAGGCGGCAAGTGACGTTCTTGCGGCCCCAAGCGGCCCTGCTGGCCCTCTGCGCAACCCTTGCCGCCCAGCAGGATCTCGCGACTCTCGTCGACCAACTCGGCAGCACCGACCACGGACAACGTTCGCAAGCCTACAACGAACTGGTCCGCAAGCGCGATGTCGCGGTCGTGCCCCTGCTCGGCAAACGCATCACGACGTTCCCGCTCGCGGGGCAACAATTCGGGGTCTACCTGCTGCAACAGCAGCCGATCGATGCGACGCGCACGCTCTACGAGAAGCTGACGAATGCCGACGCTGCGTTCCTGCGCGCGGCGGCCGCCGCCCAATTGGCGCGCAACGGGGACCGCAGCAAACTGCCGATCCTGCAGAAGGCCATCACGAAGGCCACGGCCGAAGAGCGTTCCTACGTGCTGAACTGCGTGTGGTCGATCGAGGATCCCGGCGTGGCCAGCGCGCTGCGCACCTACCTCGACGCCCCGGGCAACGCGGGGTTCGTGGTGTCCGTACTCCAACACCTGCGCCCCTCCGAGAAGCCACGATCACCCGACACCGAGCGCGCCGTGCTGGCCCTGCTGGCCAACCCCGACCTCGCCATCCGCGCCGCCGCCTTGGCCTGGCTTGCTGGCGGCCCGGGGGACGCCCACGCCAAAGAACTCGCCACGGTCTTGCGAGCGACCCCCGAACGGCTCTGGCAGATCCTGTTCCTGTTCGAAGCGGACCGCAAACTCGACCCCGACCTGCTCGATGCGATCGGCACGGCGATGGCCAAGGCCACCGCCAAGCATCAGATCTCGCAGATCACGACCATTCTGCGCGCGCAGAATGCCGACTTCGCGGTGACGGCGCTGCGCTCTCTGCTCACGCACACCAACGAAGAGGTTCGTAAGGGTGCCCTCGAAGCGCTCGCTACGATCCCGGGCGGCCTCGACCAGCCGACGTTGGTGCGCATGCTCACGGATTCCGCGCCAGAACAACAGTTGGTCGCCGCGGCCACGCTGCGACGCATGGACGACGTGTCGGGCCTGGCGACGGTGATCGCGCTCGCTGGCAAGAAGGGCAACCACCTGGCGGAGACCGCGCGCGTGCTCGGTGGGTTTCGCTGCGACGATGCCGTGCCGCCGTTGCTCACCCTGCTCGACGACGGGGACGCGAACGTGCGCCAGACGGCATGGCAGAACCTGCAGACGCAGTGGCGCGATCTCTTCCCGTACCGTCGCTTCGACTTTGCGACTTCGGGTTACGACCCGCAATCCGCGTCGCGCAGCGCGGGCCTCGCCACGCTGCGTAGCTGGTGGGATGCGCGCAAAACGAAGCGCTAAGAGCACTCGCCGCTCAAGCCAGGCTACCTATGTGCGGAGGCACGCGCGCCGGTGGCTAGCCGCTGCGCAAGTTCGAGGAAGGCACTTCGTTCGGTATCGTTGGCGAACGCGCGGCTCGGCACCCAGAACATGGTGGCACGACTGAAAATCTCGATGCGGTCGCGCTCGAAGTCGACGCATTGCACGTTAGCCCACGACACCGACATGCGCAGATTACGGTCGTCGGTGGTGATCTCGTCGGCAGTCAGGGTAACAGTCACCGGATAAGGCCCGCCGCCACACAAACGTAGAATTGCAACCCGGGCCCCGATGCGCGGAGCCAAAGCCATGACCAGCGGCAGCAACACTGCGAGAATGGCGAGCGTGATCCCGCCCGCGAACCATGCGGTTGCCGCTGGTTCCTGCTCAACGAATGTGACCAGAAGAACCACGGCAAGGCTTCCGATCAACGCGACGCCCGCCGGGTAGCCCCACATCAGCCTGCCGTACAGCCGGCTCCGGGAGCGCACGGCCACGTCCACGCGTTCGTTCAGCGTGGTCTCGAAGGCTACCTGCGCGAGCAGTTCCGTCATCGCGCGGAAGATAACATTCCCACAGGGTCAACGAAACCGCACGAGCTAGTCAAACCTAGTGATCGTGCGGCTTGCCGAGGATCGCAAACAGCTCGTCGCGCTTCTGCTCCATGATCGCCTTCGTATCCGCCTCGAGGCACATGCGCAGGTACGGCTCCGTGTTGCTCGGGCGAACGTTCACCCACCACGTCGGGTAGGTCACCGTGATGCCGTCGAGGAAGTCGATCTTGCCATCCTTGAACTTCGCTTCGACCGCCTTCATGAGGCCGTCCTTGTCGGCGACCTTGAAGTTGATCTCGCCGGTGCCGAAGTATTTACGCAGCGGATCCGCCGCCTGCTTCAACGTCTTCTTCTCCTGGCTCAACTGGTTCATCACCAGGATCGCCGCGAGCACGCCGCAGTCCGTGAAGTAGTTCTCGGCGAAGTAGAAGTGGCCCGACAGTTCGCCACCACCGATGCAGTCCGTGCGGCGCATCGTCTCCTTCATGAACGAGTGGCCGACCCGTTCGCGCACGGGGCGCCCACCGAGCTTCAGGATCTCCTCGGGCACGACCTTGCTCGAACGCAGGTCGTAGATGATGCCCTTGCCCGGGAAGCGCTGCAGCATGCCGCGCGCGAGAATCACCGTGATCAGGTCGGCGTGCACCGTGCGGCCGTCTTCGTCGACGAACGCGCAACGATCCGCATCGCCGTCGAACGCGAGCCCGAGCGGGGCCTTGTTCGCTTTCACGGCCTTGCGCAGTTCATCGAGGTTGGACTCCTTGAGCGGGTTGGCCTCGTGATTCGGGAACGTGCCGTCGAGCTGCTCGTAGAGCGGCACGACCTTGAGGCCCGGGATCTTGCTGAAGATCGCCGGCGACTCGTTGGCGCCCATGCCGTTGGCGTAGTCGACGCAGATCGTCATCGGGGCGATGCCCTTCGCGAAGTTCGCGATGTGCGCGATCCAATCGGCCTTCACATCGACGAAGTCGCGTTTGCCGTGCCGCGCGGCTTTCGTGAAGTTGCCCGCGAGCGCGAGTTTCTCGATGTCCTTGATGCCGTTGTCGCCGGACAGCGGCCGCGCTTCCTGCTTGCACATCTTGAAGCCGATGTACTCCTTTGGATTGTGCGACGCGGTGACGACCATGCCACCATCGCACGGCAGCTTGCCGATCGCGTAGTAGACCATCGGCGTGCTCGCGAGGCCGATGTCGACCACATCGCAGCCTTGCTCGAGCATGCCCTGGATCACGGCGTCCTGGATCTCGGGCGCCATCGTGCGCATGTCGCGCCCGACCACGAGTCGCTTGGCGGAGAGGAAGCGCACCATGCCCGCACCGATGTTGTACGCCATCTTGGCGTCGATCTGGTCGGGGTAGGTGCCGCGGATGTCGTAGGCCTTGAAGATGCTCACAGAGAGGTTCCTTTCACGAAGACGAAGAGGTCGAGGTAGCCGGGTCGAACGAACGACACGCGGCGAGGCAGCGCGGCACGGCGTCGTCCGGGACGTCGCGGTGCAGCACGAAACGAATGCGTTTGGGCCCGGCCTTGGCCGCGAGCACAGAGGCAGCGCGCAGATGCGCGAGCAGGGCCACCGGGTCACCGGAGCGACAGTCGGCCATCACGATGTTGGACTCGGTCGCGGCGACCTCGACCTGCAACCAGGGCAGTGCGGCCAGCCCTTCGGCAAGTTGGCGAGCGCGCGCGTGGTCCTTCGCGAGCAGGGTTGGACCTTCGTGCAGCGCGATGAGTCCGGCCGCCGCGAGCACCCCCGCCTGACGCAGGCCACCACCAAACGCCTTGCGCGCGCGCCGCGCTTCGGCGACGAAGTCCACGGGGCCGGCGAGCAGCGAGCCGACTGGGGCACCGAGGCCCTTGCTGAGACACAGAGTTGTCGTGTCGGCGGCGGCGGTGAGGTCGCCAGGCGAGCAACCGAGTGCCACGGCCGCATTGCAGAGCCGCGCTCCATCGACATGCACGAGCATATTGTGCCGACGCGCCGCGGCGGCCATCTCGCCCATGCGCGCGGCCGAAGCCACCCGCCCACCCGCCATGTTGTGCGTGTTCTCGAGCACGAGCAGGCGCGAACGCGGGAAGTGCGGGTCGTACGCGCGCACCGCGCCTTCGATCTGGGCCGGGGTCGGAAAGCCATCGGCCGCCACGAGCGTGCGCACCTGCGTGCCCGAGAGCCGCGCGATGCCGCCCCCTTCGTAGTAGAAGACGTGGCTGCGCTCTTCGCAGATCAGTTCATCGCCGGGGCGGCAATGAACGTGGATCGCGACCTGGTTGGCCATCGTGCCTGACGGCAGGAACAGCGCCGCCGGCTTGCCGAGCACTTTGGCGCCGTCCTCTTCAAGGCGCTTTACGGTCGGGTCCTCGCCCCAGACGTCGTCGCCGACTTCGGCGTTCGCCATCGCCTGCCGCATGGCGGGCGTTGGCGCCGTCATCGTGTCACTGCGGAAATCGGCGAGCGGGGCGGACATGCGGCCAATGAGGATGCCGGGCTGGGGGCCGAATGCAAGCGAACGCCCTCCCCAGCCTTACAGTCTGCCAGCCAATCAGCCCTAGAGGCGCGGACGGATCAGCCCACCACGCGGCAGGTGGTAAGCAGGCACATGGGACTGGCTCAGCAGCGGCAGGTCGATCGCCTGCACGTAGAACTCCATGCCGACGAGCGCCGCGTTGAAGGGCAGCGGCACGTCGATGTTGCTCTGGAACACCGCCATGCCCGGCAACACGATCACGGTCGACGGGTCGCCATAGAAGCGCACGGGCTCGATCGTCGTGGTCGGGCGCGGATAGCTCAGCGCAAAGTCCCAGATGGCCCCGACACCAAACGGAAGGTCGGTGCTCAAGCGGACCGAGGTCCCGATCTGTGGATCCTGCGGCGACACCATCGTCGTGCCTAGGAAACGCTGCGGCGCGGCGTTGTTTTCGCTCGCCTGGCCGGTGAGGCTGCCGCCATTGCGATAACAACCCTGCAGTGCTACCGGTGCAAACGCGGCCTGGCTGTCGATCGTCGTATTGACAAACTGGCTGCTGCGCACCGTCACCGGCGAACGGGCCGTGGACGGCACCACCAGCGAGCAGTTCTCGTAGTGGTTCCAGAGCAGGTTTGGCAGCGCGCCGTCGACGTCGTAGGTCACGGTGCCGTTTTCGTAGCGGTTGTTCTGCTGCCAGACGCGCATCGTGAAGGTGTTGCCCGCGACATTGACGTCGCCGACGAAGCGCATCTCGCTGCCGTGAATGTCAAACATCGCCGTGCGCGGCCAGACATAAAACGCCTTGTGCGTGGCGCCCGCAACGAAGTCGCTGTGGTGGTGATGGATCATCGTGAGGCCGCCGGCGTTGCCCTGCGCGTCGACCACATCGCCATCGCAGTGCACATCGCAGTGCACGAAGCGGAACATGAACTGCTGGGTGCTGCTCGCGCCGCGGCGCTTGCG
>JADZDL010000077.1 GCA_020851075.1 Planctomycetota bacterium | reverse complement strand
TTGGCAACCTCGCGGAGAAGACCACGCAGTCGACCCAGATCGACGAAGCGCTGCAGCACGTCGACATCCTCTGGATCGAGACGGCGCACTTCCGGATCGGCTGCAACCTGCCCGCGTGGACCGTGCCGATGGACCCGGAGACGCGCGGCAAGATCCGCAAGGAACTCGAGCAGCTGCAACAGAAACTGCCGACGGTTGACCCCAAAGCCAAGATCCTCACCCCCTGGCTGCGTGCGCACCTGATGGCGCAGCGGCTGGAGAACCTCTACACCGAAGTCTCGACGCTGTTTGGGGTCAAGGACGAGGACTTCCCGACCGACCCGAGCAAGGTCGTTCGCCAGGCAGGCGCCCGCTACATGGGCTACGGCCCCTACCTCGGCATGAAGGACAAGTACCTCGTGCTGCTGTTCGACAAGCTCGGGCCGTTCCGGCAGTACCTGAAGGACTTCATCGGGCGAGACCAGAAGTTCCCCCAGCGATGGCACTTCAAGGAAGCCAGCTCACTCCTGTTCTCAGTCGCGACCGAGTGTGACGACGGGCACCTGAAGCACGATACCGCGATGCACTGCGCGATCGGCTTCAACGTCGGCCAGAACCTGCTCGATGGTTTCCGCTACTACAGCTACGACCTGCCCGTCTGGCTGCGCGAGGGATTCTCGCACTGGATGCTGCGCCGCATCGATCCGAAGTGGAACCAGTTCGACCAGAACGAAGGTTCGGTCGCGGACATGAAGACGGCATGGAAGTGGGATGTCTACTGCCGCAGCATGATTGCATCGCCCGGCAAGTTTGCGGCCTTCCCCGAGGCTTTCGCGTGGCGCGACTTTGGCAACATCACCTTCAACGACCACGTCGCGATCTGGTCGCGCATGGATTGGCTGATGTCGATGGGGCCCGAGAAGTGGCAGAAGTTCCTGTTCCTCATCAAGGGGCGGGTCGATGCCCAGTGGTTCCCCGACCAGAACGACCTCGTTGGCGCCGTGCGCGACGCCTTGCAAGAAGCCTATGGGATCTCCGTGCTCGACTTCGACCGCCGCTGGATGGAATGGGTGAAGGCAACCTACCCGTCGCAGTGATCAGAACCCCTCAGGAAGGGTCCCACAGGATGAAGCGGTAGATCGGCAGCAGAGCGAGCAGCGAACTGCGCACCCAGCCCTCCGCTTCCGCCCCCATCGCCAAGGCATCCTCCTTGGGCAGTTGCCGCTGCACGTGCAGCCAGTGATTACCAGGGGTGTATTCCTTGAACAGGTCTTTCAGCTCGGTCGCCTTGGCCTGCGCACACCAGTTGTCCTTGCGCCAATCGTGCAGCTTGAGGTTGAAACCCGGCGGCAACGCCCGCAGCAGCTGGCAGAACTCGTCCATCGCGGCGGGATCCTGCAGCTTCTTCTTGAGGTTCTCGCCGTCCCACCAGGCCTGCGGGTGAATGCGCAGCGCGGCCTCGACGATCTGGTCATCGAGGCAGACTTCGAGCACCGTCTGGATGTAGTGGGTCTCCGCGTCCTTGCCGAGCGCCTCGCCGAAGAACGCACTGAGCTTCTTGCGTTCTTTCGTGCCACGACACAGGTAAGCCCGCTGCTCGCGGACGCGGTAGGCGTTGAAGGTGTAGGGGTTGTGCAAGCCCGCCTGCGCACTCAAATCCGTGCCTAGCCCCTTGGCCTCCTTCAGCACGGCGTCCGCCATCGCCTTGAGCTTGCGCCGCACGCTGAGGCGCAGCGCATTGTATTCGGGATCGTCCTGGCGGTGTCGTTCGTAGGCCTTGAAGTCGCGCTCGAGGAAGGCTTCGGTCATCGCAGTAGGCTACGAATCCGCATCGGCAACGCCACCTCGCACTGCAGGTCCCTCCCAACCAAGGCAACTCGCCGACAACGAACATTCCCCGAGGGCCCGCCGTGGCGTCGGCGCCGCCCGACTCCTAACCTTGGGGCATGCGCGCATCCGTCCTCGTCGCCCTCTGTCCACTGCTCGGCAGCTGCACAGCGACTCTGCTGTACGAACCACGGATCCTCGTTTCGCCCTACCTGGCGATGAACCAGGTGCGCGGTCGGGTGTCGGCACAGTCATCACCCGGCGGCGGTGCACCGGTGCAGAACAACACCGCGCAGTCGATGCGGACGTTTGGCCAGGACCGCCACGACGATGACGTCGGCGTGCGGGCCGATATCGGCGACGGCTTCGGCGGCCTGCGGTTTGACTACTACCGCATGGATATGTTCACCTCGCGGGCGGGCATCCTCACCGACGATTGGGGGGCTCTGCTGCAGGGGGATCTGGTGCGCATGAGGGTCGAGATGGACGAGTTCCGCCTCGGTTATGTAGAGCCGCTACTCGAGACGAAGGTCACGTTCCGCGAACAGCCGGTCTCCTTCCAAGGCGCCGCTGGCGGCGTACTCGCACACCGCAACATGCAGCTGCGTGCGCAGACCGATGACGGCGTGCGGCGCCAGTCCTTCGAGGTTGATGGTGACGTGATCTATGCGGCGGTCCGCGGCCGCGCTTCCTGGCAGAACATCGCCCTCGACCTCGACTACGCGATCTCTCCGGACTTTACGCTCGGTGGGGATTTCGGCAGCATGCAGCAGGACATCGAGGTCCGCGCGAGCTACACGCTGCCAATGCGCGACGTGACGTTCTTCCTCGGCTATCGCTACAGCGAGTTCGAAGCCAAGGGCAACGGGGGTGATCTCGGGTACGACGCGAACCTGAAGCTCGACGGCTACCAACTCGGTGTCACGGTCAGTTTCTGAGCCGATTCACCAACCAGCGGCGCGCGCCAGACGCTGCACGAACGCGTCGACGGCAGCCTTCGCGAGCGCGTCCTCGCAGGTGAAGTCATTGAGCATGACGCTGAAGACGAGCGGCGGTTCGCTCTCGTTCTTGCGGTGCACGAAACCCGACAGACAGACGACGCGCGAGATATAGCCCGTCTTGGCGTGCACGTGGCCCCGCGCTGGGCCCTCCGCAAAACGCGACCGCAGCGTGCCCGTCTGCCCAGCCACTGGCAAGTCCGCCACGAACGCTTCGCGATGTGGTGATGCATGCATGGCGGCGAGCAGGCGCGCGATCTGTCGCGGTTGCACGAGATTGCGGCGCGACAGGCCCGAACCGTCCGCGAGAACCATGCCAGCCGTATCGACGCCGAGGCCGCCGAGCACCGATCTGGCATGCCGTTCGGCCGCTGCGGTCGAAGCATCGCCGACGGCCACTCGGGCCGCGAGGCGCCAGACCTGCTCCGCGTAGAGGTTGTTGCTGTGGGTAAGCAGCGGGCGGAGGATCGCCGCGAGCGTGGGCGATGTGTGACTCGCGACGACCCGCTCTGGACCGGCGGGCTCGAGGGACGTTCCATCGACGCCGATGCCACGATCGCGCAACACGGCCAGGAATGCCGCCGCCGCAAACGCCGCAGGATCGCGCACGGCAACCTGCAGGACCTGCTCCTTGGCATCCGCGGCAATCGTGCCACGCACGACGATCTCATCGCTGCCGAGCACCCGATGCGCCACCAAGGCGGTCTTGCTACCCGCGGCCCCTTGGGTCACGGCAACCGTCGGGAAGTGCTCGAGCACAGGCAGCACCCGCAGTTCGGGGCCACTCGTGCCAGGACGAACGCGGACCGTGACCACGTTGCCGGCCATGCAAAGGCCACCGAAGGGCGCCGCATAGTCCTCGTCGAGGTAGTCCCACTGCCAACCGAGGCCCAGCGTCTCCTCCCCCTGCCAACTGCCATCACCGAGCACCCGCCCGCGAATGGACTTCACGCCCATTTGCTGCAGCGCCTCGACAAAGGCGAGCAAAGCGGCGTCCCCGGCTTTGCCTTCGCCAAACGTAGGGTCGCCGTGGCCACGCAGCACCACGTCCCCCAGGAGCACACCGTCGCGAACTTCCCCGCGCGCGACCAGATCCGTCGTCGTCGTGAACTGCTCGCCAAGGGTCTGCAGGGCTACGGCACTGCTCAACAGCTTCATGTTGGAAGCCGTCGCAAACCCCCGATCCCCGGCATGCTCCGCGAGAGTGTCCCCACTCTCCGCAGCCAGGACCACCACCCCGACGCGCCCACCCGCCAGGGCCTCGGTGGCGACGAGTTCGGTCACCGCCGACTGCACCTCGCGCGCCACGTCGGTGGCTGCGCAACCCGCAGCCACGAGACAGAGGAGAGCTGCAGCCGCGGTCCACTTCATGGCTGGATCGTGGAGGTCAGCCCAACCGAGCTCACATAGCCGCCCGCCGACGTCGAGCACGTGCTGGAGAGGTCCGCCTGCCAGAGCGTCTGCACGTAGATCGGCAAACCAACGAGGCCCGGCACCGCGGGCACCGGCTCCGCGAAGAAGCAGTTGCCCTGCGGATCGCTGAACACGAGTTTGGTCGTGACCAGCCCGAAACCAACGTGAATGAGCGCGCCGATCCCCAACGGGTCGCTGCCGGCAGCATCCGCGGGCCCACCCTGCAACGCGATGCCGACGCTACTCGGGGGCGCATTGGTGGTCAGGTAGCCGTAGCTACTGTTGCCGACGCGCGGCGAACCATTGGCCCACATGCTGATGCGACCGCCGCAATCCGGCGTGCCCTGGCCATAGGCGAGAAGGCCAACCGGTGCGAGGCGCGGGTTGCGCAGCACACCAATGCGGTTGCTGCCCGAGACGTAGAACACGTCGATCGTGCTATCGCCAACAAGGTCACTCGCCGCTACCCAGGTGGCGCCAAGGCTGTCCGTATGCAGCGATTCCGCCGCACCAAAGGCGCCCGCACCATCGCCGTAACTCACGAGCAACTGGTTGGTGGCCGTGGCGAGCACGTCGACCTTGCCGTCGCCGTCCAGGTCCCCGAGCGCGAGACCGTTGATGGAGACGCCAGCGACTTCGCGCTCCGCAGCCTTCGTGAAGGCCCCTGCACCGTTGCCGAGGTAGACGAAGAAGCGATCGCCCGTCGAACTCGTGCCGACGAGGTCGACAATGAGGTCCCGATTGACATCTCCGACCACGAGCCTGCCACCCTGGGCCTGCACCGCTGACGTCACCGCCGGCAGGAAGCCACCGAGGCCATCGTTGCGGAGCGCCGCGATGTTCAACGCTGCAGCGCCCGTATAGGCGAGGTCCGGTAGAGCATCCGCATTGAAGTCCGCGACCACGAAGTCGGCTGGCGCAAACAGCGTGGCGACCACCTGGGACAGCGGGAAATTGCCCGTTCCATCGCCGAGCAGCAGTGCGATCTCGGCGGTTTGCGCACTCGCCGCAATCAGGTCCGTGTTGCCATCGGCATTCCAGTCGATGAGCGCGACCTTGCGGCACGCCCACGGCATCGTGATGCCGACTGCCGCCGCAAAGGTGCCGTCGCCGACACCGCGCGACCACGTCGCTTGCGTGCTGGCGCCACTGGCTGCCACGAGATCAAGCACACGATCGCCATCGACATTGCCAACGGCGAGGCTGGCGACGAGCGAAGGGGCCGGCACCAGCACGCCGGTTGCGAGCGAGCCGGAAGCCTGCCCCTTGAGCACCGAAATGCTCGCGAAGGTCTCGTTGGCGACGACCACGTCGGCAATGCCGTCGTGGTCGAGATCCGCGATGGCCAGACTGCGCGCGTTCGCGCCGCCGGTGCCAATCAACTGCGGTGCACCGAAGACCAACGTCGGAGTCACCGGCGCGGTACTACCGCCACCGCCACCACAGGCGGTCGCGAACAAGGTGAGGAAGGGAACGAGACTCTGGTTGCGAAACTTTGCTGCCATGGGGGGGACGCGGAATCTAACCGCTCCCCCCACCACATTCCGCATCCTCAATCTCAAGGCCCGCAGGCCTTCCGATCAGAGACGGCCGACCTTCGTCATGATGGCCGTCGTCCACTGACCAACACCGTTCGCCGCGCTGTTGTCGGCGTAGAAGTACTGGTGGTAGATCGGGAAGCCAGTCAGGTACGGGCTCGGCGGGATCACGAAGACGAACAGGGCATCGCCCGTCGCGGTCGTCGTGCCGATCGGGAACTGCATCGGCGGGTTCGGGTCAACCCAGAGGACCATGTTCAGGAACGGAATGCCCGGAGCCGCCGTCGTGTTGCTGAGCAGACCAAACGGGGCGTTCGGCAGCGCGTTCTTCAGGTAGATGCCCATCTGGCGGACATTCGCGTTGTCCTGCAGGGGCAGGGTGTCCGTGAAGATCTCGGGCTGCAGGCTGCTGCCGCTGCCGTAGTGCTCGACTTCGGGCACGCGGTTGGCGGCCGTGTCGATCGCGAAAACAACCGTCCAGGACCGCTGCTCGCCGGGCTGCAGCGTGCGGGCCTGCCACTGGAACGCACCCGTGTAATCGCCCGAGAAGGGCGGCAGGGTGTTATCCAGATCGTCGAGCACCGCGTCGGTGAGCAGGTCGCGAACCGTTGGGTAGGTGCCAACCTGGCTGCGGTCCGCGCCGGCCGCGCGGATCTCGATGCGCACACCAGTCAGGTCCGTCACGACGTGCTGCTGGCCATTGCCCGTTGCCGCGTCATTGCCGGAAGTACCTGCAACGTCGAGGTCGGTGTAGCAGAACAGGTCGAGCGTCTGCGGCACGGCCGACAGGTTCGTGAACGTCACACGGCTCGTGAGCACACCGCTGGCGGGCCCTGCCGAGTAGATGTCCATGTCGACGTTGGCGCGCAGCAAACCACGCGCGTCCACGTCGGCGAAATCGCGATCGGCGTGCGTGAGGTGCGGAGGAACGCCGCCCGTGGCCGGGCCCTTCAGCGCAAACTCCTGGGTGTCGCCGGCGAGGCGGTAGAACCACCAGTGCTGGAAACCATGATCCGCGGCAATGGCGTCAGCACGGAGATCGAACGTGGCGGCCGCGTTACTGCCCGGCACGGTGCCCGTGGCGACGACCATGTTCGCTTCGGTCATGGTCAACGACTGTGCAGACAGAGCCGCACTGAGAACAACAACACTGGTGAGCAAACGAGTGGTAGAGATCATGGATTGGTAGAGATCACGGTTGCAGGGACAAAGGAGGTATTGCGAGGGATTGCAGGCCGCGAGTCAGATGTCTTGGTGGGGCGATGGCGACTCGATCCCGACGCGCGCGATCATAGCGTCATGCGTACCAACGGCAAAGGGGATGCTAGCGCCCCATTCCACCATCTTGGCGCACACGACGATCACGCGCCGAGACACCGCGGCAAGGTGTCGATACCATGGCTTCAAGCAATGTCGACCGAACGCCGCATACGGCAATCCGCAACAATGTCGTTCGCCCCAAAATGATTCTCGTCATCACCCGGTGCCTCATCATTCTCAGCCTCTGCACTGCAATCCGCAGCCAGGAGTCCGCCTCAGCGCCTGCCACGCAGCAAGTGCGTCTGACGGGGCGAGTCATCACCTGGGACGGTCAGCCGGTCGTCGGGGCGGCGATCCGCTACGAAGTCGCCAAGGTGAACCTCACCGCAGAACTGTTGCGCACACCCCATGCGGTCTCGGATGCGGACGGGCGCTTCTCGCTGATGGTGAAGCCGCCAGAACCAAAGGCCGACCAGCGCCCCGAACTCTTCGTCGCCCAGAAGGGCATGGCCGCGGTGCGCAGGAACATCGTGTGGTCTTCGCGCGCCGCCGCCACCGCGGCGAGTGACGAAGACAGTCAGAACAACGAGAACGCCTGGTACGCCGCGATGGACGTGCAACCGTGGATCGCGCCGGAGGCGGCCCGAAAGCCCTTCGAATACGCCGAGGAGACGAAAGTCGGCAACCTCGTGATCACGACGGGAAACCGCCTGTTTGGCCGCGTGCGCGATGTGGCCGGCAAGCCGCTGGCCAAAGTGCGCGTAGTGGCCACCGACATGCTCGAGAAGAATGAAGGTCTGTCGGGCGGCGAGCAGTTGGGCTTCTTCTGCACTGCGGAGACCAATGCGTCGGGCATCTTCGACCTGCCCTGCACCTTGCCCCTCGGCGCATCCCTCGTTTTCGAAGCGGACGGGTACTTCGCCGAATTGCGCGAACCCGTGGCCGCGGGCACACCGCTCGAAGTCTCGATGCGGGCTGGTGGCTCGATCCAGGGCCGCGTGCTCGATGCGGATGGCCGCAGCATCGACCAGGCGACGGTGCTCGTGTTGTACGAACTGACGCGTGGAATGACGAGTCAATCCCGCGAGCTCCGCACGGGCCCTGACGGCAGTTTCCGCGACAACCTCGTACATCCGGGGCGCTGGCGCATCACGGCCCACAAGCACGTGGAAGGACACTCCACGAGCATCGCCCACTCCGCCGTGTTCTCGGGGCCACGCGAGAATCTCGAACTCATCGTGAAGACGGAGAAGCACGAAGAACAACAGCAGCAGCTTCCCGTTCGCGTCGTGGAGAAGAAGACCGGCAAGCCGATTGCCACCTTCAAGGTCGCGGCGACCTGGGACGACTATGCCAACCACGACGCCAACTACCTCGATTACATCCTGCGCTGGCAACTGAACAGCTGCAAGCCTGGCAAGGACGGCGAAGGTAAGGTGCCCGCGCCAGGTGAAGGAAATAGCCAGACCGGCACATTGCGAGCCATCGCCCCGGGCTTTGCTCCGGCGACGCGCAAGGAAGTGGAGTGGAAGGAACCCGAAGCGGGTCAGCAGCCCGAACCCATCCTGCTCGAAATGGAGCCCGAAGCGACCCTGGCCGGCATCGTGCGCGACGCGGCGACCAAGGCTCCGGTGGCGGGCGCGCGCGTGTATGCGCAGGCGCACCGAGAACTCAACCAAGGTGGGTTCCAAGCGGGTTCGGCGTCACTAGGCGACTGGGTCCAGACGGCGGCGGACGGTTCGTTCCACCTGAAGGGTCTCGGCGAGGGCACCTGGGATGTCACGGTGCTCGATCCCAAACGCCCGCGCGGCCCGGCAACCGAAGTCACCCTCGGCGCCGCCGAACAGAAAGCCGATGTCAGCATCACCGTTCCCGCCGGAGCCACCGTCGCCGGCAAGGTGCTCGGCACCACGATCGGCAACGGCACGCGCGTCTTCCTCGCGCCCATTCCCGCGCAGACGTTCGGCCAAAACCACGGTTTCTACAACTACTACGGCACCAATCAGGCTGCGCCATCCCGCACCAGCAAGGTTGCGGCCGACGGCAGCTTCCGACTCGGTGGCGTCAGCCTTGACAACCATCTGCTCGTGCTGCAGATCCCGTCGCGGCCGCGTCTTGGTGGCGATCTCTACGTGCCACTCGAACCGTTCCGCGTGCGCGCCGCGGGCATCCAACGCGACTTCGACTGCAGCGAGGATCGGCCGGGCGCGATCCGGGGCAAACTCACGTTCCCGCACGCCACGGTGCCATTCGAGCAGGTCGTCGTCATCGCCCAGGTCCTCAGCGAAGAAGGGCAGGTGTTCTTCTCGCCCTACCAGACCAACTACCCGGGCCCACGCTCGTTTGTGTCCGCGACCGGCGAGTTCGAAGTCCACGTCGGCCCCGGCAACTACCAACTGTCCGTCGTGGATCTGGCGACGCAGATGTTGCTCCACCACGAGACGAAGAAGATCGAAGTGTTGACCGGCGCCGAAGCGGTGCGCGACCTGTCCATTGACCTTGCGCGTATCGAAGTCGAACTCGCGCCGGCCCACGACGTCAAGGAACCCGCCACCGTCGATCGCATCGAGATCCGCGTCGCCACCAAGGCCATGAAGGAGGCCGGCATCCAGATCGGCGACAACGACGAATGGGACTCCGGCCGTGGCGTGCTCGTGCCGTTCGGGGCGACCAGGCTGTCGCTGGTGCTGCCCCTCGGCGACGCGCGGTTCCTCTGCCGCAACAACGCGAGCAACCTGCGCCTCGACGACCAGCGCGGCAACGCCTCGTTGCTGGGCCACGCCGAACTGGAGATCAGCACCGGCCAGGGAGCCAAGACCAGCTGCAAGATCGAACTCGGCGCCACGCCGGAGATCCCCGAACCCGATGCGAAGGAGAAGGACGGCGAGAACGGCGGCGCCGACGCGGATGCCGGCAAGAAGTAGCCGAGCGCGAGGACGCAAGCCCGCGGCGCGCTGACTACAACCCGAGTTCCTTGATGCGGCGGTAGAACGTGCTGCGCGACAGCCCGAGCTGGCTCGCCGCCGCCGGCTTGTCGCCGCGACACTCGCGCAGCGCCTTCAAGATCGCCTCGCGTTCGGCCGCCAGGCGCAAACTGCGCAGATCGGGCACCGACTCACCGACCCGCAGCGGCGCACTGGCCTCGTCCGCTTCGTACTCGACGGGTGGCACAACGCGGCGCATGGCCGCCGGCCCCGCGTCGAGTTCAGACTTGCCGCGCAACACCCAATCGGGCAGATCCTCGGCCTGCAGGATGTCCCCGACGCCGAGCGCAAATGCCCGTTCGACGACGTTCTCGAGCTCGCGCACGTTACCCGGCCATGGATACGCGAGCAGATGGGACATGGCGCCCTGCGACACCCCGCGCACGGGTCGATGCAGGCGGTCGTGCCGGCGATTGCAGGCGCGCACGAAGTGATCGACGAGCATCGGCAGATCCTCCATGCGCTCGCGCAACGGCACGAGCTGCAGCATCACGACCTCGAGCCGATAGTAGAGATCCTCGCGGAACCGGCCATCGCGCACCATCTGCTGCAGATCGCGGTTGGTGGCGGCGAGGATGCGCACGTTGACGATGCGCGACTGGTTGGCACCGACGGGCCGGATCTCACCGCGCTGCAAGACGCGCAGCAGCTTCACCTGAACAGAAAGCGACATCTCCGCAATCTCGTCCAGGAAGATCGTGCCGCCATCCGCGGCCCGGAACAGGCCATCACGCGCCTGCTGGGCGCCGGTGAACGCACCCTTCTCGTGCCCAAACAACTCACTCTCGACGAGTTCGGGAGCAATGGCCCCGCAGTGCAGCGGAATGAACGGCGCACTGCGATTCTTGCCATCAAAGTGCAAGGCACGCGCCACCAGCTCCTTGCCGGTCCCGCTCTCGCCGTAGATCAACACCGTCGAACGGCTGTGTCGCAGGCGCCCGACCATCTCGGCCAGATCGCGAATGCGCGACGAGCGCCCGACGAAGTCCGTCATCGAGTACGAATCGCCGGTCTTGCGCGCCGCGAGCCCCAGCGCCGGCACATCGAGCAGTTCGCGATCGTGCAGGCGCCGCTCCGCCTGCCGCAACCCGGTCACATCGCGCAACACGAGGAGCTTGCGCCCGTCAGCACCTAGAGCGTGGATATTGACGCGAACGACCTTGCCGGGCCCGTTTTCGACCACCTGATTCAGGTCGGCCGCGCTGGCCCCATCTTCGAGCAGGCGCGACACGCGACCAGCCACCCAACCTTGCCCAGCCAATGGTTCGCCAACCGCGAGAACACCAACCGCCGCCGTGGCCACCTGGTCCACCGCCAACACGCGCAGCTCGGCATCGACGAGCAGCACCCCCTGCCCATCGCCGACCACGAACTCGCGCCGCAGCGTCTCCAGATCGGCAACCCGCTGCGAAGCCGCCTGCAGCGCCAACTGGGCTTCCTCCACCTGCTGCCGCAGCGCCGCATTCTCGCGGTCCAACCGCGAACGCGCTTCTTCGAGGCGCAGCATCACGCGGATGCGCGCCACGAGCTCTTCGCGATTGACGGGCTTCTGGATGTAGTCGACGGCGCCCAACTGGTACGCCGCCACCTTGTCCGACTCGTCGCCCAGGCGCGCAGTCAGGAAAATGACCGGGATGAAGGCCGTGCGCGGGTCGTTCTTGAGCCGCCGGCAAACCTCGAAGCCATCGAGCCCCGGCATCATCACGTCGAGCAGGATCAGCGCGAATGCCTCCTGCATGCAGAGATCGAGCGCCTCATTGCCGCCAGAAGCAGTCACGACTTCGAACTCAGTTCCACGCAGGTAGAGTTCGATCAGCGACAAGTTCTGCGCTTGGTCGTCAACGACGAGAATGCGCGCCATGGTCCGAGACAATACGCTATGACGATGGAACAGCAACCGCGCCTGCCACTCTGGTTCCTGATTGCGAACTGGGCGCTCATCGCCGCCGCGTTCGCCATCGGGATCACCCTTGGCGGGAGCAACAAGTCCGAGTTTCCGATGCCCCAGCGGCGCGCGCTCGACCTCGTCTACGACGAGATCATGCGCAACCACGTGGAAAAGCAGGACGGTCAGGAACTGCTCGATCGGGCGATCTCGGCCATGGCCGGCAAGCTGGACGAGTACAGTCAGTACATCCCCCCGAGCCGGGTTGCCCAATACGAAGAAATGAGTACGGGGCGCTACGAAGGCGTCGGCCTCTTGCAGGTCATGTATGGCGAAGACCTCGTCGTGCAGTTCCCCTTCGAAGGGGGCCCCGCCGACCGCGCCGGGGTGATGCCCGGCGACCGCATTCTTGCCGTCGACGGCACGGCGGTGGCCTCGCTGCCGCTCGCCACGCGCAGCGAACAGGCGCGCAACCTCGTGCGCGGGCCGGCGGACAGCGACGTCAAATTGCGGCTCGGTCGCGGCGACCAGGAAGTCGAACTCCTCGTGCACCGCGGCTCCGTGCAGCGTTCCTCCGTGAAGTGGGCGCACCTGGCCGACCCAACCGCAGGGCTCGGCTACATCTACGTCGCCGACTTCCATCGCGGCGTCGCCGACGAACTGCTCGCCGCGATCGAGCGTCTGCAGGCCCAATCATTGCAGGCCCAGACAGCGCTGCGCGGCCTCATCCTCGACCTGCGCTTCAACCCCGGCGGCAACCTCGACGATTGCGTGACGATGGCGCGCACGTTCCAGCCAACCGGCACGATCGTCTCGACGCGACGCCGCAACGAAGTGCTCGAGTCGCACGAAGCCAAACGCGAGCTCTGCAAGTTTCCTGACCTGCCGCTCGTCGTGCTCGTGAACGAAAACTCGGCGAGCGCCGCGGAAGTGTTCGCGGGCTGCCTGCAGGACCACCACCGCGCCGCCCTCGTCGGCACCCGCACCTACGGCAAAGGCGTCGTCAACACGGTCTACACGTGGAAGGACCTGCCGTTCCGGCTCAAACTGACCACGGCCCACTACTTCACGCCGAGCGGCCGCAACATCGAGGGGCACTCGCTCGCCAACTCCAAGAATGCGACCGAAAACGGCCACGCCACGCCGGATCCCGAGAAACAGGGCGGCATCCTCCCCGACGCCGTCGTGAAAACGACGAAGGAACAGCAACAGGCCCTGCTCCTCGGGCTCGACGCCTTCGAATTGCCCACCAAACACCGCGCCGCCTTCCAGGCCCTGGTCGACAAGTACAAAGCCGTGGTACCCGCCCCGCCGCAACCGGATACGGACCCCCAGCTGCAGAAGGCCCTTGAGGTGCTGCGCGAGCGGGTCGCCGCCCCGCCCGCCAAACCCGCAGATCCCGCCAAGGACAGGTAGTCCGCACTGCTAGTCGACCCGACCGGGCGCTAGCATGTTCGCCCCCGTGAGCGACCTGATCCTAGGCATCGAAACTTCGTGCGATGAGACGGCGGCGGCCGTGGTGCGCGATGGCCACCAGGTGCTCAGCAACGTCGTGCATTCGCAGATCGAGCTGCATGCGCGCTTCCGCGGCGTGGTGCCCGAAGTCGCGAGCCGCTCGCACACCGAACGCATCCTGCCGATCGTCGAGCAGGCGCTGCGCGATGCGAACGTGACCCCCAACGACCTCGACGCGATCGCCGTCACCCACCGCCCCGGCATGATCGGCTGCCTGCTCGTCGGGCTCGCCGCGGCGAAGGCGCTGTGCTGGCGCTTCGGCAAACCGCTGATCGGCATTGACCACGTGCAGGCCCACGTGCACACGGGTTTTCTCGCCGATCCCGCGATGCCGTTGCCGGCGCTCGCCCTGGTCGCTTCCGGTGGCCACACCGCGCTCTATCTCGTGCACGGCCCAGGCCAGACCGAACGGCTCGGCACGACGCGCGACGATGCCGCCGGCGAAGCCCTCGACAAGGGTGCGGCGCTGCTGGGCCTGCCCTACCCGGGCGGCCCGTCGATCCAGCAGACGGCGCTCGGCGGCGACCCACACGCCGTGGCCCTGCCGCGCACGCTGCTGGGGCCCGATTCGCTCGATTTCTCGTTTTCGGGCCTGAAGACCGCCCTGCTCTACACGCTGCGCCCGCAAGGCTCCGAAGGGCCCGCCGAAGTGCCCACTGGCGATCGACTGCGCGACCTCGCGTGTTCGTACCAGGAAGCCACCGTCGACGTGCTGGTGACCAAACTCGCGCGCGCGAGCGAACGTTACCCCGTACGTTCGCTATGCATCGGCGGTGGTGTGGCGCGCAACACGCGCCTGCGCGAACGGCTGCAGCAGGACCCCAGACTCTCGCACCTGCAACTCGTGCTGCCGCATCCGAGCCTGTGCGCCGACAACGGCGCGATGATCGCGAGCCTCGGTTCGCATTGGTACCGACAAGGCCAGTTCGCGCCGCTCGACCTCGATGCGGTGGCAACACCGCAGGCCGGCGGCAAAGCGAAGGTTCGCCGATGAAAGGGCTGTCGCGTGGATCTGGCGACGACGCGCTGCGCGCTTTGCTCCTACAGGTGCAACGCGGCGAACGTTCGGTCGACGATGCGCTCGCCGGCCTCGACGCACTGCATGCGCAACGAGCCAGCGCCGACCTCGGTTTTGCCACCGTCGACCACGACCGCGCGCGCCGCTGTGGTTTTCCGGAGGTCGTGTTCTGCCAAGGCAAGACACCAGCGGACACCGCCGCCATCGCGCGCGAGATCCTCTCCCGCGCCGACCGCGTGCTGCTGACCCGCGCCACGCCGGACCACGCCGCCGCCGTGTTGGCCTGCGCCCCCACCGCGCAGTGGCACGAACGCGCGCGCTGCATCACCGTGGCCCCGGCCGACCTGCCCCAGCGTGGCCTCGTCGCGGTCGTGAGCGCCGGCACCGCCGACCTGCCGGTGGCCGAAGAGGCCGCCGTGACCCTGCGCATCGCCGGCAACCGCACAGAGCAGTTCACGGACCTCGGGGTCGCCGGCCTGCACCGCCTGCTGGCCCGCCTCGACGAGATCCGCCGCGCCAACGTCGTGGTGGCCGTAGCCGGCATGGAGGGCGCCATGCCTTCGGTGCTCGCCGGGCTGCTCGATCGGCCCGTGCTGGCGGTGCCAACCAGTGTCGGCTACGGGGCTTCGTTCGGTGGCCTCACCGCGCTGCTCGCCATGCTGAATTCGTGCGCTGCCGGCACGGCCGTGGTCAACATTGACAACGGTTTCGGAGCCGGCTATCTCGCCTCGCAGATCAACCTGAGAACGACCCCGCAGGACCCCTCGAATTGACCTCCTCGAACCGTAGCAGCGCATCCGAACGTCCGATGGCCCGCCTCGTCCTGGAGGACGGCACCGTGCTCGTCGGACGTGGTTTTGGCGCCGCGACCGACATGGTCGGCGAGCTCGTCTTCAACACGTCGATGTTCGGCTACCAGGAGATCCTGACCGACCCGTCGTACCGCGGCCAGACCGTGCTGCTCACGCAGCCACACATCGGCAACTACGGCGTCAGCAGCGAAGACGAGGAGTCGGCGAAGCTGTGGCTGTCGGGCCTCGTGGTGCGCGAAGTGTGCGCCCGCGCGAGCAACTTCCGTTCGGCGATGGAACTGTCGGACTACCTGGCGCAACACGGCGTGCCCGGCATCGACGGCGTCGATACGCGCATGCTGACGCGCCACGTTCGCGACCACGGCGAGCAGCGTGTGCTGATCACGCGTGATACGACCAGTTCGGACGCCGAACTCGTGAAGCGAGTGCAGCAGGCGCCGAAGGTCGCGGACGTCGACCACGTGCTCAAGGTGACGACCGAGACCGCCTATCCGTGGACGGAGGGTTACACCTCGCACTGGAACCCACCGGCCCCCGGCACCGCGAAAGCGCGCCACAAGGTGGTCGCGTACGACTTCGGCGCCAAGCGAAACATCCTGCGTTCGCTCGTCGCGTGCGGCCTCGACGTCACCGTCGTGCCCGCCACCACCTCCGCCGCCGAAGTGCTCGCGATGCAGCCCGATGGCGTGTTCTTGAGCAACGGCCCCGGCGACCCCGCGATCTGCCGCTACGCGATCGATGCTGCGACGCAGCTCGTGCAGAAGGTCCCGGTGTTTGGCATCTGCCTCGGCCACCAGATCCTCGGCCACGTGTTTGGCGGCAAGACCTACAAGATGAAGTTTGGTCACCACGGCGGCAACCAGCCGGTGATCGATCTCACCACGGGCAAGGTCGAGATCACGTCGCAGAACCACAGCTACGCCGTCGATCCGAGTTCGCTGCCGGACAGCGTCGAAGTCACCCACCGCAACCTCAACGACAACACGGTCGAAGGCCTGCGCCACAAGGAGCTGCCGGTGTTCTCGGTGCAGTATCACCCGGAGGCAGCGCCAGGCCCGCACGACGCGCTCTACCTGTTCAAGCGCTTCGTCGACCTGCTCGAAACGGCCCGGTGTTAGGCAATTCCGGGCCAAGCAGCCCTTGGTTGGTCACGCGGCTCGTCGCCACCGAAGACGAAACGGGCCGGCTCGACGCGTTCTTGAACGGCTCCGAACTGCCCGACGGCACGACGCTGTCGCGCTACAAGTCGCGCGAGCTGTGCACGCTCGGCGCCGTCGCCGTCGAAGGCGTTCGCGCCGATGCAACCACGCGGCTGCGCCTTGGCCAGACCGTCGAGTGGGCCCCCGCGTTGGCCGAACTCGCGCTGCAATTGCACATTCCCGTCGCGTTCGCCGATGAAGCCGCGCTCGTGCTGAACAAGCCGGCGGGCCTCGCCGTGCACAAAGGCCCCCTGGTGCCGCACTCGGTCGCGGACGCGCTCGCGCAAGTGCTGCCGGGTTCTGGCCTCGCCCAGCGCATCGACCGCGAAGCATCTGGGCTGCTGCTGATCGGCCGCGACACCGAAGCGCTGCGTTCGCTCGGCATCGCCATGGAAGCCGGCGCCATCGAACGTGAATACCTCGCGATCGTGCACGGCGAAGTGCGCGCCGACCAGCAGACGATCGATCTGCCGCTTCGCGTCACCGACGAACCGCGCGGCGACCAGCCGAAGACCATCGTCGACCCTTCGGGCCAACGTTCGGTGTCGCACGTGACCGTCGAACACCGCCGCAAAGGCGCTTCGCTCGTGCGCGTGCGCCTGGAGACGGGCCGCACCCACCAGATCCGCGCCCACCTGAAGGCGATCGGCCACCCGCTGCTCGGCGACCCGCGCTACGGCGATGCTGCCGCCAACGACCGCGCCCGCGCGACGTTCGGCGTGCATCGCACGATGTTGCATGGGGCCCGGCTACGGTTCCCGCAGCCGGCAACGGGCGCAATCGTCGTGGTCGAGGCCATGCACGAACCGGACTTCGCGCGGTTGTTCCCGGCGCTGCGGCGGCGCGGTTAGTCGTTGGTCGGGCGTATCGTGGCGCCCGACTACAACTGCCGCGGTGCCGCGCGCCCCGGACTGAACCAACACATCCACACCGCGTTGGGTATTGTCCTCGCCAGGAGGTCCGATGCCCGCGAACCGCTCCCTCATCTGCGCAGTGCTCGTTCTCGCCGTCGCTGCTGCAATCTGGCTCGTGACGAGCTCCGAACCGACCGCGCCGACGCCCCCGCCGACGCCGACCAAACCCACGGCCGCGTCCACCGCGCCGGAAACGGCCAGCATCGCGACGGTGGCAAACGACGCGGCGACGGCCGCCCCCGCGCGCATCGAAGCTCCGATGCAGAGCGAGCGCAACGGCGGGACGAAGGGTGCGATGCTGCGGGTGACAGCGTTCTGGCCAGAGGCACGGCCCGCGGCCTTTGTCGAGGTGTTCCTGCGGCATGGCGATTACGCGCAGTCCTACGAACCGTTCGCGCGCGGCCGCACCGACGAGCACGGGGTCGTGATGTTCGGCGGCGTGCCGATCGGCAAGGTGCGGCTCGCGTCGGCGCGAGGCGACAACGGTTCGACCGAGATCGCGGCCGGCGAGAACGAGTATCGGTTCGAGCTGGCAGCCGGCGTCGCCGTGCGCGGCAGGGTCGTCGACCCCGCTGGCAGCGCGGTCGGTGGTGCTACGATCTGGCTGCAGACCGGTGGACACTCCTGGTGGAACGGCAGCGCCGTCGCCACGGCGAACGGGACCGGCACCTTCGAAGTCGAACACATTCCTGGCGAGGCCTCACTCGCCGCGTACGCGGCGGGTTACGGCCCTTCGGCGATGATCGAGGTCGAGTCCATCGACACCGCGAAGCCGGGCTCCCAGGTCACCTTGCAACTCACCGAAGGTGGCGGCGGCCTGAGTGGCCGCGTGCTCGACCATGCGGGGGCGCCGATCGCGGGCGCCACGGTGGTCGCGGGGGTCGCACCGACGCGCCTTGAGACCCGCGGCATGAAGTTGATCCCGCAATGGACCGGACACCATGCGCTCACCGACGACGAGGGGCGCTTCGCCATGCCCTGCCTCAAGACCGGCAAACAGCCGGTGTCGGCGCGGGCCGATGGCTTTGGCATCTGGCGCGGCGAAGCGACGATCCTCGCCGGCGCCACGACGAACGTCGAAGTGCGGTTGCAGGCCGCGGCGACGATCCACGGCCGCGTCACCGACGGCGACGGCAGGCCCGTCAACGGCGCCTCCGTGCGCGCCTACGACCTCGCGCCAAGGACCACGTTCCTCGCGGGTGGCCAGATCGACTTCGACGAGGAGTTCGGGCACGTCGGTACGATCTGCGACGCCGATGGCAACTACCGACTCGAAGGCGTCACCCCGGGAACCGCCTACGTGTTCGCGCAAGAGAAGCTCGATCGCAGCTCGTCGAGCGCGGGCAAGACGCTGGTCTGGGCCAGCCAAGAACTGCAGCTCGCACCAGGCAGTGACACGGTCTGGGACCCGGTGCTCGACGAAGGCCGCACGATCAGCGGCGTGGTGCTCTACCGCGACGGGCACCCGTTCCCGGGCCTGTTCGTGACCCTCACCGACGAGAAGACAGGCACCACGCAGACCTTCAACACGGGCCGCAGCGCCGAGTTCCGCTTCTGTTGCCTCGGAGCCTCGACCTACGCGCTGCGGGTCCAGGTGTGGCTGCCTGAAGGCGGCGCCGGGTTTGTCTCCCGCGAAGGCCTGGTGCCCGACCAGGGCAAGATCGAGGTGCGCGCCGAGTTCGACAAGCCGGTCAAGGTCGAGCCCGGCGTCGTCATCGGCCGCATCGACGACCGCGGCGGCCGCATCCGCAACCCCGGCGCGGCGACGGTCACGCTGCACATCGGCAACAGCTCGTGGCGCGACGGTGGCAAGATCGTGGACGGAGCATTCCGGATCGAGGACGTCAAACCGGGCCGCCACCGCGTGACGCTCGTTGAAGGCAACACCGTGCTCGCGTGCTCGGACTGGTTCGAGGTCGCCTCCGCAGCGACGACCGATGCCGGCGCGCTGGTGACCGAACCGGGCGGCGCGCTGCGCATCACCATCGATCGCGACCAGAACAGCAGAGAGTTCGAACCGACGCTCGCGCTGCGCCGCGACGGCGACCCTGGCACCGGCTCGTATCGCATCTCCCTGAGCCGCGCCACCGAGTATCTGGCGGAGAACCTGACCCCTGGCGACTACGACATCTCGTGCTTCGGTAAGGGTATCAAGAGCCACAAAGCGCGTGCAACCGTGGTCGCGGACGTCACCGGCACCGCCACCGTCGAAGTGCGGCGCTGCGCGCTGGCGCGCCTCGATGTGTGGTGGCCGAACGGCCACCAAGGCACCAAGACGTGGCGCTACCGCGTAACCGGCCTGGATGGCGCGCTGCTCATCGAGCGCGACGACACCTACCGCGGCGACATTCGCCCCTACCCGGCCGTGATCGCGGCTACGCCGGGCACCTGGCACGTGGACTACACCACCGACGACGGCCTGCACGGCACGACCGACTTCACGATCGGCCCCGACTACGCCGACGTAACAGGCCGCATCGACCTGCAGAAGCGGTGATGGGCAGTGCGGTGACCCGACATCGCGGCGCTGCGGGTGGTCGCCCCGCATTGCCGGAAGGAACCGTTGGTCACCTTGCCGGACTCACCAACGCACGATGCCCCGTTCAGCGTTCGGCTGCATCCATGGGCTGTCGAACTGCTGCGCGGCCCATGCGCGCACCGAGGTCGCCACCCAGTGGATGACCCGGCCTCAGAGGATCCGCAGCATCAGCCCTGCTGATGACGAGAATCCATCGGCAGCATTAGCGTCCAGCGCGAAACCCTGGAACCACACACGCAGCTGATGCAACGACGCCGAGTTCGGGATCGCCAGCGGCAGGGTCAGCGAGCCGGCGCCCGGTTGGCCCACGATTCCGGAAGTAAGCCCAGGGAGACCGACAACGGGCGGGGCCAACAACAGTACGCCACCGCCGAGCGGTGAGTTCGCTTTCCCCACGAAGCTGACGGCATGCATCGCCAGGGTGCCGCCGACGACACCGGTGAGCGCGATCGTAGCGGTGTTACCCAACAACGGCGGCACAGCCGTTTCGAGACGCGGCACGATCGCGCCCGTGCCCGCCTTGCCGGAGCCGTAGGGCTCGTGCCCATGGATCGCCCGGTAGTAGAGGTTCGTCGGGTTGATGGTGCTGCCATTCGTCGAGCCTCCGTTCGACCACAGGAAACCGCAAGCATCGTTTCCCTCCACGAAGGCGGCCGGGCCCGCCGACCAGTACGTTCCGAAGGTCTCGTCAAGGTGCCAGGTGGCACCGACATCTCCAGACACGTAGAGCTGGGTGCCGGTCCAAACGGGGCCGAAAATGATGGTTCGCCGCATCCAACCCACGCCGACCACGGGCGGCCGGATCGAGATGGTGAACTGGTCTAGCGGCATCCCGCCGGACGCACCCGAGTTGGTCGTCCAGGTCGCGCCGGCGTCCGCGGAGACCGCGATGCCGTGCATGCTCGGGGCACTCCACGCTGCGCAGACGACGTTGTCTCTCGCTGCGATCGCAAATGAGGCGGTGTCCGGACCAAGCGATTGGCCGCTCCACGACGCACCATCATCCGTTGAGCGCAGCAGCGCGAGGCCTGGCAGACCAACCGACAGCCCACCGAGCACGTAGACGTTGGATCCCGCTACCGCCAGCTGCGGCCAGCCATTCCTCGTCACTGTGATGGGAGTCTGCCACGACACGCCGCCATCGATCGATCGCAGGTACGAGATGGTCGTGCTGTCGGTGTTCAGCATATGCACATAGTTACCCGATACGGCGAGCTGATCATGCTGCGACGGACCCAGCACCTGTGCCGCCGGGAGCCAGGTCGCACCACCGTCTACCGAACGCTGGTAGCGCGTCTGCCAATTGTCGTTCCAAGCGACGTGCAGCGTTACCCCATCGACAATCAGGCGAGGCTGCGAGTCCCCTGTTGTCCATGAACCAAGGGACTGCGGACTCCTCCAGGTAACGCCGCCGTCCAGCGTTTGCACGAAACGCAGAGGGCCTTGGAACGTGCCCAGCAGCACATGGCAGCGCATACCAGCAGCATCCGCCGCCACCACTCCGAGACCCGTGGGGTTCGGTGACGACTGCCACGTCACACCGTCGTCGGCGGAACGCAGGAACGACCCGCTGTGCAGCACATGAACGCGCTGACCAGCAGAAGCGACGGCCGCATTCCGACCACTCCATGCCCCGAGGTTCACGGCTGGCGCCCACGACCGCCCAGCATCCGCGGAGCGCACGTATTGCAACTCCGGCACGTACGGGAGAGTCTGCGTGTGGTCACTCACGACCACGTGGATGGTGTCGGCTTCGCGCTGCACCCATGGCAGCGAGTTCAGCCCATGAAACGGGGACCCCGAATAGACGAGGGAACTCTGCGCATGTGCGGCCGAGGTGAACGTGCTGATTACGGCACCCGCGAGAAGGAGGTTGCGCATAGATCCTGGCCGGAACTCTACACAAGATGTTCGCCCAGTGCCCCTGCGAGGCGCGGAGCACGGAATCTCGGCGGGGAACGACGTTGTCAGCAGCAACTCGGTGACTGGGGAGCACTGCGGCTACTGAGCGCAAAACGCATGGCCGATTGTTGACCCATGCACCGTCAAACGAAGCGGGTCGAGCCACAGCCACTGCGCAAACACCTGCACACCCGTGGGCAGCAGCTGCAACGACAAGTCCGTTTCCGCGTAACCTCTGGCTATACCCATCGTGCCGGCGACCGTGACGTGAAGGGTGTCCATCGACGTCTGCAAAGCAATGCCTGGAAAGCCAATCGGTGCCAGCGAAAGTGGTAGCGCCTGCAATCCCAGAAACACGAGCGTGCGGCTCAACCTGCTGCGCGTCGGTGGGCTGGCCTTCTGATCGGACTGCCCAAGCACGAGATCCTGGTGACAGGCCACGACGACAGCTTTCGCAGGAAATGCGGGGCCACCCCCGTTGCCGCGGGCGCCCGCTAGGATAATGCCGCGTTCGCATCGGGCGTTCCCCGGGATCGCCGCCCTCCAGTCACCAGTCCCCGCTGGCCAGCAATGAAGACACCACTCCGCAATGGTTCTGTCTCGGCAAATGGTTCTGTCTCTGGCAGTGGTTCTGTCTCAGGGAGAGGAATCGCGCTGTTAGGCGCTGCATTGCTGACGGTGCCGACACTGTTCACGCCGGCCCTGCTCGCACAGGGCGCCCCGCCGAGCCATCTGCGCGGCTGGGGCAGTGCCCAGTTCGACACGACGGCATTCGATGTGCCCGCAAACTTCTTCACCACCTGGGGAAACGCTGCGGTCATGCAGCGAACCGATGGGCGCGTGTTTGTGCTCGGCGAACGTAATCTGCGGGTGCCACCGGAGCCCCCCACGGGCATCACCTACACGAAGATCCACTTCACCCGCGGCTACGGTCAGGAGAACGGTTTTGCGCTGCGGTCGGACGGCAATATCGTGAGCTGGGCCAATACCGGGGCCGGATTGCCCGCGCCCGCGCTGCCCGCCAACGTGACCTACGTGCAGCTCGAAGTCGGCTACGACCACGTCCTGGCGCTGCGCTCGGACGGCATCGCCGTCGCGTGGGGCAGCAACACCTACGGCCAGGCAACGATCCCAACACCGCCGGCTGGCACGACCGTGACCCAGGTGCGCGCCTGCCAGCAGTGGTCGATGCAGTTGCTCTCCAATGGCCAGATCCAGACCTTTGGGAACAACCAGAACGGCCAACTGACCGTGCCTGCACTGCCGACGGGCATGACCTACACGCGCATCTTCGGCGGTAGCGCCGCCCACGCGTTTGCCGAGCGCTCCGACGGCACCCTCGTCGCCTGGGGCAACAACACCTACGGGCAGGCGTCGATTCCGGCCTTGCCCAGCGGCATGAGCTACGTGGATCTCGCCTTCAGCTACAACGTCACGATTGCGCTGCGATCCGATGGCACTCTGATCCCATTCGGCGATTTGAGTGGCGGCGCGGGCCTCGTGCCGACCTTGCCACCGCTCGTGCCGGTGGCGCAAATCTCCGCCGGCTTCCAACTGTGCGCCGTGCGACTCAACGACGGCCGCGTGTTCGCGTGGGGCGACCAGACAAACCGCGTGCTGCCCACCGCCGAACTCAACCCCGGCGAACAGTGGGCCAGCAGCTCGGCGGGCTACTACGGTTTTGGCCTGACGACCGCCGGCCGCATCGTCAGGATTGGCGACCTGGGACTCATCGGAGAGCCACCCGTGCCGCCAGCTGGCATGACGTATACCAAGGTCATTGCGGGCTCTGGGCACGCCATCGCGCTGCGTTCCGACGGCCGGGCCATTGCCTGGGGCAGCAACATCTACGGACAGTGCGCAGTCCCCCCCTTGCCGCCCGGCATGACCTACACGAGCGGAGATGTTGTCACCAATAACAGCGTGCTGCTGCGCTCCGATGGTGCGATCGTGCAATTCGGCCAGAGCCAGTACGCGGTCCCCGCACTGCCACAGGGTGTGCACTACGAACAGCTGTCCCGCGACGACCATGGCCTCATGCTGCTGCGGTCGGATGGTGAAGTGGTCGTCCTCGGCGGCTATGGCAACAACCAGCCACCGCCAACGCTGCCCGCTGGCGTAAAGTTTGTCGCCGTCGCGCGTGGGAACAACTTCAACGCAGCGCTGCGTTCCGACGGCCTGGTGTCGCTGTGGGGCAGCACGATGAACCTGCCCCTGCAGCCGCTGCCCGCCGGTGTCTACTACGTAGCGGTCCACGCGGGCGGCGACGATCTCGTAGTGCGCCGCTCCGACGGCCTCGTCGACGTCGCAGCCGACTCACAGTACAGCCTGCTCCGCCCGCTGCCTGCTCCGGCAGCCAATGAGTCCTTCGTCGAAGTGAGCGCCAATCGAGGCATCGCCCTCGCGCGCCTCGGCCCCACTCGCACCTACGTGTCGTTTGCGAGCGGTTGCGCGGGAACGCAGCCGGCGAGCCGCCTCGTACCGCACGACACCCCGCACCTCGGATCGTTCCATCAGGTCGAAGTGTTCGACCTGCCACAGGATGCCGCCGTGATGCTGTTTGGCTGGAATCGCACCGCGCCGGTGTCGCTGTCCAACTACGGCATGCCGGGTTGCTTTCAACACATCACGGCCGATGCGGCGGTGCTGCTGCTCGGCCGCGACGGCCATGCCAACTACTACGTCGGCATTCCCAACCAGGTAAGCCTGCTCGGCCTGCACTTCCACAACCAGGCGCTCGTGTTCGATGCCAACGCGAACGCGGCCGGCGCCGTGGTCTCGGATGCCGCCGAAGGCGTCATCGGCGCGCAGTGAACTTCGCGTCGACCAGTGACCAACGCACACTGAACCCAGAACCCCAGCAGGTCTCCATGGCATCGCCCGTCCTCCACGTGTCCCCGCGATTCTGCGCCGCGATCCTCGCCGCCGTTGCAGTCCTCACCGGAACCGCACCACTGGTCGCCCAATGCGCGCCGGACTGGCGACCTGGCGCACCCGTTCTCGGCGTGCTCGGCACGACGGCAACCCTCACCGTCCGCACGGCCTGTTTGTGGGATCCGGATGGCCCCGGCCCCGGCGGCCCCGTCGTCGTGCTGGCGGGCAATTTCCGCGCGGCTGGCAACATCCAGGCAACCAGCCTCGTGACGTTCGACCCGACCACCAACGTCTGGACCAAACTCGCTTCGGTCACCGGCAGCGTCACCGCACTGTCGCCGCAAGCCAACGGCGAACTGCTCGTCGGCGGCTTGTTCAGCGTCATCGACGGCGTAACGGCGCGCAACATCGCCAGCTTCAACGGCACCGTATGGAGCCCGCTGGCCGCCGGCTTGTCGGGCCGGGTCAGCGCGATCACGGCGCTGGCCAACGGCGATATCCTCGCCGGCGGCAGCTTCTACTCGGCGTCCGGTGCCGGGATCTCCCGCTGGAATGGCACGACGTGGAACGCCATCAGCCCCGCCAATCAGGGGCCATCCGGCGAGATCAGCAGCGTCGTCGAACTGGCAAATGGGGATTTCGTCGTCGGCGGCGACTTCACCAGCGTCGGCGGTAACCCGGCAAGTGGCCTGGCCCGCTGGAATGGGGTCGCGTGGCAGACGTTCCCGCCAAACGGCATCAACGACATCCGTTCGCTCCTGCTCATGCCCAATGGCGACCTGATCGCAGGCAGCAGCTACGGCATCCAACGCTGGAACGGCACCACGTGGTCCGGCGTCGGCAGCACGATCTATGGCCAGATCCTGTCCATCGCGCTGCGCCCCAACGGCGACCTCGCGATCGGTGGCACGTTCCCGCTCGTTTATGGCCAACCGCGCCAGAACGTCGCGTTGCTCACGTCCGCTGGCTGGACCAGCCTCAACGGCGGCTGTTCTGGCGAAGTCGCCAGCGTGCTCAACCTGCCTTCCGGCGAACTGCTCGCCGCCGGGTCCTTCAAGCTGGCCGGCGACCGCGTCGTCGACAATGTCGCCAGGTGGAACGGTACCGCGTGGCAACCGCTGCAACCCGCGGTCGACGGGCCGGTGACCTGCGTCAGTCCGACGGCCGACGGTGGTTACTTCGCCGCCGGGGACTTCACCATGCAGGGCAGCGTGCCCTGCAATCGCATCGCCCACTTCGACGGCAGCACGTGGTCGCCGCTGGGCAGTGGCATTGCCGGTGCCGTGCACGCGCTGCAGACGCGGCGCTCTGGCAACCTCATCGCCGCGGGCGACTTCCTGCTCGCCGGCGGCATCACCGCGCGCCGCATCGCGCAGTGGAACGGCACGCAGTGGAGCCCGGTCGGCAGCGGCTGCAACTACAGCGTGAACGCGATCGCCGAACTGCCCAACGGCGACCTCATCGCGGGCGGTGATTTCACGACCGCCGGGGGTGTGCCCGCGTCGCGCATCGCGCGCTGGAACGGCTCGAATTGGACCGCCCTAGGCCTCGGCCTCAACTTCTCGTGCTCGGCGCTGCTGGCGCTGCCCAATGGCGACCTCATCGCCGGCGGCCAGTTCTCGACCGCCGGTGGCCTCCCCGCGGCCAATATCGCGCGCTGGAATGGCAGCAGCTGGTCGAGCCTCGGCAGCGGCGTGCCGTTCGACGTGCGCAGTCTGGTGCTGCGGCCCGACGGCACGATCGCCGCCGCGGGTCACACCCTCGGCTACAGCCTGGACCTCATTTCTTTGTGGGACGGCACCAACTGGACCATCGTGGGCGCGGGCATCGATGGGTCGGTCAATGCGATCACCAACCTGCCGAGCGGCGACCTCGTCGCGGCGGGCACCTTCACGACCGTCGATGGCATCGCCGCGGCCAACATCGCGCGCTGGAACGGCAGCACCTGGCAGAACCTCGGCCTCGGCGTCGACAGCACCGCGTCGGCATTGGCCGTGCTCACCAACGGCGAACTGCTCGTCGGCGGCGCGTTCCGCCTCGCCGGCAACGGCGTGTCGTCGCGCCTCGCGATCCTGGCAACCAGCTGCCCCGCCACCGCCACGATCGCCGGCAGCGGTTGCCCGAGCAGCCTCGGCCAGACGCCGCTGCTCGCCACCCAGCTGCCCTGGACCGGCAGCCCATGCGCACTGCTCGCCAACAACCTGCCGCCCGGCGCGCTCACGCTCGGCCTGCTCGGGTTCGCGGCCCAGTCCCTGCCCCTGGCGAGCCTGCATCCGGCCGCCGGACCACAGTGCACCCTGCAGACGAGCGGCGAATCCGTCGTGCTGCTGCCCGCCACGAATGCCCAGGTCGGCTGGTCGTTCCCCATCCCGTCCGACCCCAGCGTGGTCGGACTGCAACTGCATGCCCAGCTCCTCGTCGGCGAGTTCGCCGCTTCGGGACTCCAGACCCTGAGCAACTCGAACGCGCTAACCCTCACCATCGGCTCCTTCTGAACCCCACCCCGATGAACTACCTCACGCATTGGGCAATCGCCTCGTTCACGGCCTGCTTCGCATCCGTCGCGCTCTCCGCACAGTGCATCACCGGCTGGAAGGCGGGTGAGATCGCGCCGGGCCCGTACGGCGGCACCGGCATGGGCACCTCGTGTTGGTGGGATCCCGACGGGTCAGGCCCACAGACGAGCCAGCTCGTTCTCGGTGGTTCGTTCACGATGCCGAGCCTCGAGGCCACCAACCTCGTCATGTTCGATCCGTCGAGCGAAACCTGGCGCCAGCCCCCAGGGCGACCCGACGGCCTGGTTTTGAGCCTCACCGTGCTCCAGAACGGCAACCTGGCGCTCTGCGGCACGTTCACGGCAATCGACGGCATCGCCCTGCCCCGCCTCGCCATCTGGGACGGCAGCCAGTGGACCGCGCCAGCCGGCAACGTCACCGGCAACTACGCCCGCATCGCCAGGCTGCTCGTGATGCCCAACGGCGATCTCGTCGTCGGCGGCTCGTTCCAGACCATCGGTGGCATCAGCGCCAACGGCCTCGCGCGCTGGGACGGCAGCCAATGGCACGCGTACGGTGCGTTCGCTGGCGACGTGCAGTGCCTCGCCGTGCGCCCCAACGGCAACCTCATCGTCGGCGGCCAGTTTGCGCCGATCGGCCAGAACGGCTTTGCCAACATCGCCGAGTGGAACGGCACCAATTGGCTCCACTACGGCACGGGCCTCGGCTCCAACTACTCGTATACCCAGGCCATCGCGGTCCTCGACAACGGCGACGTCGTTGCGCAGGGCTTCTTCAACAGCGCGGGCGGGGTGTATGCCCCGCGCATCGCGCGCTGGGATGGCAGCTCCTGGTCGGCGATGGATACGACCTTTGATGGCGCCCCGGTAGCGCTGCTGCCGATGCCGGGCGGCGCCTTGCTGGCCGCGAGCGTCACCTCCGTCAACCTGGTCCCCATCCTCGGCGTGGCCCTGTGGACGGGTTCGCAGTGGCAATCTTTTGCGCCGGGCATCGGCACCATCGGCCAGATGACGTTCCTGCCCAACGGCGATCTGCTCGTCGTCGGCAACCTCGACACGCAAGGCGGCAACGCGGTGTGCGGCATCGCGAGGTGGGACGGCCAGACGTGGCATGC
Source organism: Planctomycetota bacterium (assembly GCA_020851075.1). Taxonomy (GTDB): domain Bacteria; phylum Planctomycetota; class UBA1135; order UBA1135; family UBA2386; genus JADZDL01. The sequence goes on along the minus strand of JADZDL010000077.1, from coordinate 9,857 downwards.
ACTGGGCCGCGGCTTCGACGCCGAAGTGACGGAGTTGTTGGCCCTGCCGAACGGCGACCTCTTCGCCAGGGGGACCTTCACGCGCGCTCCCGGCCGGCTGCTGCGCACCCTCGCACTGCGTTCGGCCGATGCGTGGTGGCCACTCACGACCTACACAAATCCGCTGCCGGGCCAGTGGTCCAGCACCAACTGCGCGGCCCTCGATACCAACGGCGACCTCTGGGTCGGGGGGAGCACCAACACCTGGAATGTTGGAGCCGCGATTGCACGACAGACGCCTGGCGGCTGGGTACCAGTCGGCATGGGCGTGCAAACGGTGAACTGCATGCTCGTCGAGAATGGCCGCCCCACCATCGGGACGCCCGGATTCGCGAGCTTCGTGGGCCACTGGAGTGGCACGGCGTGGGTCACCTACGGCCAGACATTGGATGGCTCCGTGCGCACCCTGCTGCGCCTCCGCAACGGCGACCTCATCGCCGGTGGTGACTTCCTCGCTTCGGGCACGACCCCGGTCTCGCGCATCGCGCGCTGGGACGGCACTGCGTGGCAACCGTTCGCCCAAGGCGTCGACGGCCCCGTGCGCGCGCTCGCCCAACTGCCAAACGGCGACCTCATCGCCGCGGGCGAGTTCCTCTCCGATGGCCTGCGCCCGCTCAACCTCATCGCGCGCTGGAACGGCACCGGCTGGGAACCGCTCGGTGCGGGCCTCGCCGGCAACCCGGGCGCCTCGGTGCGTTCGCTGCTCGTGCTGCCCAACGGCGACCTCCTGGCCGGCGGCGACTTCGCCTACGCCGACGGTTACCCGGCCCACAACATCGCGCGCTGGGACGGTTCGCACTGGACCGCGGAGAACGGCGGCACCGACGGCCCGGTCAACACGCTCGCCCAACTGCCCGACGGCGATGTCTACGCGGGCGGCAACTTCTCGATGGCTGGCCCGACCCCGTCAGCGCACTTCGCGCTGCTGCGCAGCAACTGCGCCGCCGCAAACGACGTCTACGGCACTGGCTGCGAAGGCACCGCCGGCACCCTCGCCCTCGAAGCTTCGAGCCGGCCGTGGATCGGTTCGACCTATCGCTCTACCTGCTACGGCGTGAGCCCCACCGGCATCGGCCTCGACCTGTTTGGCGTGTCGCCAACCCAGTCCCCATTGTCGAGCCTGCACCCCGCCGCCGGCCCCAACTGCCAGCTGCTCCTGCAGCCGCTGGCGGTGACGCTGCGCACGCCAACGCTCGGCACCATCGAGTCTGCGTTCCAGCTACCCAACGACCCGGCACTCGCGGGAACGAAGCTGCACCAGCAGATGCTCGTCGCCGAAGTGAACGGTGCGTTCGCAATCACGAGCCTCGCGAGTTCGAACGGCACTACCCTTACCGTCGGCACGTTGTAGGGTATTGCGCCCCTACCACCACGGCGCCGCGATGCCTGCGCGCGGCGCCACCCGCAAGATCCAGTGAGTCCGCGCCCGCTCTTCGTCGTCTGCCCGCCTCGCTCAGGTTCGACCTTCATGGTCGCCCTGCTGGACAGCCACCCGCGCATTGCGATGAGCAATGAAGCGGCCTGGATCACCTTCCTGCGCAAGGCGTTCCTGCTGTCCAGCACGCCTTCGAGCCAGTGGGTTGACGACGGCGAGGGCTTCCGCACGCCCGGCATCCTGCCCGAGCGTTACACCCGCGACTTCGCGCTGTCGTTCTTGACCACGCTGGAGCCGTTCGTGCACGAGTTCTTCCGCCGCATCGCGGGGCCGGGCAAAGCAGGGCCGGGCGCAGCAGGGCTGGACGGCCACGACTACTACGGCGACAAGGTGATGTCGTGCAACGACCTCGCGTTTGCGATCGAACGTTTCCCCGGCGCGACCTTCCTGCAGCTCGTGCGCGACCCGCGCGACATGATCGCGTCGACGTTCGCGTTCCAGAACAAGCAGCGCGCGGCGTGGGAGCAGGCGACGTTCCAGGTCCGCGTTGACCACATGAACACGTTCCTGCGCGACACGACGGCGATGCTGAAGAACCAGCGAAACCTGCTCGTGCGCTACGAAGACCTCATCACCGACGTCGAGACTCGCAGTCGGGAGATCTTCTCGTTCCTCGGCCTCTCCATCACGCCGGAGGAGAACACGTTCCTGCAAGGCGCCGCCCAGAAACTGTTCACCAGGCACGGTACGAGCGAATCCCCCACCGCGAGCATCGGCCGTTGGCGGCAGGACATGACGCCGGAGCAGCAGGCCGCGTGCAACTCGGGGCTCGAGAGCGTGCTGTTGCAGTTCGGTTACGCGGTCTGAGCACCGCCGCCAACGCGGCTACTAGGCGTCTTCGGCTGCCGGCCCCCACGCATTCGTATCGCGCCGTTCGCCGCCGTGCCGCACCGCACTCTCACCGTGGCGATCGCGAATCGCGTCCATGGCCTTCAGCAGCTGATCGCGTTTCTTGGGCGCCTGCGCAAACAGCCCACCCTGCACGGGTGCCGCCCCTTCGACGAGCCCGGCGCCGGTGACGCCCAGCAGTCGCACGCCGGGCCGCCCCGACCAGCACGCGGCGAGCAGTTCGCAGGCGACGCGGTAGAACTCCAGATCGTCGGCGGTCGCCGGCACCTTGCGCTGCCGTGACAACGTCGTGAAGTCCGGATGCCGCAGCTTGAGCCGCACGACGGACGCGCGCACCCCTTCGCGCCGCAGGCGCCGCCCGACCATCTCACTGAGCTGCAGCAGCACTTCCCGCACCTGCTCGTTCGTGCGCAGATCCTCGGCAAACGTCAATTCGTGGCCAATCGACTTCGCTTCGCGCTGCGGCTCGACCTGCCGCGCATCGAGCCCGTTGGCGAGCACGTGCAGATGCTCACCGAGGTTCTCGCCAAACGCCTGCACGAGTTGCGGCAGCGAACGCGACTGCACGTCGGCGATCGTGCGCAGCCCGGCGCGCTCGAGTTGTTGCTGCGTCGCAGGCCCTACGCCCCACAAACGCGACACCGGCAACGGCGCCAGGAAGGCCCGTTCTTCGCCCGGCGGCACCACCACGAGCGCATCGGGTTTGCGCAGGTCACTGGCCACCTTGGCCACGTACTTCGACGAAGCCACACCGACCGACACCCGCAACTGCGTCTCCGCAAACACGTCCCGCTTGATCGCGCGGCCGATCGCTTCGCCTTCACCAAACAGCGCGCGGCTGCCGGTCACGTCGAGGAACGCTTCGTCCAGCGACAGCGGCTCGACGAGGTCCGTATAACGCTCGAAGATCTCGCGCACCTGCGCACCAACCGCGGCGTAGTGCTCCATGCGCGGCGTGACAAAGATGCCCTGCGGGCACAGCTGCTTCGCGCGCACTCCAGGCATCGCCGAGTGCACCCCAAACTTGCGCGCTTCGTAACTGCACGTGCTGACGACCTGCCGCGGCCCCGAGCCGCCGACGATCACGGGCTTGCCCCGCAGTTCGGGTCGATCGCGCTGCTCGATGGCCGCGTAGAACGCGTCCATGTCGGCGTGCAGGATCGTGCGCGGCAGGGAAGTCACCGCCGCAAGGTTACGGCCTCGGACGAAGCCGCAAAAGGCGCCCGCTACTCGTAGCGTTTGCCGGCGAGCTGCAGCCAACCGTGTTCGTGGCGCCCGGCGGGATCGCGGTGCGTCCAGTGCACGACGCCGCCCTTGTCATTCCACTCGTATTCGCCGTGGAACCGCACCCGATCGCCCTTTTGGACCGGAACACGCGGCGCCAGATCGATGTTGTGCGCAATCTTGACGGTGACGCCGTTCGACAGCTCGATCAGGAACCGCTGGTGGCGGTCGCCGTCCGCATCGTCAGGCAACACATGCACGACGGGGCCTTCTGCCTCGACGATGCGGTCCGAGACCTTGGCCGCGAAGTAGCGGCCGATCGCAGCCGTGTCATCCGCAGCATTGGCCGACCGCTTCTCGGGTGCAGCAGGCGCCGGCAAGGACGCCCCGGCACTTGGAGGAGTCGCAGGCAGCACCCCTAGCCACTGCGCAGCCAGGTAGGCGAGCGCCGCGGCAACCGCGGCCAACCCGCCCTTCACGGCGGTTCCCGAACGAGGCGCCTGGCTCACACTTCGGTTTCGGCGAGATTCGCGATCGACTGAGCCCAGCGGAAGAACTTGTTCTTCGCGAGATCCCCGACGGTCGTGATGTTGAACGCGGCCTTCAGCGCCGCCGCGTCAGCCGCCGAGACACCCTGCAGGGCATCCACCGGGGCGTTGACGATTTCCTTGAACGACTTGCCTTCGTAGGCCTTCGTGACTGCGTTGTTGATGTTCATGTTGGTCTGGTTGTGTGTCTGAAGGGCGAGCAGGCTAGCCCGCGAAGGCAACGGGGCAAGGGGGCCACGAAAGCTTCATCCGCGCAGTCCACTTGCGCCAGAGTGCAACCAGACGACTCTAGAACCAGTCCGGGATCATCTCGGGGTCGAGCCCCATCGCCTGCAGGATCAACGCCTGCACATACTCAGGGTCGATCGAGAACTCCTTCAGCGTCTCGTAGCACGACCCGGCTTTCACCGACAACAACGCCAGCGCCAGGTGCTCGGGCTCGACGCGCTTCGTGCCGAGCTGCTGCGCAGCATCCTTGGCGCGCTCAAACACGGTCTTGACGTGCCGATTGAACGGGCCGTTCGGCACTCCGGGCTCGCGCGGCAGGCTGTTGACGTAGCCCGAGAACATGTCCGGGTCGACGTTGAGGTCCTGGAAGATGTGGTGCAGGCAGACGCTGCGGTCGACGCACAGGCCGTAGATGATGTGGCCAGTGGCAACCGACTCGTCTTTGAGCTGCTGCGCCAGCTCTTCGGCCTTCTTGATGGCCAGGACGGTCTTCTCGGCGAAGTCCTCGAACATAGGGGGAGAAGACTCTAGCGACCGGTCCAGGCCGGCGCTACCCGGGTGGTGGGTTCTTTGCTGCGCAGCCGACGGCCAGCTACCAGCCTGCCGCCGGCCCCGCTGACACCGGCCGCTCCCCGCCGCCACGGCCGCCTTCCCAGGATTCCCGCCCCCACAACGTGGTCCAAGCACGCCAGCAGCCTCGTAGACTGCGCCCGTGCACGCCCTGAACCTCGACGAAACCTGGCGCCAGCGGCAGCCCTACCAGCCCTACTTCTGCGAGGAGAACGTCTGGCAGCTGCTCCAAGCCGAGGGGCTGCCACAGCCGCGGGCGGCGGTGTTCGTGACCAACGCGACGCGCACGGTGGCGATGTGGGGTCAGCGCGCCGGCCGGCCCGATCCCGTCGTCTGGGACTACCACGTGGTCCTGCTGCTGCCCAAGGAAGGCCTGATCCTCGACCTCGACGATCGCGACCAGCTCGTCTGGCCGGTGCGCGACTGGCTCGGCCATGCGTTCCGCGCCGACCAGTTCGACCTGCAGCCGCGCTTCCGCATCGTCGATGGCGAAGAGTTCCTCGCCAAGTTCTCGTCGGACCGTTCGCACATGCGCGATGCGAGGAAACGACCCGTGCAGCCGTTTCCGGACTGGCCGGCACCGTTCGATCCCGCGCGCGGCATGAACCTCATGCGCTTCGTCGATCCCGAGGATGCGATCGCGGGAGTTGTCGTGGATGCGGACCAAATGGCCCATGCGTCGCAGCGAGGAATCTAAAGTCCACTTTAGATTCCTCGTCCTTTTCTAAAGTCCACTTTAGATTCCTCGCCGCGCTGCGATCCACCCCACCGACTCCATTCCGCCTCCATTTGGCCGATTGGGCTCATGGATGACGGTTTGCCGGCTTTTGGCACCGAGCCGCTGTTATCCTGCCGCGATGCACGGAGCCCTTCGAACCCTGCTCAGCGCAGGACTCGCCTTGGCCACGATCACGGCCCAGAACCACGCCCAAACCCAAGCGCCCGCGAAGCCCCCGAACGTGGTCATCCTCTACGCCGATGACCTCGGCTACGGCGACGTATCCTGCTACGGCGCCAAGGCCGTGCAGACGCCCAACATCGACCGGCTGGCGGCAGCTGGCCTGCGCTTCACGGACGCGCACTGCACCTCGGCAACCTGCACACCTTCGCGCTATTCGCTGCTCACGGGCGAATACGCGTTCCGCCAGAAGGGCACCGGCGTGCTGCCGGGCAATGCGAAACTCATCCTCACACCGGGCCGTACGACCCTGCCAGCCGTGATGCAGCGCGCGGGTTACCGCACGGCGGTGATCGGCAAATGGCACCTGGGCCTCGGCAACGGCGATCTCGACTGGAACGGTTCCATCGCGCCTGGGCCGCTCGAAGTCGGTTTTGACGAATGCATGCTGTTGCCAGCCACGGGCGACCGGGTGCCGTGCGTCTACGTCGACGACCACGCGGTGCGCGGGCTCGAAGCCGGCGACCCGATCCTCGTCTCGTACGGCAAGCGCATCGGCGACGCACCGACCGGCCGCGAACGGCCCGACCTGCTCAAGATGAAGTGGTTCCAAGGCCACGACATGACCATCGTGAACGGCATCAGCCGCATCGGCTACATGACCGGCGGGGTGAAAGCGCGCTGGGTTGACGAGGACATGGCCGACGCGTTCGTCACCCGCGGCAAGCAGTTCCTACAGGCCAACAAGGATCGCCCGTTCTGCCTCTACTTCGCGACACACGACATCCACGTGCCGCGGGTGCCGCATCCACGTTTCCAAGGCAAGACGACGATGGGGCCGCGCGGCGATGCGATCGTGCAACTCGACTGGTGCGTCGGCGAACTGCTCAACACGCTCGACGAACTGAAACTCACGAACAACACGCTCGTGATCCTGAGCAGCGACAACGGGCCGGTCGTGAACGACGGTTATGTCGACGATTCGGAGGAGAAGCTCGGTTCGCATCGCCCCGCCGGCCCGTGGCGCGGCGGCAAGTACAGCGCGTTGGAAGCTGGCACGCGCGTGCCGTTCGTCGTGCGCTGGCCAGGCCACGTCGCCGCCGGTGAGTCCGCGGCCCTGGTGAGTCAGGTGGACCTGCTGCACAGCCTCGCGCACCTGGTCGGCCAGCCGATCGCCGAAGGGGACGCGCCCGACAGCCAGAACCAACTCGATGCGCTGCTCGGCAAGGACAAGGTCGGGCGCGATCATCTGATCGAACACTCTGGCTCGCTGTCGCTGCGCATCGGTTCGTGGAAGTACATCGAACCGAGCCAGCGCGCGGCCTACGACGCGAGCACGAAGACCGAACTCGGCAACGCGCCGGTGGCGCAGTTGTACGACCTCAGCAAGGACCCCGGCGAGACGACGAACCTCGCCGCGACCGAGCCCGAGCGCACCGCCGGAATGGCCGCCCGGCTCCAGGAACTGCGCGCAGCCGGCCGTTCGCGCTGAGTGCTCTGGTCGCCGCGCGCAACGACCTGCAATTCGACCTGGCCATCGCCCGCGGCGACGCGGTTACTTGCGCATCGCGAGCCGGTGCGCGCGCCGTTGCCTGGCCGCATCGAACCGCCGCTTCTCCTCGTCGGTCTCCGCGATGATGCCCGGCACCGGCCGCGGCGTCTTCGTCACCGGGTCGAGCGACACGAAGGTCAGATACGCCGAGGCGACGTGCTTACGATCGCCCGTAGCGCGATCTTCCTGCCAGACCTTCACGCCGACTTCCATCGAGGTGCGCCCGGCGACGTTCACGGAGGCCAGCAGCACCACCACCGCCCCGACGGGCACCGGATTGTGGAAGTCGATCTGGTCGGCGCTGGCGGTCACCACCGGCGTGCGGGCGTGGCGCCCGGCGGCCACGGCGGCACAGATATCGATCCAGTGCATCACGCGGCCGCCCATGGCATTCCCCAGCGGGTTGGCGTCGTTGGGGAAGACGATCTCGGTCATCTCGACCTTGCTGTCGGAGACGGGGCGGGGACTCGGCGGAACTTGGGTGGCGGACATTCGGGGCGAGCAATGTAGCCCAAGAACAGGGCTCGCCCCAGCCCAAGTCAGGCTCGCCCACTAGGGGTTTACGTGCAAAGCACTTCGGATCGGGTAGAATGGGATCCGATACCGGCCAGGAAGTCGCCATGTTACGCCCCAAAGCCATCCTTACCGCGGCAGCGATGACCCTGCCCCTCGCCGCCCAGTCGGTCACGGCCACTGCCGTGGAAGTGCTGCCCGGCTACCTGCGCGCCGAGCACCTCAATGTGGCTCCCCCTGCCCAGCACATCCTCGCGCCGGGCACCAACGTCGGCGACGGCTTGTCGCTGCAGGTCACGAGTGGTGTCGCCACGGGTCTGCTCACGAGCCAGATCAGCACGCAGGCGCAGATCGTCACGTTTGAGTCGAGGGTGTTCTGCTCCGCCTCGACGATGAACTCCACGAACGGCGCCGTGCTGACCTCGAGCGCCGACTACCAGCTCACCCTGAGCGCCCCGACGGCAGTGCGCGGCGTGCTCGCCGTGATGGTGCAGTCGCAACCGTCCGGCGGCTGGCCCGGAATCGGCAACTTCTCGGTCGATGTCGACGCCAACGGCTCGCTCGACGTCATTGGCAATCCGTACGGATCGCCGCCCTTCGTGACCTACACGGAGTTTCCACGCTCGTTCGGCCCGGGCAATCTGGCGATCCACATCGCCCACGGCGGCGCGATCAGCATGCCGGGCGGCAACATCGGCGAATACATGGCCTACGTGGTCGTGCGCTGGTATCCGGACACCGGCCCGGTGGAGCCCTACGGCACACCTTGCGGCATCGCGCTGTTTGAGCAACGCGGCGCCGACGGCAGCCTCGCGTTCTCGCTGTGGCCACAGCCCACAAACAACACCTGGCTGCTGTTTGGCCACACGCCGCTCAACAACCCGGTCAGCCTGCCGCCGTTCTGCACGCAGTGGACCGATTTCGCGACCTTCGTCTACTGGAACAGCGGCCAGTTCGTGATCCCCAACGTCGCGCTGCCCATCGGCTTTGCGATGAACGCGCAGGCGGTCACGTTCTCGTCGACACAGTCGACGCTGCTCAGCAACGGCCTGCGGCTCAGCGTCCACTGATCGTCGGCGACGGCCCGCAGCTGACGCAACCGGTCACTTTGCCTGCGGGGCGGTCACTTCGCCTGCGGGGGGCCATCGGAACGCCGCGCATCGGCATCGGCCACCACCGGCCGCAGTTCGACGGGCGCCTTTGCGTCGACGAGCCTGGCCACCCCCTGTGGCAACGACCAGAGCCCCAGATCCTGCTCGGCGTCCTGGAACGGCACGCGCCGGCTGAAGCGGCCCTGTTCGGTCGCATGGCCAATCCAGTGCCCGCTCGCATCTTCGATGCGGTAGTAGGGAATCGGCCCCCCAGGCTCCTGGATCTGCAGGTGGATGAGCGTTCCCACCAGGACCGCGCCATCAAACACCTGCCACCGCGCCAGCTCGATCACGGGCCGCGCCGAGTAGGGCGACAAAGCCGGGCGCTCCGATGCGCAGCCACCGGCCAGGAGGGCGAAGCCGAGCACGAGTCTTGGGTAGGTCGATCTCATTTGTGGCGGAACGAGCATTGTACCCGCAGAATGCTCCGCCCGCCATTGCGGGACCTAGCACCTAGACGATGGTGTCGATGAAAGGCATCCAACCCGCCCCCGGCCAGCACCGCCTGCGAACGGACCTCCGGAGCCCGGAACCCGGGACCAAGGCAGTCCGACGCTGCGGCGCCGCGTCCGAAATCTGCGGCACCAATCGCCTGAACTGAGTCCGCGAACGCCACCAGCCATGTTCGAACAAGACCGCGCCCGTTTCCGCTCCGAACTCGACGAGATCCGCAACGCCGGCCTCTGGAAAGAGGAGCGGGTCATCCAGAGCCCGCAAGGCTCGATGATCACCGTGAATGGCAAGCAGGTGATGTGCCTGTGCGCCAACAACTACCTCGGCCTCGCCAACGACGCGGGTCTGCGCGCGGCGGCCACTGCCGCGCTCGACTCGCACGGCATGGGCCTCGCCA